>NZ_AP018553.1:1800000-2100000 GCF_003967175.1 Sulfodiicoccus acidiphilus | reverse complement strand
GGAGTCACGAGAGATCTTAAGGGCTCTTAGGCTTTACCTAGAATTTAACATTTCATCTATATGTGTAAAGAGAGAGACTCTCGATCCTTTTGTAGACGTATTAAGCAGAGTGGTGAGGGGGGTAGACTACTTTTACCTCTTCGTCGCTCTCACCTCGGCTCTACCCATCAGGCACACATCTGAGCCTCTGACGATCTATAGGGTTCACAGGAGTCTAATGCACTTCTTCGAAGCAGGGAAGGAGGAATTCCTAGATAGGGCAAGGAAGTACTATAGTGAGACCGCGGAAGCTAAGGCCTTAATGGCTTCTGCCTTCGATAAATATCCATTTTTAAGTATGTTGATAAGGTGTGACGAAAAGGTGTTCAGAGTTATGGCCAAACTCTGTTCTAAAAAGCGCGAACCAAGGACTCTTCGTGAGGCACTGCAGTCGATGGGGTGTCTCCAGCACCCCTTATCCTTCAGAGTTAAGCTGTTAGGAGGTGCTATCGTTAGCCTAATCTCTCCCTCTTTGTCCTCTGAGGTCTTCTTCAGATATTACTTAAGGAGGTATGGGCAGTGAAGATATCCGTGATAGTAACTGCCTACAAAAGAAGAGAGTACGTCAGGTATGCCGTCCAGTCGCTGAAGGAACAGAGCCACGCACCTGACGAGGTGGTATTAGTGACCGACGAGGGCTTCAGCGTAAATGACATAGACGTAAAGGTGATAGTTTCAAAGGACGAGCGGGCTGGGGCTTTCATGGCCACAGGGATTGTCCATACGTCAGGCGATGTGATATGCTTCTTGGACGATGACGACATGTTCTCATTAGAGAAATTGAGGACAGTGAAGGAAGTGTTCGGAGATAGTAACGTTGGGTTCCTTTACAACTCTAGGGTAAAGATAGATGAGATGGGTAGGGTGATAGGAGAAGACGTCGTCGAGAGTCGTAGATTCAAGAGAAAGAACAGAGACGAGGTTTGCTCGATGTTCAAGATGAAGATGTTCTTCAATAGCAGTTCAATGTGTATCAGAAGGGAAGTCGTCCAAAGTCGTCTTGATGATCTATCTCGCATTACAAAACTCGTCGATAACTACTTTCTCTACTCCGCAATAGACTCGTCGTTCGACGTGGTCTCCGACAGTAGGCCCCTAACCTACTACAGGGTTCATCGAAGTTCATCTAGACACGTCGGCCACTCAAAGTCTGAAACGTTGAAGGAGAGAGGGAAGTACTTTCAGTTGGCCTCTGGCGATGTCCCCACGACCCTAAGCAGAGAAGAGGCGAGGATGGTAGCTAACTGCAGCTCTGAGATGGCGAGACTTCAGTGGCATCTATACCTAGGTGAGGTAAATAAAAGGGATCTGAGCAGGCTCGCATACGTACTCTCCTGCTGTTCCTTTTCGGCACCATCTAAGGCGAAGATTTCATTGGGTATCCTACTTGGTCTCCTGGCTCCTTCTATCGGACAAGAGTTCGCCTACCTCACCACTAGACGAGAAGTTCCCTTGTTTTAACCTCCTCAGACTATATAACGCTCTTCGGTGTTCTCTTTCTTCTAGCTTCGCTCTCTCGACGATCTCCTCTAAGGTTAAAATAACCTCTTCTGCCACCTCCCTCTTTACTGGATAAGGTATTCCGTCCTTTCCGCCTATTGCGAATGCGTACTTGAAAGGGTCGTAAGGGTGTGTTACGGGGTCGCGGTAGGAGGGAGGTTCCCCGTATATGAGGTCAGCTATCAGATAGAGTGCCCTGGCCGTAGAAGGCCCTAACCCAGCCTCCAGCGATTCCTCTAAGTTCGCAGGTTGCGCTTCGTACACTTCTCTTAATATCCTCATCACTCTCCTCTCGTCAATTGGTTTAGCGTAGACTAACTTAGCCTCTTTGGAGATAGCTCCCGTCGTTCCTCCTGACGTCCAGACGTCAAGGGAAAGCTGACCCCTCAATGCGTTTCTAGCTTTCGTGAACTCCTCAACCACCTTTCTAGGGTTCGTCCTCAGTAGGTCTTGGATCAACCTCCTGGTTCTTTCCCTGTCTTCGTCAGTGACGTTCACCGCTACACCTACTCTCGTTCCAGCTATGGCCTCATGGGGCTCCACAACGAGGTTCTCCCTCTCCCTCCAGTGGTATCTTCTAGCGAATTTGGTCTCCAGGTTCATTCCCTGTTGAATTACTGCCCACTCCCCCTGGTCAGTCACGAGCATCGAGTGATGGTAAAGGATGTGTCCATCCTGGACTAAGGTGGTGTCTACCTTCGCTGTCAGGAAGCTCACGCGTTCTAGCTCCTCAGGTTTGACGTTGAATTTAGGTGGGAGGGCTCGAAGTTCCGTTGGTACTTTTAGCGAGTTCCTTCCTTTTCCTCCTAATATGGCTAACCCGTCCTCCTCTGGCCTTACTACGTCCTTCAATATACCCAACGTGACCGTGGTTGAACCGGAGGAATCCCAATCCATCCCTATGGCGTTGTTCAGACCTTGAAACCATAGCGGGTTTGAGAGCCTCTCCACCAACTTTCTGGGTCCCCACTCCAGCAACATTACGTCCAATATTGCCCTCGACATTCGCCTCATTATCGGTACTAGCCAAGATGGGACCTTTCCCGTGTGTAGCGGTAAGTCGGCTACGCCCTCGACGTCCGTATGGGTGGTGTACGTTTCTGTAATAAAAAGCTTGACCTATCAACTACAGAGATCTCTATCCCGTTACTTTTCATGTAGCCTTCTACAACTTTCCTTAATATCCTGGAGCTTTCCTTGATTGACGTACCTTCCCATTATGAATTCAGCTACTTCCCAGAAGGCCTTGGTAAGTTCGTCCTCAGATGCGGAGCATATCCTACTCACATCGTCTTCACTCATTGAGTTTAAAGCGTCTTCGACACTGTCCGCTTCCAACGCCTGTCTCAAGGCGTTTCTCATAAGGGCTCTATCGTAGAACTCAGTTCCCACAACTTTTTCCCAATCCTGGTGGAATAAAAATTGATCTTAGCTACCTAACCCAGGAGTCACGGAAAAGAGGTCGAACTCGGACCTCGACCCCAGTTACCTTGTCTCTCGCGCTTTCTGCCTAAGTTCGGGTTGAGGGAGAGTCCACGATAGACTTATACACTTTAATACGCCAATTTATTACAACACAATTGGACGATCCGTGAGATGCCAGATTATCAATTGCCAAAGGATAGACTGAGTTTCGTCTTTGACCACAACAAGTGCATACTGTGTGGGGCTTGCGTTACCGCTTGCAGGGACGCCTACTCGTGGTCGGAGGGAGTTGCTTGGAGAAAGCTACCAGTGTTCGAACTTGCTGGCCTTAAGACCGCTCTATCTATGTCGTGTAATCACTGCGATAACCCAACCTGTATGTTTGCCTGTCCAGCTCAGGCTTACACTAAGGATCCTAAGACCGGGATAGTGTGGATAGCCCAGGACAAGTGCATAGGTTGCGGCTATTGCACTTGGGCGTGCCCATACGAGGTCCCCCAGGAGGAACCAGACGGAACGGTGAGCAAGTGTCACTTCTGCAGAGAGAGACTTGAGGGAGGGAAGGGAATCCCCTACTGTGTTCAGGCCTGCCCCACAGGCGCACTGGCATTCGGGTGGACTAAAGGAGGATCTACGCCAGATTACCTAGCGCCTAGCGACATCACACGTCCTAATCTGGTCGTGGTTCCTCCAAAGGAGGGAAAAGTCGAGGCCTCTCCCCTGAAGGTGAAGTCGGAGAAGAACTATTGGGAGCTAGTGGCATTCACCATCTTGAGCGAGGTCGGACTGTTCTACGCGTTGGTGTCACTCTACCTACATATCCCCTATGGGGCCCTAGTTCTGGCGCTCACCTTCGCCGCAGGGCTACTCCCCTCCGTAGTCCACGCCAAGAAGTCCTCGAGGTTCCTCAGGGTGTTCTTGAACCTGAGGTCCTCTTGGTTAAGTAGGGAAGTGGGATTCGGGGGACTAACTGTACTACTGGCGTCTGCATCTATTCTCTTCCAGCAACTACTCCCTATAGCTATGGCGTTCTCAGCACTCTCTGTTGCCTCAAGCATCATGGTATACATGCTTAAAGCTAGACCTTCTTGGTACGATCCCGACACTCCCATATCTTTCGTGGGAACAGGGATCACGGTCTCGTTGCCAGTTGCGGCCTATCTCTTAGACAGATATCTGTTCCTAGTAGCGGTCATGTTCCTCGCCCTGGAGATTTACACTTTCCAGAGGAGGAGGGGAGGCTTGCTCCGCTGGTCAAGCTCGGAAACTACAGAATGATCAGTGCAGGGGCTTTGGCCCTGGACTTAGCTGGCATCGCTTTCCCTCCTCTGGGATTAGTGGGTGCCGTAGTCTCCTTGGCTTCAGAGCTCCTTCATAGGGTATACTTCTTTAAGTTCGTCACATACTATGGCTTACCAAACTCTAATAGAAAGGGCGTGGAGTTTGAACAAGAAAGCGCCTCCTACAGTAGAGCATAAGAAAGTTTTATAACTCATGGAGGGAGTCATTAACTGGTGGTTCTTATTGCTCGAGGTCAGATTCCACGGGAGGGGAGGGCAGGGTGTGGTAACAATGGCAAACCTCCTTGGGGAGGCAGCTGCTTATGACGGCCTCTTTTCCTCCGCCTTTCCGATTTACGGCGCGGAGAGGAGGGGGCCGAGATAGAAGCCTACTGCAGGATATCCCCTTCTCCAATAAGGGTCACTAGTCCTATCACAGAGCCAGACGTGGTAGTTGTGATAGATCCCACCATAATCTCGGTTGGGAACCCGTTCTCAGGCCTCAAGGACAGTGGCATGATCGTGCTCAACTCTCCTCGTCCCGTGGAGCTCAGGTGGCGCACCTTCGTGGTTGATGCCACCTCAGTGGCCTCGGAGCACGGCCTAGTCAGATCCGGCTGGCCTATGGTAAACGTGGTCATGCTAGGGGCCCTAGTGAAGGCCGTGGGTGCAGTGACGTTAGATTCGTTGGAGCGGGCTGTTATGGAGGAGTTCTCTGGAAAGGTGGCGGAACAGAATATCAAAGCCATGAGGGTAGCATATGAGAGGACTAGGGAAGTGATGAAAGTTGCTGCCTGAATACCAGTTCTTTCCCGTGTCCAGGCCAGATAAGGGAGCCGGGGGTCTGACGGGCGAGTGGCGTGTGGTAAGGCCGGTCGTGAACGAGTCTAAATGTGTTAGTTGTGGAGCCTGTTACCTTTGGTGTCCAGAGGGTACGATTCTCTTCTCCCCGGGAAGGAAGGCCACGGTGGACTACGACTACTGTAAAGGGTGTGGAGTCTGCGCGAACCAGTGCCCGGTGGGAGCGATATCGATGGTGAAGGAGGTATCGTAGTTGAGGAAGGTCATGTCTGGTAACGAGGCGGTGGCACGTGCGGTGAAGCTTGCCAAGGTCGGTGTAGTGTCTATATACCCCATAACGCCACAGACCACTATAATTGAGAAGCTGAGCGAGATGAGGGCAGAAGGAGAACTCTCTGCTGATATAATTAGGGTGGAGAGTGAGCACTCAGCGATGGCTGGAGCCTTTGGTGCCGCCTCAGCGGGAGTGAGATCCTTCACAGCGACCGCAAGCCAGGGACTACTCTACATGCACGAGATGGTCTGGTGGGTCTCCGGGGCGAGGATACCCCTAGTCATGGTTGTTGCCACCAGGGCCGTTGGGGCACCGTGGAACATCTGGAACGAGAACACGGACTTCACTCAGCTCAGGGACGCAGGTTGGGTGATGGGATTCGCAATGAATCCCCAGGAGGCTATGGACATGACGATCCAAGCGTTTCGAGTGAGCGAGGACTCAAGGGTGTTCCTTCCTGCCATGGTCGGTATGGACGGCTTCATACTCTCTCACACCAAGGTTCCCGTGAACGTGCCGACCGAGGAGTCGGTAGACTCTTTCCTACCCCTCAGGAACCAACCCTACGTCCTCGACCCTGAAGATCCCGTAGGAATGGGAAACATGTTCCAACCTCAAGACTACATGAAGCTTAGACACTCCATGGAGCAGGCTCTCCAGTCTGCGGAGGAGGTTATAAGGGAAGTAGGGAGGGACTACAACTCCAAGGTGAACTCTGAAGTAAACTACTCAACTCTCAACGTCACCTACAGGGTCGAGGACGCGGACTACGTAGTAGTGGCCATGGGAGCTTGGTCGGGAGACGTAATGGAAGCCGTAGACTCGCTCAGGGAGAAGGGGATAAGTGTAGGTCTCCTTAGACTCAGATACCTCAGGCCTTGGTCGTCCAGAGAGGTGAGGGAGGCCTTAAAGGGAAGAAAGGTGTTGGTGCTCGATAGGTCCACCTCCTTGGGGAGGGGAGGTCCTCTCTTCATGGAGGTGGCCTCAACTGTCAGGGGAGAGGTCGAGGCCCTGTGGGGAGCGGTTTCTGGCTTAGGAGGTGTTTCGGTGGGAAAGGGTGAGATAGAGGAACTCGTAACTGAGTTCGTGGAGGGTACTAAGTCAGAGACTGAGAAGCAATTATGGTTCTATCCGGGAAAGGTGAGGAAGGTTGAGCTTAGGACTCCGCGGGACGTCGAGTAAGGCGCTGCTGTCTGGCACGTCGGCCTGTCCAGGCTGTCCAGAAAACATGGCGATGAGGCAGCTAGGTATGGCCCTAGGTAACAACGTAGCGATGGTGGTTGTGGCCGGCTGCTCCTCAGTAATACAGGGGATGGGCCCTAAGAACTCGTTCAACTATCCAGTCATGAACATAGCCTTCGCTGCGGGCCCAGCGGCGGCGTCAGGTATGGCTAGGGCCTACAAGCTCAGAAATAAAGACGTCACAGTGGTCGTGTGGGCTGGAGACGGAGGGACAGCTGACATAGGATTCGGTTCCATGAGTGGGGCGGCTGAGAGGAACGAGGACATGATATACCTCTGTGTCGATAACGAGGCTTACATGAATTCTGGAGGACAGAGAAGCGGCTCCACCCCTAGAGGTGCCAGGACGCCAACTACTCCGGAGGGGAAGAGGGAAAACAAGAAGTCTATTCCCTTCATAATGATGGCGCACAACGTTCCCTATGTAGCGACAGCATCTGTGGGGTATCCTATGGACTACGTTGAGAAGTTGAGGAAAGCGAAGTCGATCAAGGGGTTCAGGTACGTTCAGGTCCTTACTCCAGATCCCTACGGATGGCTGTTCGATCCCTCTAGGACGGCCGAGGTGGCGAAGATAGCTGTACAGACTTGCTACTGGCCTCTCTTGGAATACGAGGGAGGAAAGGTTAAAGTGAGCAACGAAAGTCTTCACTGTATAAAGGGAAACTTCAGGAGACCTCTGACCGACTTCACGTCGATTCAAGGGAGGTTTAAGGGTATTACGGAAGAGGAACTGAAGTCCCTTCTGGACTACGTGGACTCAGTCTGGGATAGAATTAGGTCAATGATGTGATGAAAAGGAGTTTGGGAAAACTTTATATTTTCTTCTCTGTACGAAGAATCGGCTGATTTGAGGGACTTCCTGCTCAGGTCCAATAAGTTTCTGACAACTGTCTTATCTCTTGTCGTATCGCTAGTGGCTAGATTGAGTTACAGGTCTACGGCGTTGGCCATACTCCTTTTCCTTATAATGATGTATCCCTTGATGCTTTCAGAATACATGTCCGACCTCCAGTTACTTGCCATGATGTTTCAGTCCATAGGTCTGTTGGCACTTGGGGCGGGGATCCTCCTCATCGCTCTCCTCATAGCGGGGTTAACGTGGTTGGGGGGAAAGTTCAAGGGCTCCCGCTGGAGGCGCTTGAGAGCACCTTAATCAAGCCCCCGTAGGCCAAGGTATTGTCTACGGGTTTGACTTCCACGTTTCGACCCGAGGGTTCAGTTGCGCGAAGCTCGCACGCTTCCTTCCCAGACACTCTGATTTTCACGCTGTAAAGAAAAGATAGGCAGGCCATAAGCGAACCCACTTTCTCAGAGTGAGAAGACCTCTTCTTGCTTCCCAAAAGCACGGCCTGTACCCCTGAAGCCGAGCACATTGAATACAGTCTCTTGTCTCCAGTCACTAACCAGAGGTTCCCCGCCGTAGATTTCCTTGTAACTACCTCCTCTATAATTCCTTTGTCGCCCCCCGTCCTCACAGGTCTGTCCACTGGCCTCGGATGTAGTTTGGTGTAAGAGCTGAGCCCCATCAGAGCCCTCTTGGCTTGAGGCGTAGGCCTCCCAGTGTACTCGGCTAATCTAACCAACTCGTCGTATACTACTGTGAGAGGCACTACTGCCTTTCCTACTAGTTCGCTTAGCCTGTCTCCAACGTTTATGAAAACATTTGTATCTAGGGCTAGCTTGTCCCCCAGTTTGACCTTCTCGATCAACAGTTCCTCTTCTTGGTAAGTCAGCATACCGCTTCTCGTTAAGCAAGGTTCACATTCATCGTGGTTAAGTAACTCCTTTATAGTTCCACTAAACTCCACATATCCGTCTTGGGATAGCTCGATCTCAGGCTCTCCCCAGAGTGACAGCAAGTTCCATAGGGCTGTCAACTCTTCCCAGTTTAGCTCTACGGTTCTCCCTCTCACCGTGGGCCTAGGAACCAACTTGTGTTCTCCTTTACCTTTGAGCTCCACGACCCTCAACTCATGAAATGGAACATATCCGAAAACCCTGTATCCTTTGGACTCGTTCCTTAGGTAAACGTATCTGACGTCCTGGCAGTCGGAAGCTGCAGCCATTAAAGCCATGAATTTCCTACCAGGTGTCACGTCCAAGACGTCACATTCCAGCGAGTTCGACAGAGCCCTCCAATTCTCAAGATCTTCTCCCACCTCGTCTACTCTGACTTCCGACTTCACCCCAAGGTAGGAAAGAGCCTCCTCGAGAGGCTTGAAGTCTCTCTCTGGTGTACGCTCAGCGAGTATTACCACCTCAGAAGGTGAGAGCCCAGTAAATACCTCAGTCATCACTGCGTTGAAAGTCGTGACTAGTTTGTTCGACCCCATGGTGCATAATTTCATTACGATTTCAGAGAGCAAACGCCAGCTTAAGTGTAATCCCTACTGAATCTTGATCAGCTTCTTCTGTTATATGAAAAATTTTTATTCAATGAGGGATCCTTATTTTCCCCTACTTCAATAGTGTATAAAGTAATTGGCATACATCAAAAGTTTAACATGGATTATCGAGAGTTCCTCATTGTCAGTGAGGTTTCCAAATAAATATTTCAATGGTTGGGTAGATGGCGATCAATAATGCTGTTGCGACGTCCTTAATTTGAAAAGAGAACAGATTCTTCCTTCGGCCCTAACGAAAGTTAGCATACCCCATGTGGTGTCTAATCGAGATAGAACGAGCTTACTCTGTTTACATAGTCTACACTAGTCCAACAATGTAAAAAATAAATTGGGTTCTAACCTGCGCTAAGTGTCTCCCATCGGCAACCTCAGTAGAGCGTAGTAGAGGAGAGCTGCAACCAGGGACGCGAAAACCGGTTGAGGGAAGTAGTTAAACAGGGGACCGACAGGAATGGTCAGGGCTGAAAGCGCTATTCCCACAGCTGTGGCGATTACGGCCTTCACGTTGAAGTTGCCCCAGAATCCCTTAGGCACTCTGTAGAAGGCTTGAGCCGGTACCTTACCCCAGAGTCTAACGTACCAATCCACAATGACCACGAAGGTGTAGGGAAAGATTAGATCCGCCACTAAAAGGAGAAAGTTCTCCACATGCTGCAGTATTCCGGCTATTGCCAACGCTACCGCCAAGGCTCCGAGTATTCCTGTGGAGATCGGCTGGGCCCATTGCTCCTTCGTCTTATCTCTAAAGAACGGCTGGATCGCCGTCAGAAGGTCTGCCGTAGCTGGATACAAGTTCATAGCATTAGTGTGAATTATAGCCAGTGAAGCTCCTAAGGAAGCTACGAAAGCCACCAACAAAAGCACTCCGCTGGTGAGCGGGAAGTGGACAGCGGCCACGTTCCAGTTTCCCGCGTATGCCTGGGAGGCGTAACCGACTATACCCATGAGAAGAACAGGGACCATTATTCCTATCCCTGGAGCCACGGCGTAGAGGAACCTTGACACGCCCTTGGTCTTCTCCCAGGGAGTTGCGAACCTCGTGCTGGTTGATATCTTGTAGGTCCAAGACAATATGGAGAAAGAGAGAATTAGTGTGAGATCCAACCCCCAGTTGACGTTTGACGTCGGCGTAAGTAACTTCGACCAGTCGATGTGGTAGGACGTGAAGAGAAAGTACGTTAGGATCGCGTAGGAAATTACCAAAAGCGGGGCAGTGTACCTATAGAAGTACTCCAGCCACTTGAAGCCGTAAAGGACCAATACGACTTGTATTATACCCATTACAACATACCAGATCACTGGATTGGTGCCTGTAAGTGAGGCGAGAATTAGACCTCCCGTCGCGTCGTTTATCCCGAACCAACCTAAGTTGACCACAGTGTAGAAGAAGGACAGGGCGTTGGAAGTCCCGTACCCGTACGTCTTCCTAGACACCACCAGTGCGGGCACTGGGAACTGCCTTCCCATCTCCGAGAAGAGTGCAGCTGGAACTAGTCCTATTAGGAGCGATAACAGGACGATCGCTACGAAATTAGTTACTCCCACCCCATATAACAACAGGCCTGCCAATGGAGTCGTGGCGGAGGCACTCGCCATGGCCCAGAAGTTGAATATCTTCCCCGCCCCCGCAGTCCTCGCAGAGTCAGGTATCGGGTTTACTCCTATGACTTCAAGTCCCTGCTTATTGACTACCTCGGGCTCTTTCTGGCGTTCCTTCTCGACATCCTCCGTCACTAGCCTTCCACCTCTGTAGGGGGAAGCCCGACTTCGTCTAATACACACGCTTCTCCTTTGATCACTAGCCACTCTCAACTTAACTACTATATAAACTTTCTTTCCTCCTTTTAAGGAGAGCGAGCAACTTATTATCCCCTTAGTCAGTGAGGGTTGCCATGCTCACTGTTATAGCCTTAGGAGGGAACGCTTTCTCCACAGGAGGTTTACCGTTGGAGCAAGAGGCTGTAGCTGCTGCAGCATCCGACGTAGCTGACCTACTTGAGTTGGGTAGAGTGGTAGTAACTCACGGTAACGGTCCACAAGTGGGGGAGGTAATCTCCTCGGCTAAGTTCATGACTCTAGATCAGGCAGTTGGATGTACCCAGGGGTGGATGGGCTCGGCATTGGCGGAGGCCCTCAGGCTAGAGATGTCTAGGAGGAAACTCCCAGACAGGACTGTGGTAATCGTAACTCGGGTCCTTGTGGATACGTCTAAAGCTTGGCTCAAGCCTATAGGGCCGAGGTTGTCTAAAGAGGAGGTCGAGGAGTTCACGGCCAAGGGAGTGACCTTGGTGAGGGATCCACGTGGAGGTGTGAGGAGGGCCGTTCCATCCCCGGAGCCACTGGCAGTAGTTGAGGCCGAAGCTATCCGTTCTCTGGTCAAGGAAGGATTTCTCGTGGTGTGTTGTGGTGGAGGGGGAGTCCCCACAACTGAGGAAGGAAGTGTAGAGGCAGTTGTGGATAAGGACTTGGCCAGTCAGGTCTTGGCTAACTCGTTGCAGGCAGATAACCTCATCATACTCACAGACGCCGACTACGTCTACGTAGACTTCGGAACTCCCAACCAGAGGCCCCTCAGGAGGATGAGCCTCCAGGAGGCAGAGGTCCTGCTCTCTCAAGGGCAATTCGGTGAAGGTTCGATGGCCCCGAAGGTGGAAGCAGCAGTTAGGTTCCTGAGGGGAGGCGGGAAGAGGGCCTTCATTGGAAGGCTTGGAAAAGGAAGGGAAATAGTCAAAGGAGAGTCTGGAACAGAGGTGGTGAAGTGAAGTTCCCTCTCGAACTTGAGACGACAAAACCCAAACCGGTCCTACTCCTTAAGGAAGACGAAGTGAGGAGAGGCGTCTCTAAACCAATAGAGGAGGCCTCTAGGGCATTGGATAGTGCGAGGAGGGAGAACAACACCTTCAACGACTATATCACCATTAATGACGCCGCAGTGGAGGACGCCACAGCCTTAGAAAGGGAGCTCAAGAGTGGAGCAGCCCCACCCTTAGCTGGTTTACCTATCTCAGTGAAGGATATGATCCTCACTCGTGGCCTGAGGACCACCATGGGTTCCTCTCTCTTCAAGGACTTCGTACCATCCTACGACGCCGAGGTGGTGTCTAGATTGAGGGAGGCAGGAGCACTTATAGTTGGTAAGACCAACCTTCATGAGTTCGCTTCCGGTGTGACCAACTTAAGCTCGGTCGTTGGACCTGCCAGAAACCCTCGCGACCCAGCCAGAATAACTGGAGGGTCAAGCGGTGGCTCGGCTGCGTCAGTTGCCCTAGGCTCCGCGATAGCCTCTCTTGGTACCGACACCTCCGGTTCCGTGAGAATTCCCGCGGCCCTCTGCGGCGTTGTGGGTTACAAGCCAACATATGACCTCCTGAGCAGGGACGGTGTGTTCCCGCTCGCATGGAGCTTAGACCACGTGGGTCTGTTAGCTAAGACAGTACCCGACGTCGCCTACGTCGCTAATGTACTTGAGGGCAGAACAGGGAGGATTGACGTAGAGTGGGCAGTGAGGGGGATTGAACCGGAGGATTTGAACTTAGCTTACCTCGACGTTGATATCGGGTTCTACCAAAACGTGGTAACCCAGTTAGGCTCTCGAGGCGTACGCATCACCAAGGTAGCTCTCGATTTGGAAAAGTGGAACTCGCTACAAAGGGTTGTGAGGCTAGTGGAGGCGGCTTCGGTTCATAGGGGGTGGTTCTCGTCCAACCCAGAGGCCTACTCTCCGGACGTCGCGGCTCTCTTGAAGGAGGGCCTCTCTTTCAGGGCCGTGGATTACGTGGACTCCCTTAGAGCTAGGAGAGAGGTGATGGATGAGTTCCTTAGGGAGACGAGGGGTTTCCACGCTCTCCTCACTCCCACCATTTCAGTTGTGGCGCCGAGTGTGAACGAAGTTGAAGGAAGGGAACTGCAATTTAGGACGGTGGCGACCAAGTATGTGAGTTTCGCAAACTACCTGGGAGTACCAGCGATCTCGGTCCCTGCAGGCTCACTAGACGGACTTCCAGTCGCAGTCCAGTTGGTAGGGAGACCCTACGAGGACTCGGTAGTTCTAGCGGCCGCCAGGACTTTGGAGACCCTTTTAAGTTAGGGAGAGCTAAACTGCCCTCAAAGCAAGAGATGTTTTAACCTAACTGCGGCTGGGGGCGAAAGTCCCCTCCCTCCTTAGGGACGGACGGCCCTCATAGAAACGTCTTTATGGCGTCTTGGGGGAACTGTAGTCTAAACCTCGGCCGAAAGAGCTGGTTACCCTAAGTTACAAAGTCGGGGGTTGAGGGGGCGGAAAGCCTCGCCCTTCACGGCGGGGACGGACAGCCCCCTCATATTTATACTTCTTTGTGAAATTTCTCTTAGTGGTACTAACGACGCTCCTCCCCAGCTCGATCTAAGGTTTAATGGGACTGAGGGAGGAGCGAGCAGCGGCTTCAATTTCCTTTAAGGGACTAGACGTAATGGGTGAAAGTCCCCTCCTCTTCAAATGGGAGTGGATCTCTGATCCACTCGACTGCCCACCAAACGAGGGATGTAAACCCGAACCGATGGCGGGAACGACGAGCCCTCTGGGAGGGAACCATCGCCCTTCAGGGCGGGGAGGAAGTCAGAGAGGGAACTCGACGGAGGCTAACATCGTAACACCTCTCGTACTACTTACGGGATCGTTCATCGGCAACTCGGCCACGAAAAGGCGTCTCTACGGGACTCGCAGCGAGGACGCCGTCGCGAGGGCAGGGTAATTCATTGAGCAAATAAAAACCGTAGTTTTCTCACCTTACTCCTACCGCCCTTCTTGATCGAACTTCATTCCCAAGTTTTCTCTGAATTTTTCACACCGAATCACATCGATCCTCTAGCTCATGGTATAGAAAGTCGAGGGTCTCACAGAGGGGAGCAAAGCTCCGCCCTTCTAGGAGAGGAAGGCCAGTATTGCTCCAAAAACACCCTATGCCCACCAGTCTCACGAGCGTTATGAAGGTACAAACTTTACGCATCACTCTAATATAGATGAAAGAAAAGGGTTATTAACTTTATTAAGGAATTTTCCCTTAATTCTCACCACATACAGCTAAGAGCCTTACGAAGGCAGATTCTCCTCCCAGGAACTTGAAGGGAGCCCCAACTATTAGGCATCTCCTGTTCTTCACCTGCGATATTTCTCCCCCTGCGTTTTCCACGTGGACTATCCCGTATTTGAAGGGAAGTATGTGCATCACTTGATAGTTTTCAGGCCAAGGCATGAGTTGGTCTATCTTCTTACCGTGGACCTTCTCGAACTCTTCCACTATGTCAGGCCTGACCTTCCTTATCACTGTATTAAGGGGATGATCCTGGGAGGTTGCGTCTACGGCGAGCCACTTGAACCTAGACTTTATCACCCACTTCGCGAACTCCACTGTGGGACCAGGGTGTTTCAACATGTACCTTATGGAGTCTGCCTCAGGCTGATACCACGCGTATTTATGGTATCCCGTGTGTATTATGAGAATGTCACCAGGCTTTAACTCTAAGTTGTGCTCCTTTGCCTTCTTCTGTACCATCTCACTAGAGTATATCCCTAGGTCTCCTACTTCCTCGCTCAGATCCACTATCACTCCTTCCCCTATCCAATGCTCTATGGGGACCGACCCTATATCTGGTCCACTCGGAACGAAGTGTAGAGGGCCATCCATGTGGGTCCCTATGTGAAGAGGAGTCATTATATACTGGGCTTGCACGTTGTTCTCTGTCATGGTCTTTATCCATTTGAACTCGAAGGGTGGGTACGTTGGGAAGGGCGGGGTGAGGTTGCTCAAAGGTTGTGAGAGATCATACACCTTGACCCCTGACCATTTGGCCGCCTTTGACCAATCGAAGGTTGGCTTGTTCTGAGAGTATTTCTTCCATTCATCTAGCCAACTTGGTTCCGTCATTTTTCCTCAAGAGGATGTGTATTGAGAAGGTATAAAACTTGAGCTGCTCTAAGGACGCGATAAACAAATTGTTAAAGACCCTATCAATATAAGGACTAAAAGCCAGGTCACAATAGTAGATGAGTAAAATATGGAAGAAGCCATACAGAATATCAAAGGTGCGGCCCCGTGGCTGGAGATAAAAACAGTGAGGGCTCTAATAGGAGGTTGGGATAATCGTGTGTTTGAAGTGAATGGAAGCTACGTTGTTAAAATTCCGCGCATACCCAACGGGAAGTTGAGGAAAGAAGCGTGCGTTATGCGCGAGCTGTACGAGGTAGGGATTGCCCCGAGACCGGTGCTCTACTCCAGCGAACCTGAAGTACTAATATATGAGAAGGTCGACGGTGTAACGGCTGCAGAGTTAAGTGACTTAAAGGCGATGAGGGAACACAGCGACGAGGTGGCATCAGTTCTAGAGTTGGTGCACTCTTCTCAGGTAAACTGTGACATACCGCGATACGATTCCCAGTCGTGGCGAGGCTGGATCAAGCAAACTTACAGTACCTTAATAAGTCGGGCTTCCTCTGTCTTAGATCCTAAAGTGACTGTCTGCGTAACCGACGTTCTCCACCGCTTTCTAGTAGATCGAAGTAACTTCGAGTTCAATGCCAAGTTCATTCACGGAGACATCGATCCACGCAACTTGATCGTGAACCAGATGGGAAACTTGTTAGCGCTCATAGATTGGGGGGAGGCCATGATCGGAGATCCGGCACTCGACTACGCCGGAACTTTCTTCGATCGAGTTCTTGGAGAAGCCGTTCTCAAAACTCAACGTGAGGAACCGCCTTCCGAGATGCTCAAGAGGGTGATGTTTTACGTCACTACAGTACCACTGTACAAGGTGGTCTATGGCCTCGAAATGAACGACTTCCCCATGGTTGAACAGGGAGTGACTGAACTCTCTAAAGCACTCGAGGGGTTTAATTGAACGGAGTTCAGTTGTCAGCCCTCTTTCCCAAAAATATAAATTTCAGTGTTGTTTAAGGTTAAACCGCCTTATGACGGAAAAAGAAAGGCAGGCGGAAGTAGTAGACCGCGTGGCCGTGACAGTCTACGATAGGAAGAGAGGTCAGGTTGAACTAACAAAGGAGTATCCAGAGGAGCCTTACCTCTGGAACAAGGACTTCCACCCAACACCGATTACAATGAGGAAGTGGGGGTCTTGGACCTACTTGGCCATATGGTTCGGCATGGTAACAATAGTTCCAACGTGGACTCTCAGCGGAGTCGGACTAGACTTCGGGCTCAACTGGTGGCAGTCCATACTACTGATGTTCTTAGGTAACCTGATCGTACTCGTGCCTATGTTGATTCAGTCCCACGGAGGAGCTAAGTACGGCATGTCAGAACCCCAGCTTACGAGGACTAGGTGGGGAGTTTATGGTGCTCAGTTCCCCTCGTGGATAAGAGCAATAATATCCATGGGTTGGTGGGGAATAGAATCTTACATAATCACAGAAGCAGCAGTGGCCATGTACCTGGTGAGTACGAACCAGATACCCAAACTACTGGCCGGCAACACGTACAGCCTATCTGTCGCTTATCCCCAAATATTCTGGCCAACGTTCATAGCGGTCGTCTTGATTCAGCTTCTGCTGTTCTACGTGTCCCCTCCCTTCAAGGGACAGCCCGCGCTCAAGTGGTTAGCACGTGCGGCCGCACCCATAGTTCTCGCTGGGTTCGTGCTCCTCTTCACTTACACCATGAACTCAGCTCACTGGAACTTCGCCCCCATAACTCAGATACCTGACAAGGCAGTGGGCTTCGGATTCTGGCTGGCAGTCTTCGGTTTCCTCAATGCCAACGTGGCTTACTGGGCCACCATGGCCCTATCAATGCCCGACTTCACCAGGTTCGCGAAGTCCCAGTTCGCTCAGACTACAGGACAAATCCCGATGCCGTTAATGATGGCGGCCATAGGTGCACTGGGGATAATGGCCACCGGCGCTACAATGGTGCTGGGCCTGGGACATGGCGCTGGAATAGCTGACCCAGTCATACTGGCGGCCGCGATCCTCCCCAAGGCGGCAGCATACTTCGTCCTCTTCGTCTTCATGTTAGCGACCTTCGTGGTTAACGTATTCGCCAACAGTGTGGCACCCGGGTACGACATAGCCAACACCTACTCCAAGTACCTGACTTGGTTCAGGGGAATATTGATAGGAGTCCTCATAAGCATGGCCCTCGGGGCGTGGGCCTTCTACTCCGGAGGGGCCTATTCCTATATTTACAACTGGCTCTTGGCTTACGGTGCTCTTCTGGGGGCGGTTGAGGGAGTGATCGTGTTCGACTACGCGGTGATCAGGCGCTTCAAGTTCGAGCCCACTGACGTCTTCCTAAAGAACGGCAGGTTCAGATATTGGCGGGGTGTGAACCCTGCAGCTTTCATAAGCTTCGCTGTGGGTACGGTAGTCACCTATCTCTCGTACTGGGGTTGGGTTGTGAATCCTGTGACTGAGATGCTTTACGCAAACTCGTGGATCTCGGCGTTCCTCATCACTGGAGTGCTCTATATCATCCTGATGAAATTCTGGGTCATCCCGAAGTACCAACCTTGGCTACGGGGAGGGCTCCTCAAGGGATATACGGACGATGAAATAGAAAGGATATTCGGGGAACGACGCTCCTAGGCCACTGGCTAACGCTACCTTTTTTTTAATTTTTGGACTCTTCGTTGCTTCCTTACCATGCCAAAAGGTATAAATATAACTTTCATTAGGAGAGGTATTATGAGGGATATAGAGAGAGTAGACGCTCTCGACAAGGTTAATGCCAAAGCCCTGTACGTTTACGATCTGAAGTTGCCAGGTATGCTCTGGGCAAAATTAGTGAGGAGTACAGTACCCCACGCATTGATAAAGAGGATAGAAGCTGAGAAGACCCTTTCGGTTCCTGGCGTGGTGGCAGTAGTCACTGGAAGGGAGATAGCCCACGTCAGAGCTGGCATATACATACAGGACAGGACACCCTTGGCCTACGAGAAAGTGAGGTATTTAGGGGAGCCCGTTGCTGCAGTATTAGCTAAGGATCAGAGGAGCGCTGAGGAGGCGGCAGAACTTGTCGAGGTAGAGTACGAGGAGCTTCCAGCCGTTTTCAACCCCCTTGAGGCACTTAGGAGTGAAGCTCCTTTAGTACACGAAAAACTTCAAGAATACCATAGATACCCCGAAATAAAACCCTTACCCAACTCCAACGTAGC
The DNA here is from genome assembly GCF_003967175.1 of Sulfodiicoccus acidiphilus. Taxonomy (NCBI): domain Archaea; kingdom Thermoproteati; phylum Thermoproteota; class Thermoprotei; order Sulfolobales; family Sulfolobaceae; genus Sulfodiicoccus; species Sulfodiicoccus acidiphilus. Next base: position 2,081,884 of record NZ_AP018553.1, on the reverse strand, counting down.
TAACGTATTCAGGCTGAGGAAGGGAGACGCCGAGGCCGCCCTCTCGAAGAGTTACGTAGTGGTGGAGGACTCTTACAGCGAGGCAATGATTAGTCACGTTTACATGGAGCCCATGGCCGTCATAGCTCAGTGGCTTCCAGATGGAACGCTCGACGTATGGACGAGTGCCCAGTCACCTTTCGCCGTGAGGAACCTCCTCTCCAAGGCATTGGAACTCCCTGAGAGCAAGGTCGTGGTTCACGTCCCCTACGTGGGTGGAGGGTTTGGTGGGAAGGCTGGATTACATATGGAGCTATTGGTGGCCCTACTCTCCAAGGCAGTGGGAGGCAGGCCAGTTAAGCTCGTCCTTAGCAGGGAAGAGAACTTCTACGTCGCTCCGAGCAAGGTAGGTGTGACTGCGAGGGCGCAGCTTGGAGTGAACAAGGAAGGTAAGATGACGGCCTTGAAGGTCAGTTACGTTGTCGACGCCGGTGCTTACGCGGACTACGCTGTAAACGTAGGTAAGACTATGGGGTACATAGGGGCTGGACCTTACGACGTCCCCAACGTGTGGGTGGACTCAACCACAGTCTACACTAACAAGCCATTCGCTACAGCCTTCAGGGGATTCGGCATCCTCGAAGCCCACTGGGTAGTCGAGAGGCAAATAGAGGCAGCTGCAAGGAAGCTGGGAATAGATCCAGTGGAGTTCAGGTTCATGAATAGACTGAGGCCGGGTTCAACCACTTCCACGGGCCAGCGAATCTCTGAGTCTAGCGGAGATCTCGGAAGGTGCTTACAAACCGCGGCAGAACTCGTGGGCTGGGGAAAACCGAAGGTAAGGTCAGATCCATACATTTACAAGGGAAGGGGGGTAGCCATGGCAATGAAGGGACCGTCCGTACCTCCCTACAATAGCGCACAGGCCTACCTGAAATTCAACGAGGATGGTACAATAGACGTGAGCGTCGGGACCACCGAGATAGGACAAGGCACCATGACCTCAATAGTTCAGTTGGTAGCTGACGAGTTCGGTGTTCCCCCCAGCAAGGTCAGGATAGACCTCTTCAAGGACACGAGCAGGTCGGCCTACACTTGGCAGACCGTGGGAAGCAGGAGCCTCTTCTACGATGGTAACGCTGTCTTAGCTGCGGTCGACGACGCTAAGGCACAGATCCGTAGGACCGCAGCCAAGGTACTCAACGCCGAAGAAAGCGAGATAGTTATATCTGAAGGAAAGGTTAAAGTTAGGGGAGACGGGTCTCGCTCGTTAGACCTGAAGGACGTCGCAATGGGATACGTTACCCCCACTGGGAACGTGATAGGATCTCCCATTGTGGGAAGGGGTTCCTTCGTTGTCCCAGACCTGACCTACCTCGATTCCGTGGGGCAGGGTTCACCTTTCCCAGTGATAACCTTCGGCGCACAGGCTGTTGAGGTGGAGGTGGACGTACTCACCGGAGAGGTCAAGGTGGAAAAGTACGTCGGCGTGTTCGACCTAGGAAAGGTGATCAACAAGAAGTTGGCCATGGATCAGTTGGTCGGGGGGGCAGTGATGGCCATAAGCCTGACGCTCTACGAGGCCTTGAAGTTCGACGAGGGCGGGGCCCTCCTGAACCCCAACCTAGTGGACTACAAGGTGGCAAAGGTTACTGACGTTAACGATAGATTGGTAGGTGTGTTTCTTGAGAATCCCCAACCTAACGGCCCCAAGGGCGCCAGAGGAATCGGAGAGAACGCCTTATTAGGTATACCGGCCGCAGTGGGGAACGCGATCTACGACGCCATTGGTGTGAGTGTGAGGGAGATCCCCATTACGGCAGAGAGGCTCTGGCGGGAAATAAGGTCTCAAAGGCCAGAACTCCAACAGGTGTGAGAAGTGCTGCCTAGGTTCAAGCTACTGATACCCAAAACCTTAGAGGAAGCTGTCCAGGAATTGTCTGGGGGAGAAGCCACGGTAGTGGCGGGGGGTACTAGGGTACTGCTCATGACCTACATGCACGTTATGAGACCGGAAGTCCTCCTTTCCATAAGGAGGCTCGGACTCGATTTCATACAATTCAAGGGAGACCGGATAGAGGTGGGAGCTAACGTTACCTTGTCACAACTCGTTGGCCACGATGAAGTGAGAGGTAAGTTCCCCCTACTTCACGCATCCGCGTCCCAGGTGGCAGATCCATCGATCAGGAACAAGGCGACAGTGGTGGGTAACGTAGTGAACGCAGTACCTTACTCGTCTTTAGTTCCGGCGTTCCTCCTCATGGAAGGAGAGGCCACTATTCGAGGTCCCAAAGGCCAGAGGGTGGTGCGCGCAGTGGACTTCTTCAAGGGTCCTCTAGAGACAGCTCAGGGGCAGGACGAATTGGTGACCTCGCTCTCCTTCAAGAAGTTAGAGGGAAGAGGTTCCTTCACGGAGTTCAGGAACGACAGTGAGTTGCCCGTCATGAATGTGGCAGTTTGGAAGTTTCCCAACGGTAGGGTCTCCGTCGCCTTCACGGGCCTCACTCCTGTGCCTACGTTGATGGAACTCGGGACATTGGGCGACGACTTCAGGACGTGTTTCAGGGAGGTTAGGACACAACTCCAAGATAAGTTCTCGGACCAAGCCATGGACGACCTCAGGGCAGGGGCGGAGTATAGGCTCCACCTGGCTTCTGTTCTTACAGCGAGAATGTTGACGGAGGTGTCCTAAGTGAGGACCTCATTCAAGTTGAACGGGTCTCAGGTTCATGTGGAAGTAGAGGACAACGAAACTCTCCTTGAGACCCTCAGGGAGAGGCTCGAGACGCCCTCCCCCAAGGGGGCCTGTACTCAAGGTGTGTGTGGTCTCTGTACGGTGTTAATTAATGGACAACCCATTAAATCCTGTCTAGTACTCACAGGGGAGCTTGAGGGAGACGAGGTCATTACCTTAGAGGGGTTGGAGAGGGACGAGTTGATGAAGGTTATCAAGGAAAGCTTCGTCTCCAACAACGGGTTTCAGTGTGGGTTCTGTACGTCAGCGTTCCTTCTCAGGTCCTACTCCCTTCTGAGAAATGTCAGACCTAAGAACAGGGACGAGATAAGGGCAGGACTAGCCGGGGTATTGTGCAGGTGTACAGGCTACAAGTCCATAGTGGACTCGGTGGAGGAGGCCGCCTCTAAGGTTAAAGGGGATAACGAGTGAGTTAGAGTGAAGTTAATTCTAGAAAAGGGTAATCTCCTCGGATTTGAATCCTTATTTAATCGATCATAGGTGTTTGAGGTATGAAACTGGACTTAGTAATTAAGGATTGTACGTTGCCTGGATTAAACGGCAGATATGACGTGGGAGTCAGAGAGGGAGTAATTCAGGAAATTGGTAGGGAGCTCTCTGGGGAGGTGGAGTATAGAGCTGATGGTAGACTACTCGTCCCTGGAATGGGAGATATGCATGTCCACCTCGATTCCGCCTTGACCCTGGGAAAGCCGAGGTTCAACCAGAGCGGAACCCTCCTGGAGGGCATAGAAATATGGGGCGAATACAAGAGGACTATGACGAAGGAGGACGTGAAGAGACGAGCGATAAGAGCGGTGGAGTGGATGTTAGTTCAGGGCGTCACCATGATCAGGACCCACGCCGACGTCACAGATCATAGCCTTACAGGTTTGAGGGCCCTGCTGGAGCTTAAGGAGGAATTAAAGGGATTCGTCGACCTCCAAGTTACCGCCTTTCCTCAGGACGGAATATTAACGGATAAGGTCAACGTAGAGCTCCTAGAGAAAGCAGTGGAGATGGGAGCAGACAACGTAGGTATGATACCTCATAACGAGATGACTCGGGAGGACGGGGTTAGATCGATCTCTATAGCGTTTGAATTGGCGCAGAAGTACGATCGTGGAGTAGATGGACACGTGGACGAGACGGACGATCCAAACTCTAGATTTCTAGAGGTGGTGGCGGCAGAGACGATAAGGAGGAGAATGACAGGAAAGGTGTCAGCTGGCCACGTAACTGCCATGCACTCCTATAACGGGGCATATGCGGACAAACTGATCAGGTTGCTCAGGAGAGCCGGGGTGAACGTAGTCGTCAACCCAGCCGTAAACCTCCACCTACAGGGCAGGTATGATACGTACCCGAAGAGGAGGGGATTGGCGAGGGTGAGGGAATTGTTAGCTGCTGGCGTTAACGTGGCCCTAGGTAACGATTGCGTTATGGACCCTTGGTACCCGCTGGGGAGAGGTGACATACTGCAGTCCCTATTCCTAGCAATGCATGGAGCCCACTTGACGTCCTATCAGGACGTCGTTGGCGCTCTCGGTCTAGTCACATATAATGCCGCAAAGGTGTTCGGACTCAAAAAATATGGAATTGAAAAAGGAAATCCAGCCGATCTAGTCCTGTTTGATGCACGCCATCCCCTTGAGGTAGTCAGGGACCAGCCGACCAGGATGTTGGTGGTCAAAGGGGGAAAGGTGGTAGCTAGGGGTGAACCCGAGAGGTACGAGCTCTTGGCTCCCGAGAGGAAGGAAATCAGTTTTTCTCCCTCTTTCCCCTGAAGATCTCCTCGGTCTCCTTCGATGTATACCCCTTCAGGGGACTTCCCCGTAGCCAAGGTTGGTACCTCGGTATAACCCAGAACACCATTAATGCCGTATATATCAATCCAGACAGAAGGATGGCGGATATCCAAGAGTCTTGAAATACCCAGCTCTGGCCGGGGTAGAGGGAAGATATGGAAGTGGGGAGGTAAGAGTTGGGTGGGAACACCAGAATCATGGAGATCACGAAAGCTATCACTGCAGCTGGGTTAACTCCTTTGAAGTACCTGAACCTGCCCTTGGAGTAGAAAATATCGAAGAGCTCGAACTTGAACCTTCTGAGGAGAGCGTAGTCGAACACTATTATTCCCTCCACCCCTCCCAATAGGGCACCGTAGGTTAGCAACCAGTTCTCTACGTAACTGAAGGCATTGAAGTAGTATGTCCACGATTGGAGTGCCCCAGCGACTAGCACGACTATCACAACTCCAGCAAACCAGCTCAACTTCTTCGGGTATATGTTGCTGAAGTCGTACGCAGGTCCAACCGTGTCCGCGTATATATTGACTACAACCACTCCCAGCAGGAGAAGGAAGAGGGCAGTAATCGCTAAAGCCGGGTTGGATATCGAGAGCGCAGACAATACTATTGGATCCCATATGGGAGTCTTGAAGACGACGTAGGAGGCCCCAGTTGTCACGAGGCCGAACGCCCCTATGGCGGTCATGAGAAGTGGTAGGGGCAACTGTCCGGCAGTTTGGGCGAACTGAGTCTTCGCGAACCTGGTGTAGTCAGGCATTGAGAGAGCCATGGTGGCCCAGAAAGCCACATTGGCGTTTATCAGCCCTATCAGGGCGTACCAGAAGGCTGATCCAGAGACTGTAGTGGGAATATCGAGTATGGGCTGCCAGTGCCAGCTGGCCATGGACATGACGTTGAAGAATAGTATGAAGAAACCCGCGAAGCTCACGAAGGGAACTGTCCAGCTAACCACTTTGAGAACTTTCTGTCCAGTCCTGGGAGGGGAGACATAGAGTATGGCGAGCCTGGCTGCTATTGTTAGGAGAAACACTCCCCAGAACAAATCCGGGTTTATTGTAGCTATCAGAAAAGGTAAGTCAGCTGGATTCTGGGACACTAGCTTCAAGAGCAATCCTGTACCATGTGTGAGTACTAGGTACATAGCCCCTATGGCCTCCGATATTATCCAGGTGTCTATTCCCCACCAACCTGCACCTATTATGCCTCTAAGAAGAGAAGGGATCCAGTTTCCGTATATTCCCCATCTACTTCTAGTTAATGGCGTCTCGGGTATCCCATACCTCGCTCCTCCGTGGCTTTGTATTATCATAGGAACGAGGACGATGAGGTTCCCGGCAGCTACAGACACGAGGCTCCAGAACCAATTGAGACCGAAAGAGTAACCTATAGACACGAGGGCCCAGGACTCCACCTCCATGGCCATTCCGAACCATATGGCGAAGAAAGTCCACGACCCCCACGTTCTGTGTTTGACTGGAGTTGGGTGGACGTCCTCGTTCCACAGGTACTTCTCTTCTGGGAACTTCCTTTCGAGCTCCAAGTAACCCTTGTCCGGGTAGAACTTGGTTGCTTCAACTCTTTCTGAGGTTTCTCTTTCCTCAGTCATCCCTTTATTCTAAACGGAGTTCGAATTTAAGTTCATTTCCTCATAATGGTAAGCATAGGGTGAGGCTTAAATACGGGTCTTAAAAAATGAACAAGTGGTAGAGGGCTTAAGGATCACGAGGCCAGAGCACAGAAGAACCGTCGTAATGAAGGGTACGTTCAGGGACTCGGTCTTCCTGCTCAGGATCACAGAGAAAGTAAGGAGACTTCCTGGAGTGGGTGAAGCTTTGGTAGGAATGGCCACAGATACCAACAAGGATTTGGCCAAATCGCTGGGACTGTGGTCCGAGGAGCTAGCTGGGGCTGGCCCAGACGACTTAGTTATAGTTGTAGGAGGCTCGAGTCAGGAGGCCGTGGAAGCGGCTATAGCCACTGCCAAGTCCCTAATGGAGGGTGGAGCTGAGGAGTCCCAGTACTCCACAGTTGAAGCGGCTCTAGCGGCAATCCCAGAACCTACCGTGGTTTTGATCTCCATTCCTGGGAAGTACGTTAAGGATGTAGCCTTGCCTCTAGTTGAGGAGGGTATAAACGTGCACGTCTTCAGTGACAACGTACCAATAGAAGATGAGATCACACTGAAACAATCGGCAGTTAAGAACGACTGTTTCGTCTTTGGTCCTGGAGCTGGAACTGTTTTAATTAGGGGAGTGGGTCTGGGGTTTGCAAATAAGGTTAGGATTGGAGGAGTTGGAGTGGCGGCTGCGTCAGGTACGGGACTCCAGGAATTGAGTTCCATGTTGTCTGAGAGTGGACTTGGGATTTCCTACGGCCTCGGAGTCGGAGGAAACGATGTGAAGGACGTAGTTGGAGGATTGATGATGATGAAGGCCCTGGAGTTCCTGGAGGAGGATCCCAGCACTAACGTGATCGCTTTGGTAAGCAAGATTCCAAATCCAACGACTAAGGCAAAGGTGGAGGAGTTCGTCAAATCACGGATCAAGAAGCCGTGCGTAATTACATTTCTAGGGCCAGGAGCCAAAAAGGGAAGAGATGGCAGGCTCACCTTCACCAAAACCCTTCACCAAGCAGTGGCTTCGGTGGCCAGTTTGGGCGGCGGGGAAGAACCTCTAAAGGCCTTTCTTTCCAAGTATCACTGGGACTTCCAGAGGACTTCAGAGATGGTCCAGTCGCTGAGGGTCAACGGCAGGTTCGTGGCATTGCTCACAGGTGGTACCTTCGCCAACGAGGGGTCTGTAGTGCTCTCGGAGGCCGGAGTAAGTTTCTCTGTGGACTTGAGGTCTGGCAATGCCGTAGTAGATCTAGGAGAGGAAGAATACACCCGGGGAAGACCGCACCCCATGATCGACCCTACAATAAGGACCACCGTTCTCAGAGAGCTCGCTAAGGACGAGTCGGTGGGGGCAGTTTACATGGACTTCGTCCTCGGATACGGAGCTCACCACGACCCCGCTGGTGCTCACTCAAACGCAATAAACTACTTCCTTTCAGAGGTGGAGAGGAGTGGAAGGAGAGTAGAGCTCCTAGGACACGTGTGTGGTACATCGGGAGATCCACAAGGACTCTCAGAGCAAGAGGATAAGCTCAAGTCGTTGGGAGTTAAGCTCTTCCCGACCAACGCGTTGGCTTTCTTGACGCTAGCGGGGGCAGTAACGCGAGGCGGAAACAAACTTAAACTTGTGTACGATGAAACTGTATCTATAGGTGGTCTATTGTGAAGGGAGCCGACTCTCTCGCTTCCCAAAGGATAACTGTGATAAACGTGGGTAGCTCGCACTTCCACGAGGAACTGAAGCGTCAGGGGGTGACTACACTTCAAGTGAATTGGCGCCCACCGGTGGAGCTTGAAAAGGACATAGAGGACATACTTAAGGAGGTATTGTGAATGTCGCTCAGGGAGGAGATCTCGAAGGCCAACGAGGCCGCGGTAGAACGTATGATGGAGGCCTCAGCGATTTGGATCGATGTAGTGGAGGCGAGGAAAGTCCTTAACGTATTCGGTCAACCCACGCTCCTTCACGCTGGTCCTCCGGTCTCTTGGGAGAAGGCCTCAGGCCCTCTGAGGGGAGCATTAATAGGTGCGACGCTTCTAGAGGGGTGGGCAGACAGTCCAGAGGGGGCAGAGAGGAAGCTTCAGACGGGCGAGGTGAGACTGGTTCCAACACATGAGGTGGGGGTTGTTGCACCCATGGCTGGTGCCGTCTCACCTTCAATGCCCTTGCTAGTCATAAGTGATCCAAAGTATGGGAATAGGGCCTACTCCAATCTCAACGAGGGCATCGGGAAGGTGCTAAGGTATGGTGCATACGATGAGAGTGTGCTGAAGAGGTTGAAGTGGATGGGGTCAGAGTTCGCGGAGAGCCTTAAGGCTGCCGTAGATCAGGCGGTGAAGGAAAAGGGGGGACTTGACGTGAAGTTCATATTAACCCAGGCACTTAACATGGGTGATGAGGGTCACAACAGACACGCTGCAGGTACTTCACTCTTCTTGAACGAGTTAGCGAGGTACCTTGTGATGTCGGACCTAGCTAAGGACGTTTTACTCAGGGTACTGGATTTCGTGAAGGGTAATACGTTCACTTTCCTCAACTTCGCCATGGGGGCTGCCAAGGTCATGACATTGGCGGCCCACAACGTGAAGTACAGTACGGTTGTTACGGTGATGAGTAGGAACGGCACGGAGGCGGGGATATGGATAAGTGGACTCGGTAACAATTGGTTCACTGCCCCCGCCAAAGTGCCTCAGGGAGTTCTCTTCCCTGGCTTCAAACCTGAGGACGCAAACCCGGACATAGGGGATAGCGCCATCACTGAGACCGCGGGCTTCGGTGGGTTTGCCATGGCTGCTGCCCCCTCTATTGTCTCTTGGGTGGGAGGAAACGTTCAGTTCGCGGTCGAGAACACGGAGCGTATGTACCAGATAACTCACACTAAGCACAGGTATTTCAAGATACCTTACCTCTCCTTCCAGGGAACCCCGACGGGGATAGACCTCAGGAAAGTTGTGAAGACGGGAATCGAGCCCACTATAAACACTGGGATAGCTCACAGGCAGGCCGGCGTTGGGCAGATAGGAGCGGGCGTAGTGTCAATGGACATGGGCATGTTCAAGAGGGCCCTGAGGAGATATGCTGAGGAATATGGAATCTCTTGAGGCCTCGGCCGTGGGCGAGGACCTCCTGAACGAACTCAGGAGACGAGGCTCCGTTTCTTTAGAGATCGCGGTAGAAACGCAAGATAACGTTTACGCTCTCTTCAGGGGCCACTTGGCGCCCGCCTCAGATCAGCCATTGATAACACCGTACTCCGTGGCGCTTTCCCCGAGCTCAAAGAAGGTAGGAGTGAGGGCGTCCTTCGAGGGAAACTACCTGGTTCTTACTATGGAGGGGGAAGCTAGGGCCTATAGGAGGCCTGGTGAGAGTAGTTCTGACGTGGTAAACCTCGGCGAAGCGGTTAAGATTGCGTCAGTGCTTGGCTCCACGCTCTCCGGAGAACTAGACCTGCACGTGGTCAAGCTCCTGAAACATCTCATTATCTCAAAAGACGATGAGCCGGGGAGGACGTTGGAGCTAGCACAACGTTACGTGGGGGCTGGGGGAGGTAGCACTCCATCGTTCGACGACTTTCTAGCGGGCTACTTAACCGGTTGGGGAAGTTCACTCCAGGCCTACCTAGACCTGAGCAATACAACCCAGTTGAGTAGGAGCATACTTTCTGAAGTAATAACGGATAGAGACTACCTCATAGAGGTAGCAGCTCTAAGGGAGTGCCTTAAAGGCAGAGGCGACCTTTACTCCTCTTCCCTCCGGGTAGCCTCGATGGGGGGCTCTTCCGGAACATTCATGTTATTGGGAGTTTTGTCGGCGGCGTTGCAGAAATCGGGAAGGAAGGACTTGATGACGGCGCTCTGGAACTCGTTATCTTAGACGTGGATTGACTTGTGGTTAGATTGGAGTTGTAAGTGGCCTGAGCTCCTGATAACTTATCATAAGCTTCTAGAGATCTCCTTTAAGAGAAATTTAACTTAACGGGGGTTGAGGGGACGGAAGTCCCCTTCCGTGAGGACGGACAGCCCCCTTATGTAAACCTCTTTACGGTTGTCAAAATACTATTTCTACGACCTCTACTGTGAGAGCTGGGTCGCACCCTCTGGACTGGGGGAACTCACGCCCGTGGAGAGGAAACCCTCCGTGATCCCCCTTCCGTACTGTTCACAGAAAGGTTCCACTGAACCTCCGCTACGGAAGGGGATCTAGGTCCCTCCGGGAAGCAGGAAATCCTCACCGCGAGGATGCCACGTCCGTGAGGGGGAGGTGGTTCACGAGAAATCGAGGCAGCTCTAACAGATTATGGAAATTTAGACGGAGTCCTGTCGGCAATGACATACTCGTTCACCTAAAGTCAATTGTACGGCTTCTCACCCCACGCTGAAATACGAGGCTCCACCCCAGTTCGCCATAAATTGATCCGTATCTCGAAGTCCTGCCCAGATGGGACGGTGAGTCGTGTGGGGTCAACGAGGACCTAGTGTGTGAGTGGGTCTAAAGCTAGGGTACCCAAATTATCTTAGCTTAACACTTGCTTGAAGACACAACGAGGTAACCGAAGGTCTGGCCAAAATCACATCAATGTAAGACGCATAGGAGGCTGTGTTAGCTGAAGGAAACGCTTTCTCTATCTTGTGAAAAGGAGGTTGTCCATTCATGCCGACACTATCACGTAGAGAGCGACTTAAAATATCAGTGTTAAAGTATTGTTGTTAGCTCTGAGCTTTGGATTTTCCTCTCAAGTCAAAAGTTTAGCTACAGTGCTAAGGTTAAAAACGCGACCACCTCCACCAATGACGAACGTGAGATCTAAGCCCACTGACTCAGAAGTCTCAATAGGGCCTGTCTAAGGGTTAGAAAATCGTTTAATCGGAGATGAATAGAACGAATATGGATCCCGTAATCGAGCGGATTAACACTTCGTTCAAGAGAGTCAAGGCCATAAGGTACACCCAATCGCTTATGGGGTGGGACCTTGAGACGTACATGCCACCTATGGGTGCGGAGGCCAGGGGAGCAGTCGCTGCAGAGCTCTCAGCCATGGAGCAGGAGGCGATCCTCTCACTAGGATCTCTCCTAGATCGGGCGGTAGAGAGGAAGGATCTGACAGACGTTGAGAGAGGAATAGTTAGGGTTGTAGGTAGGGAATTGAAGTTCTACAGGGCCATACCCCAGGAAGTCTTGAAGGAGTTAAGTGCGGTGACCTCTAAGGCTTCTGTAGTGTGGAGGGAAGCGAGGAAGGAAGCCGACTTCTCCAAGTTCAGACCCTACTTGGAGAGGATAGTAGACCTTGAGAAAACTATAGCGGAGAAACTGGGATACTCGAAACATCCATACGACGCTCTCCTCGACATTTACGAGGAGGGCCTCACGGTTAAAGATGTGGACAGGATCTACTCGGAACTACTTCCAGCCTCGAAGCAAGTTCTCGATAAAGTTAGGGCCGAGGAAAAATTCCCAGCCTCTCACCCTCTAGAGGAAGTCAAGTACGAAGAGGGCTCGATGAGGGAAGTGAACGAACATCTGATAAACCTCCTAGGAATGCCCAAGGAGAAGTTCAGGATAGACGTCTCTGCACACCCTTTCACTGTTGGACTCTCCACAGGGGACGTGAGGATTACCACGAGGTACGAGGGGAGGGACTTCAGGTCAACTATGTTCTCTGTCATACACGAGTGTGGACATGCCATCTACGAACTACAGCTTAACAGCGAGCTGGAGTTCACACCAGTTGGTGGGGCGGCGTCCTACTCGATTCACGAGTCCCAGTCCAGGTTCTGGGAAAACGTTGTAGGGAGGAGCCAGGAATTCACGTCCTTGATATACCCATATCTTCGCTCGAAGCTTCAGTTCCTATCGGGTTACGACAGAGAGGAGATATATAAGTACTTCAACTTGGTGAGGCCGAGCCTGATAAGGGTTGACGCCGACGAAATAACTTATAATTTCCATACCGCGATAAGGTACGAAATAGAGAAGAAACTGATAGCGGGGGATATGGACGCTCAGGAGATACCTGCTGCGTGGGAGGAGCTAACGGAGAAGTACTTGGGACTAAGGCCGAGGAATGACGCGGAAGGAGCCCTGCAAGACGTTCACTGGTCTGGAGGTTCCTTCGGCTACTTCCCCACTTACACCTTGGGGAACGTGATTGCAGCAACATTGGGGTACAAAGTTCCCCACCTCTACGAGAGGGTGATGGAGGGTAACTTCGGCCCGCTTAAGGAGTTCTTAAAGGAGAAAATACACAGGTGGGGTTCGATATACTCACCCAAGGAACTCCTAAGGAAGGCGTTAGGTGTAGAATACGAACCGGAATACCTTGTCAGGTACCTGCAAGAGAAGTACTTGTAATCAACACAGATCCCTCCTTTACCATGTTTTTAACTTGTTCCTCCGAGTATCCCAATTCCCTAAGTACCTCCTCAGTATGTTGGCCTAGAACAGGCGGTGGCAGGGCGATCCTGAACTTCGAGCCCTTCAACTTGTAGGGAGGCGAGATCTGTTTGACTTTCCCGGCTCTAGGGTGATCAATTTCCTGTACAGTTTCCCTTGCTAAGACGTGAGGGTCAGTGAAGACGTCGCTGAGCTTGTAGATCCTGCTGCAGGGTATTCCCGCCTCGGATATCCTTCTAACCCACTCTGTCGAAGAATCTGTGGAGAAGACTTTTTCTAACTCCTGAATTAGCGCGTCCCTGTTCCTGACCCTGTCAGGATTGCTCCTGAATCGGGGGTCATTCAGGAGGTGTTCCGCCCCTACTGCCTTACAGAACCTGGCCCACTGCTCGTCGTTTCCCACCGCTAGCACGAAGTAATCGTCCTTGGCCTTGAAGGCTTGATAGGGGGCGATGGAAGAGTGGGCCGAGCCCATCTTCTTTGGGTTCTGACCTGTGGCGAAGTAGGCTCCGGCCTGGTGAGTGAGCCAAGCGATCTGCCCCTCAAGTAGGCTCACGTCTATGTATTCCCCCTTACCTGTCGATACTCTCCTGAATAGAGCAGAGACTATAGCGAAGGCCCCGAACATGCCCGCTCCTATGTCTGAGACTGGCACTCCGGCCTTAACTGGAGGTCTCCCCTCCTCTCCAGTTATGCTCATCATCCCACTCACAGCGTATGCTATGAGGTCGTAACCCGGCCTGTCCTTATACGGACCCCATTGGCCGAAGCCCGAGATGGAACAGTATATTATCTTGGGATTAAGCTTTGAGACCTGTTCGTATCCGAACCCCATTTTCTCCATTACCCCTGGCCTGAAATTCTCCACTAACACGTCAGCGTTCTCCAAGAGCCTCCTGAGGACCTCCTTCCCCTGTTCCTTCTTAAGGTCGATCACGATGCTCCTCTTGTTCCTGTTGACGCTCATGAAGTAGGTGCTCTCCCCGTTTTGGAAAGGTGGCCCCCAGAGTCTCGTCTCGTCTCCCACGGGGGGTTCGACCTTTATTACATCTGCCCCAGCGTCAGCTAACATCATGGTGCAGTAGGGCCCAGCCATGGCCCTACTGAGATCTACCACTTTCACTCCCTTAAGGAGGTCGTAGGTCATGGTAAACAAACGCAGTCAGTTCAATAAATGTGTTTCTAGTGTCCTATTTCGGGGGATTTACTCGGTTTTCAGGAATTTGCCTCATCAATCAATGGACTTCACAGATGTCCAACATTACGTTTACAAAGAGCGGGGTCGAGGGGGCGGAAAGCCTCGCCTTTCAGCGTGGGGTGAGAAGCCGTACAATTGACTTTAGGTGAACGAGTATGTCATTGCCGACAGGACTCCGTCTAAATTTCCCTCGTTGGCGCCAACGACGCCCCTCCCCCCAGATCGATCGGGGGTTCGACGAAAACGAGGGAGGGGCGATCGCGTTCTCCCTCAATGGACTTCACGGAGGAAAGTCCCACCTTCGAGTGGGGTCCCTCCCCGATCCACTCTACTGCCCACCAGGGACGTGAACCCGAACAGAGGGTGGGAAAGACGAGCCAAAGGAGGGGAACCCTTCCAGTGCTGGGAGGAGGTCAGCATGATCCCATAGGGTGAGTTCCCATACTGAAATACGATCCGACTCTGATGGAAACGGAGGTGTCTCCGCCTTTTACTGTAACGTAGTGATGAGACGCGATCCCCACCGCGGCGGCCATGCCCAACGTCTTCAAGATAATTAGGAATTGGAGCTCTAGTCCGCAGTAGTTGCCAGTGCAATACCCGACGGTGTAGCGTATGTTGCGCTAGGTTAGTTCGTTGAGAGTAGTGGTGGCCTTCGCGATTCAACAGGTGTTGGGAGTAGTGGCTGGTCCCTTCCTTCTTACAAGTGAGCCCCCCAAGATAGGTGACGAAGTCGTCACGCTAGGTAATAACGGTAGAGTAAAGGCCGTGTCCACATTATTCGCCTTTCTAGTGAAGACAGATGTAACCAAGGTAATGATTCCCTATAACATCATACTTGGAAACAAGGTGTACTTGAAGTCAGCACCACTGGAACAGAGGACCTTAAAAGTCCAGCAAGAGCGACTTCAGACCGAGTTTTCTACTTATAAGGAAAAGGAGAAATATCATGCCAGTGATCCAAGGCAACCCGGACAAAAGTAAGCTAAGTTGCCTAGTGAAGTATGAAGCTGCGAAGAGAAGCGGAGCAGGCCACTCCAAGTCGTAGTTCTCAGACGAGAGCGAGAAGGTCACGCACGATGAGAAGAGGGGACTCATAATTCCCAACGTGAAAGCGTGAACCTGATAACCCAACCATACCGATGATGTGGGGACTACTACCATAACCACCAGCGTGATCAGAGCTGAAAGACGAGGTCTCGCTCCCTTCCAGCCGAACGAGGCAACGTAAATCAACACCGCCGGCACTACAGCCACGGGAAAGAACCAGCTGGCCATGACCGAGGCCATGATAGGTAGTTGTTGGATTCCCATCCTCGGCCTGATCCTCAAGGTCGAAGAGAAGACACCTTCGTTTACTCCTAAGAGGTAGGAAAGCAGAGGTGGAACAAGAAGCCAGTAGTTCCCTCCGTATATAGTCCAAGCTAGAAGCGTCATAGGGACTGAGCTCAGTACAAGGTAGTTCACGGGGTACTTGGATCCGTACCTCTTAACGTCCACTAGAGACCAGACCTCAGTAGCGAGGAGCGCAGCTGATCCAGTAACCTGACCCCAATGGAGGGGTATTCCCACCGCCATCGACATCAGCTGTGTTACAAAGTACTTCCTTGCTGGAAAGAACAGCCTCTGGATCATGCCGAAGTAGAGGGAGTAGGCCCCCAACATCATTAGGTAGGGGTGAACAGAGGGATACCTCAGGAGCTCCACCGCCCCGGCCCCCCACAGGGCGAAGGCCAGGTACACAAACGGTACGTTCACTCCCCACGGTATAACGCTCTTCACGTCCCTACCTCCGCCGGTATAGAGCGGAAGCCGTTGAGAATGACGTTAGGCAATGGTTCTAGCCCCTCTATCTTCACCCTTACTCCGGAGTTCCTGAGTTCCTCTAGGGCGATCCGTGCCTCTAGTCTAGCTAGGGGCGCCCCTAGGCAGAGGTGAATTCCTGAACCGAAGCTAAGGTGTGGGTTTGGTTTCCTCGAGGGATTGAACGAATCAGGCTCCTCGAACACGGACTCGTCCCTGTTGGCTGAGGCGATCCACACCCTTATCCCCTCACCCTCCCTTATTCTTCTTCCCCTCAACTCTACATCCCTTCTGGCCACCCTGAAGGTCCTCCTCACTGGAGGGGCGAACCGAAGTACTTCCTCCACGGCCCAGGTGGTCGACTCCCCTCCTGAGACCGAGTCCCATCGGTGGAACCTGGTCAGGGTAACGGCTGCATTCCCTATGAGGTTTGTAGTAGTCTCGTTCCCCGCGATGAGGAGTAGGACAGTGTAGGCCAGTTGCTCTATCCTCGATAGCCTCTTACCCCTGAACTCTGCTCTCCTTATTTTGCTTATCAGGTCTTCTCCTTCCTTGTGCGAGTCCAGAGTCTCGTTTACGAACTGAAGCATCTCAGTTAGAGCCGACCAGTCAGTGGGCATTCCACTATCTTTTCCTAAGTTCAATGCTATGGCGTCTGACCATCTCTTAACTTTAGAGGAATCTTGTCTGCTAAGGCCGAGCAACTTGGAGATCACTTCGATAGGCAATGGGACCGCGAAGTCTCTTATTAAGTCGAACCTGTTCCCCGAGTTTCTGATTAGAGCCCTAGCCGTCTCCCTTACGAAGTTCTCAATAGTCGCCAGGTGCGAAGGCGAAAAGAAAGGGGACGTAACGGACCTCAGCTCGTCGTGAAGAGGAGGATCTGCAGTGAGCATGGTATATTTAGTCGGAATGTCGAATAGCTCATTGGCCCTATTCGTCCTCAACTCCTCGGCCGTGGTCTGATCGTAGCCACTGAACCCAGACGAGAAGAGTTGGTACTGATTCAAAACGTTTCTAACGTCCTCGTAGAGGAACACGTTCCACGCCTCGCCGTCGAAGTGAACTGGGTCGTTGCGCCTCATGTGAGCAAGCCACGGGTAGGGGTCTAGAAGGAACTGAGGGGAAAGCTCATCCACGGGTGATATGTGACCTACACGGATAAATCGATTTCTCCGAAAGTAAAATATCGGCATCGAAACTTTTTATTCTGCAGCAAGAGGTGATCCCATGAGTGACATTTCGAACTCCCCCTTAGCTCCTCTAGAGAGACTGGAGCTAATGCTACCTGGATTCAAGGGATACAAAAGGAAGGACCTGATTAGACAAGACGACTTCTTGGTGAGGAACGCCATTAAGCTGAGGTTAAGCAATGCAATGAGGGAGTTGGAGTCGAAGCAGAGCGAATTGGCCATGGAAGATCCCTTCAATCCTCTCGTACATAAGTACGAGGACCTACTCTCCAGATTGAGGTCACTCACTACCGAGGTCGAGGCAGCACCAGGGGGAATGTACACATACTACGACAGGTTCAAGATGTTCGAGGACGACATGAAGAAGCTAGTCCAGTTCGACTATCAGCTCATAGCCTCGGCCGATAAGGTACTCGAGATGGTGAGGGGGAACGCCGATCTAGGACAGATCAGGGAGATAGTAGACTCAATGAAGCAGACGTTCTCAGATAGACAGAAGCTTTTTATGCCGGAGAAGGTGAGGTGAGCCGTGTCTGGAATATTCAGAGCAGTCGTGAGGACGCTTCAAGAAGACGGCCGTGACATGATGGGTCCTGGGGTGATCATGTGGCGGGATCACAACGTAGACATCAGAAATAGGTCGAGGCTGATAGTCGAGTCTAACCAGAAGGCCGTGGTCAGGATACAGGGGCAGGTTGTAGGAGTCTACGACGCAGGTGCGCACGATCTCAACACCCCGAATAACCCCGTTTCTAACTTCTTCTCGCGATTAGGTTACGGAGGAAACGTCCCTTGGTTGACTGAGGTCATATTCGTAAGCAGTGGTAGGTTTGAAGCGAGGAGCGCAGGTGTGTCCCAGACTTCCGAACTTATACCCTTACAGTACCAAGTGGCCTACTACTTCCAAGTCGTAGACCCACTGAAGCTGCTTCAGGCTGTCCAGTTTAACGGGGCCTTCTACACCATAAATGAACTCGCAGCTTACGCCTCCCCCATTTTAGACCAGTCCGTGTCACAGATACTCAACAATGTCTCGATAAAGGAAGTTTACGCCAGCATGCATAAAGTGAGCGAAGCTGTGACAGCGGCATTGAGGCAGATCCTCGGAGAGATAGGGATAAACTTGATCCTAAGCAGGGTGGTAAGGATAGAGCCGGAGGACGAGACGATGAGAAGGGTGATCCAGCTCAACGGCATAGGGGTGGACACGAATACTGCTTTACGGGCCAGGTTAGCTGAGATAATGGCTCAGAGGTCAGATCCAGCTGCCACAAACATGTTCCTCGGAGTCCCCTACTATCCAGTCAACATATTGATGGGAGGAGGCGGGATAGGGCAACTGATGCAGGGATTGGGTCAGCAAGGCCAGCTCAGACAGGAGCAGTCCAGGAGGGAGGAAGGTAAGTCTCAAGGAGCCTGAAGTGGGGAGTTTGTCCTACAAGTACTCTTGGAATTTCCTCCCAGCACTGGGTTTCTCCCTATTCATTTCTGTAATTATAACGGTAACTGATTTAGTCGCTAAACTATTTTACCCCCCTCATGTCGATTGGGGGATCGTCTACAGTCCCTTCTTTGCCGCAGCGTCTGGTCAGTGGGCTCCCCTAGTGATCTGCTTGATAGTGTACGGCGGCTTCATATCCTACAATTTACCACGCAGTAGGAGGATAAGGGAAGAGAACGAAGTGGGCGACGTGGCAGTCTACACCGCTGTATCCCTCCTGTTCCTCTCGGGGCTCATAGATCTGTCCTACACTTATCCTCTGAACACTAGGGTGGGCATTTTTCTCGTTGTTAACGTGCTGAGTGCCTTGGTTGGAACCCTGTTGGCTGTGAAGTTCAGGCCGTGGAACAGGGGGCAGCGTTTTTAAGCGGAGCTGATAAGCTCCCCTATGCCTGCCATCGTATCAGCATCACTCTCCAAGTTCGGAAAGAGACAGGAAGGACTCATGGAGATCGCTGCTGAGGCGGCCCTACCTGTACTAAGAGGACGTTGGGACGACGTCGACTTCGTTGTTGTGTCCAACACTTACTCTGGCGAGTTCACCTCGACTTCGGGGCTGAACACCCTCTTAACCACCTATCTCTCATTGGATGCCGTTCCCTCGATTAGGATAGACAACACCAGTGGCAGTGGGGGAAGCGCCTTGCTGGTGGCCAGCTCCCTCATAACGTCTGGAACGGCCAGGAGGGTCCTCGTAGTGGGCGTAGAGAAGATGTCCACACTTAAGACACGGGACGTGACGGCCGTGATATCCTCCCTGCTCACACCGAGGGAGAGGGCGACAGGGCCCTCCCTCCCCTCTTTGGCTGCTCTAGCTGCGAAGCTCTACATGTCCAGGTATGGCGCGACACGAGAGGCCTTGGCCCAGGTTTCGGTCAAGAACCATCACAACGGAGCTCTCAACCCGTACGCTCACGTGAGGAAGGAGGTTACAGTTGAAGAGGTTCTCTCCTCTCCCTTGGTGTCAGATCCATTGAGGGTCTACGAGTATAGTCCCATCAGCGATGGAGCGGCGGCGCTACTTCTCGTAGGAGACGATGAGGCGAGGAGTTTCACTGATAAGCCCGTTTACATAAGGGGGATAGGTACTGCCTCAATGTCCACCAGCATCACCTCTAGGGACGACCTGCTCGACCTTAGTTCCGTAAGGGAGGCAGGAGCTAAGGCGTTCAGGCGTGCCAAAGCGGAAAAGGTTGACTTCGCTGAGCTCCACGACATGGCGACTGTCCTGGAGCTAGTCCAGTCCGAGGCTCTTGGACTCCTGCCGCGAGGAGAGGCTTGGAAGTACTCAGAAGAAGGGTACACTGCCTTGAACGGGGAGCTTCCCCTGAACACTTCAGGAGGACTGGTATCCAAGGGGCATCCGATAGGGGCAAGTGGAGTTGCCCAGGCCGTGGAGGTCTTTCAGCAGCTCAGGGGGGAGGCGGGGCAGAGGCAGGTGAGAAACCCCTCAGTCGGCCTATCTCTGAGTATGGCGGGCTTTGGTAACTGTAGTACGGTCACGATCTACGGGGTGGAACCTTGATCGTCTACAAATGCATCAATTGTGGGGAGGAGACCTTCGAGAGGAGGGCCGTGTGTCCTAAGTGTAGGGGGGAGGAGTTTGAGGAGGTGGATGAGAAGTTGGGCGAGCTGGTGGTGGAGACCACCCTTTACGTGACTCCCTCTAGTTTTCCCGATAAGTACACGATCGCGGTGCTAAGGGCCGGAACCACAAGGGTCCTAGTTAGAAAGGAGTGAACCGACAATTGAACTGGAACGGATTCTCCCTTCTCGCGATCGCGGCGTTGGCCTATCTTTGCTTCAACTGATCGGCTCGGGACTAGTATTGTTGTCTGTTCTTCTCTTTAAGTGAGGTAATCCTCCCTCCTGACCTCGTTCTCGGCTCTCCCCGTCTCCACGAAACGTCTCACGTTTTCGCAGGCAGCGAGCTTCGCATGCTCCAATACCTCCCTGTTCGCGTAACCGCCAGCCGTGTGTGGAGTGCCAGTGAAGTTCTCCGCTTCCCAGAGCGGATCCTGGAAGTTCTCCTCTCCGTCCTTGCGCCAGAAGACGTCGGTCCCGAACCTGACGGTCGGCCTCTCCATCAATAGCCTCACTAGGGCATCTCTTTCCACCGTCTCTCCTCTGCCTACGTTGACAATTATGGATTTCTCCTTCACCTTCGACAGCCTCTCCCAGTTGAGGAACCCCTCCGTCTGTCTCGTCAAGGGAAGGGCATTTACTATCACGTCTGCTCTCCCAAGGTGGTTGTCCACCTCGGTGTATGGGTACCTTTCGTCGAAGAACTCGGGTCTCTTGAAGGACCTAGAAATTCCTATCGTGATCATTGAGAAGGCCGCCTTGCCTATTCTAGCTACTTCTGATCCTATTCCTCCCGCACCTAGCACGAGTAGAGTTTTACCTGTCACGACATAGCTCTCTCCTCTGTCCTTTCTCCCGACCCGCTTGGCCAAGGCCAGAACCAGGGCCCATGCATGTTCAGCCACAGGCACGGCGTACGCACCTGCGTTAGAGAACACCTTCACCGATTCTGGAACCGCCCTGAAGTCCAGAGCCTCCACCCCTGCGGAGAAGGTTTGGATTGCCTTCAACTTACTTGAGCTCCTCACTATAGACGAGAGTTCGTTGGGCCATCCCATGAGGACGTCTGCATCCGATACCTCTGAGAGGTCTCCTTCTATTATTTGGTTTCCCTTCAACAGTTGCATGCATTGTTCGGGTAGCCTGAGAGTGGATACGATCTTCATGGTAGTCCATTGAGTCGGGTGAGACTTATAGATGTTGAGGTTAAACGGGAGAAGTGAATTGGTTGGCAGCTAGGCACTGTAAGTTTAAAAATCAGCTAGAGCTTTCTCCTGCTCCCTGAACTTTTCTACCTTTTCAAGGCTTTCCACACCCGGAGTCAATAGCTCCTCTAGGTACTGTGTTCCCTCCAACGTGACCACTATGTCAGTTAAACCCTTCACTCGTAGAAACTTCCATCTGCCTATCTTCTTGAACTTCACCGCTACGGCAGGTACTCCGGTCATGGGAAAAAGTGAAACGAACTCGAACAACTTCCGTATTTGAAGGGATCTGACTTTAACCCTATCCTCCCAACTACTCTTCACTTCGAACGCTAAGAGCAAGTTCCCCTTCACCGCGAAAACGTCCGGCAGGGGATTCGGTGAAGAGTTGGACGTCGGTATCCTCACCGCCCTGTAGCCAGCAGCGTTCAATACCTTGACTAGCTCTCTCTCGGCAGCCCTTCCTACATCCTTGTTCATGGGGAGAAGTTTTCCCTCAAGAGATAAAAGCGGTTGGGCCCTAAAGTTTAGGTTCAAATATCATGAGGAACAGGAGGAGTGGAGTTACAGTGGTCCAGAAAACCACCAAGGAGTCGATAACCCCTCTTAGTTCACTTCCGCTAGATGCCCTCGAACACGTCATGTAGTGCAGGCCCTCAACAATTGCTATTGGAAGTCCCATACTCAAGGCCACTTTCGTCCAACCCGGGAACCCGAGGTACCAAGACATAAGCAGCCCAGTTAGGAATAGGAGAGTAGCGGAGGGAACCTCCACGAACTCCACTAGCTTCCTGTACTTTCTAACTAACTTTACACTATCCGTCTCCCTGACTAAGAGGTAGGCTCCAGTAGTTGGCCCAACCCAAAGTAAGGCAGATCCTATATGGATATAGAGTAGTACCCCAAATAGAACCATTTGCGAAATACGCTTTCTAAACTTTTAAAAAGTTTTTGTGCGTTCTCTCACTGTATCGAGAGCCCGCCGTTTGACCTGAACTTTCGACTAGACTCCTCGTACTGTTCAGTTTTACTGTCTCTTTTTATAGGCTCGAAAGCGTGACATTTACTATGGAAGTTACATGGATTGTGGTCGGCCCTCTTCGCACAAATTGTTACCTTATACGTTCTGGCAATGAAGGAATCTTGGTGGACCCAGGGGGAGATCCAGAGGATATCCTCAGGTTCCTAGATGAGGCGGAAGTTCGTTTAAAGCTCATCCTATCAACTCACGGTCACTTTGACCACGTTATGTCGGCGTCAGTAGTTAGAGAGTCCACAGGGGCGAAATACGTAGTCCACGAGAACGATGTGCCACTAGTGAAGGAACTATCCACGTGGACTGAGAGATTCCTAGGGGAGAGGATTCCCTCTCCGGAGGTGGACGCAACTGTGCGGGATGGAGAGGTGATCGAGTTGGGGAATGAAGTGGTAGAAGTCCTGTGGACTCCTGGACATACGATGGGAAGCATCAGCGTAGTTGGACTAGACTTCATATTGACCGGGGATACTCTTTTCAAGGGAACAGTAGGGAGGACGGACTTCGGGGGGTCTCCCCAGCTACTCTCGACCACCCTAGAGAGGCTCAAGAGGTTACCCGACCTCATCGTCTATCCAGGACACGGCTCCTCCACCACACTCGCTGCTGAGAGGATGGAGAACCCCTTTCTTAACGGGCTGCTCTCCCTTTGAATGTCACTTCAATCTCCAAAGGATGAGGGTCGCTAGCCCCGGCCCTAGGGCCACTATGGGAAACACGGTCCAATACATATTGGAGAAAGTGAGCACGGAACCCACTAGTATAGGCACCACCACCTGGCTAGCCTGAGAGACCGTGTTGGCGACTCCCATCGAAGTGGCAGTCAGTCCCCTCCTGTACTCAGCTATTATGGTGTCCAGCGGAGAACGGTAGGCAAAGGCTAAGAAGCCTAAGATGGACGTAGTCACCCACACCTCGGCACGTGGAGTGAGTGGAAACAGGAAGGCGGTAACGAAGAAAGCTGTAAGGAGGATGAGGGTAACCTTTCTCCTGGATCGCGTTAGGTCGGCCATTAAGCCCGCAACAGGTATAGAAAGGATCCCTACCGCACCGAAGAGGGTCACATATAGTCCAGACTGGGTGGCCGAGAAGCCGTAAACTAACCTCAGGAGGGTGAATAACCAAGTTGAGATCCCCCAGACCCCCCAGAGGCCGAAGAACCTCACCACCGACAACCCCAAATCCTCCTACTGAGGAGGAGAGACCTGGCAGAACTCTCTGGTCCCCTCCTTTCCGCCTTCAAGAAGTAGAACGGAACGGCCACAGCTCCGCAGATCGCAGCAACCGACAGATATACGTCCTGCCAAGGAGCGGTCGAGATGACTCTCGGGAGCAGTGCACCAGACAACAGAAGGACAGAAGGACCGGCCGATTCAAGTAGCCCTATTGATACGCTCTTATAGCTGTCCGAGTTTTCCACGACTAGCTTCATCGAAGCGGTGTAGGTGGCAGCCGAACAGAGTCCCATCACGAACATCCCCGACGCTGCCGTAAGTGCATTCCTACCCTCTGCGAAGAGAAGTGCTCCAACTGCTGTACCTAACATCTCCAGAAAAAGGATCTTGTATCCGTTTCTATCAACAAGGATACTCAGCGGTATGTTGCCACCCATGTATCCAACGTAAAATCCCGCTAACACCGCCCCACCTACTAAGTAGGTCCCTCCTATGGAGTCGAGGAAAGGCTTCAACGTGATCCCGTAGGCCAACCTGACGAATAGCTCTGGAAAGATGAGTACCCAGCCCAGCACTATGTAGGCCCACTTCATTTTCAATGCCTGATCTCACTTAGCTAAAAATATGTGGTTTTCAAACAATTACGCGGAATTGGAGCTAATGTGTGTGAAACTTATCTGGGAAACCCTTCGCGGAAAGGGCTAGTGACCTTCGGCAATTTTCTAGGACACCCTCCGACTTTACTTGAGGGACGAGGAACTAACGCCCACACCCTCCTGGAGTGGGGAGAATGGGCCCTTCAACGTGGAATGACCCCAACTCACCAGGGGTGTTCGAAGGAATACCGCAGCTGGAGTGAGGTGCGACAGGATCTATGTTGGTGAGCATGAACCTCCTGGGATGTCTGGGGCTTCGAGTAAGTCAGACCTATACAGTACCCTCAGTTACTATACGGTTTAACTTAACGTCGGCTGAAGGGGCGGAAGTCCCCTTCCGTGAGGGTGGACAACCTCCCTTATAGAAATGTTTTTATGATAATGAAAACAAATAATTCTTAGACCCTAACTGAAAGAGCTGGGTCGCACCCTCGGGACTGGGGAACTCAAGCCTGTAGATAGGAAACCCTCCGCAACCTCCCTTCCACGCTGTTCACAGAAAGGTTCCACGGAACCTCCGCTACGTAAGGAGATCGAGGTTCCTCCGAGGAGCGGGACTCACCGCGAGGACGCCCAGTCCATAAAGGCGTGGTAGTTCCCTTGGCTATCTCATACCAATCTTAAAACCCCGTTAGCCTGTTCCTCTCACGATAATCAGGAAATCACCACGCAGACCACTTTAAGGCGGTTAGAGGAGACAATAACAGAGAACGGGCTCGCGATAGTGTCTAAATAAACGCCCAAGAGAGGTTGAAGGCGACAGGCCTAGAGTGTGATTGGAATTTCGTTCTCGAGGGATTTATACCTCATTACGCCAAGAGGGTCTTCTCTGAATACATAAGCATTAGAACGGAAGCCTCCCTTGAGGATCTACGTCTTTGAATCTAAGGACTGGGTTTCGGTACAGTACTACGCCCCCATTGAGGTGTTCTCAGAATGGGGAATTGACGATATTGGAAGGGAGCTTAACCAGGTATTCGAGTCGATGCTGAGGGACCTATAGGTAACTTGAGGTCTCCTCACTCAAGAAAGTTTTAAATTGCTGTCAGTTGCAAATGACTACAGGTTAGGAATGGACTTAGCAGAGGAGCTGAGGAGCAAGGGGCTGAAGGTAACCCCTCAAAGACTAGCTGTGCTGAGGGTGGTGTCTTCTGGAGGACACTACACTGGGGAACAGATATACGAGATGTTGAAGAAGAGTGAGCCCGGCATAAGCCTCTCCACGATCTACAACTCCTTGGAAGCGCTCAGAGAGTCGGGTCTCCTTAACTCTTTCGAAGCGAGGGGAGTGACTTGGTACGAGTTCAGGAAGGAACCACACGCCAATGTTATATGTCTTGACACTGGTGAAATAGTCGACGTAGATGTCGACTTGAGTCAACTCACTAGTTCGATAGACTCCAAGGGAATGAGGACTAGGGGAGTGAACTTGGTCGTCTACGCCGAGTGCAGACCTAACGAGACAGCTCCCCAAGGAGGAGCCGACGGAAGGTGAGCGGATCACACCCCAATACTAGTTCAGCGTTGGCCTTCCTACCCGTGAGACCGTAGCTGTCAACCATCATAGCTCCTCTCGCCTCTGAGCAAGTCTCCACCGAAATGAACACCCTCTTTGACTCCTTCACTATCTCCGGGTGAGCAGCCACCATAACAGTGAGTGTATCTGGGTGAACGCTACCAGGGTTTCCCTGCGCCTTTGAGAACTTCCTCAGCGCATCGTTGACCTCGAGGAAGAACTTGGAGGTCTTGGTGTTAAGTCCTCCTATCTCCGTCCAAAGCTCGTCGTCAACTACGGCACACATCTCGGCGGCCTCCCAAGGAACTACGGTCACGTCGAAACCAGCACTGAGTACGATTGATGCTGCCTCGGGATCGACCCAGAAGTTGAACTCCGCTGACGGAGTCGTATTACCCCTCCAGAGCGCACCGCCCATTATCCAGACCTTGTTCACCCTGTCTACTAACTCGGGATCCCTCAGGTAGGCCAGAGCTATGTTGGTTAACGGGGAGACGGCAAGGACCTCCACGTCCTTGGGGTACTCCTTTGAAAGCCTAACGATCGCGTCGACTGCGTGTTCTTCCGAAGCTCTCCCCTTCTCTACCACGTTTAGCGAACCCATCCCGTTGGCTCCGTGTACCTCTGGGACGGTCCTCCACTTCCCCAGAATAGGCCTCCTAGAGCCAGGGTAGACGTCGGTGTTTAGCCCCAGCTCCTCGACTGTGAAAACCGCGTTCCTCACCTCTTGGAGGAAATCCACGTTTCCCGCCACAACTGTGACCCCGAGGAGGTGGAACCACCTAGACGCCAAAAACATGGCCACTGTGTCATCTGATGCAGTGTCCGAGTCGAATATGGCTTTCCTCACGTTAAAGCTTTCCGCTTTGCTGGTAAAAATGTCCCTATTAATTACAGTCTTCTGCACAAGACTTTTTAAAGTGAGAACAACCGTATTACATGAGATGGAGCTCAAAGTAAGGAACATAGGAGGACTCAGGGAACTGGACCTTAAACTGAGAAGGGGTATCAACCTATATACGGCGCCAAACTCCTACGGCAAGACCTCTTTGGCAAGGGCGATAGTTTCTCTCATGACCTCGAAACTACTTCCAGAGGATCTACTTAACGCTAGGGCTGACGAAGGGATAGTCGAGGCTAAAGTCGATGGCAAGACTTTCTACAGGAGGATATACAGGAGGGGAAGGCGATTAGTAGAAGAGAAGAAGCTTGTGATCGATGACGATAGGGCGGAGCTTCTTGGTTTCTTCTCCCCAGAGAATAGGTTGGTGTCTAAGTTGTTTGCGGGAGAGGAGGACCTCAGCTGGTTCCTGGCGGAAACCTCTAAAGTGAGCGAGATACTCTCGAAAAAGAACGAGATTGAGATAGAGCTTTCCCGTCTTAGAGAATCACACCAGGAATTGCTCAAGAAATACAAGGAGTCTAACGAGCTCATGTCTAGGATGAGGGCGTTGGAGGAAGAGATAGGGAAGCTTGAACGCGAGGAGGAGAAGGCGAGGTTGATGGGTGAGACAACGCAAGCACTCTCAGTGACCAAGACCAACAGGATGAACGATATAGACGCGAGGTTAAAGGCCAAGAGGATGGAACTGGAAGGAGTACAGAAGTCTTTGGCTAGGGTTGAGGAGTCGCTGAAGTCGCTGGAGGCCGCGCTGGATCCGAGCTATAGGGAGTCTATCACCTCGCAACTGAACCAGTTAGGGGAGGAAATAAACAGCAAGAACCTCAAGAGGGCTGAGCTAGAGGCGCAGGTGAGGGTGATAGAAAGGGCATTGGAGGAAGCTAGAGAGATGGAAAGGAAAGGAGTCTCCACCTGTTTCGTCTGCGGCTCTCACGTGGAACCCCAGACGTGGCAGGTGAGGATCGGAGCCATAGAGGCAGAGCTCAGGGAGCTCAACAGGTCGCTCCAAGCTGCTAAAGAGGAGCTGTCGAGGCTGTCGGATAGGAAGGCCCAGCTCGAGGGTAAGCTGAAGGAGTTAGAGAGGACAGAGTCCGAGGCAGCCTCTCTCAAAAGGAAAAGGATGGAATTTCAGGAGAGGGTGGAGACCCTAAACACCCAGATCGCAGATTTGGAGAGACAAAGGAGGGAACTTGAGGAGAAGTTGGCCTCCATCCAAGTAGTGCAGCAGGGCCCCTCCACCTCTGGGAGGATAGAACAGTTGAGGAAGGAACTCTCCTCCCTTCAGTATCAACTCCAAGAGGTCGGAGTACCTGGATCCGTGATGGAGAAGATGAGGGAGCTAGAGGAGGACATAAAGTCGCTTGAAGCCCGACTAGGAGAGCTTCAGGCAGAGTACGTCAGAAGGATGACTTCGGTGAGGGACGAGTTCTCGAGCTCGGTGAGGAAGGTCCTCTCAGACATGGGGTTCGACATGGAGGCGATAATAGATGAGAATCAGAAGTTGAGGGTGATGAGGGAAGGAGTGGAGCTGGATCTCAGGAAACTCTCTTCTTCAGAGAGGCTCACCATCGCCATGGTTTTGATACTAGCTGCAGCGAGATCGTACTTCTCTCCACCTTTCTTCGTGGTAGACGAGAGCTTCATGAGTTACGACCAAGCTAGGTTCAGGAAGGCTCTAGATCACCTTATGGGGATCTCTGAGTACATAGTAGTGACTAGGGCGGAGGAAAAGGTGTCGCTGGAACATCTACCACAAGTGGGAGAGATAGAGGCCAGGCAGTAAGAGTTTTAACCGAAGTAGTCCTCCTCCTCTAATGAGAAGATACATAGACATTAGATGCGAGCTGGCTGAGTCGCCACTGTGGCACGACGGAAGGTTCCTGTGGGTGGACATAAGGGCAAGGAGATTGTACGTTGAAACAGGGGAAGTGATTTCCTACCTCCCCTTCGATGGGCCAGTGAGCTCCGTGAACCCGTCGGTTGAGGATACCTACGTGGTGACAGTCTCACACGAAGTTCTCTTGATCAATATAAGGGACGGAGTAAGGACTAAAGTCGCCGAATTGAGGGAACCGGAGCGAACCAGATTCAACGACGCTAAGTGCGACAAGTGGGGGAAACTCTTGGCGGGGACGATGGATTTGGAGGAGAAAGAACCTCTGGGGTCCCTGTATTCCGTCGGGGGAGGGGAAACCAAAAAGTTACTGACTTCTCTGACCATATCTAACGGCATCGCTTGGGATCTAGATTACTCCGTAATGTATCACGTGGACACTCCAACTGGTAAGGTTTGGGCTTACGATTATGGGAGAGATGGAACTTTGTGGAACAGAAGGGTCGCTGTCGACATACCGGCTGGCACAGGCCTCCCGGATGGAATCACGGCGGACGAGGAGGGAATGTTGTGGGTAGCTCATTGGGGAGGTTCCAGAGTTTCCAGATGGGACCCCAAGAGGGGTCGCCTCCTATCTCAGTTACCCGTTCCTGCTAACAGAGTGACTTCCGTAACCTTTGGAGGACCTGAGCTGACGCAGTTGTTTGTGACCACTGCATCTGGAGACGATGGAGGTGGGTTCATTTACGTCGAGGAGCCAGGAGTCCGTGGAAGGCCCCCAGACTCCTTCAGGGTCTACTCTTAGCCGCGAAGTACCTACTCAGAGGTATTGGAATCGCATTAGGGTTCACCTTGACGTCTACTAAGCAAGGGGTCTTGGAGTTCAGGCACTGAGACACCGAGTCCTTGAGTACTCTCCTCTCCTCGACTTTCACACATTGGACTCCCAGGGAGTTTGCCAGTCCGCAGTAATCCGTGTTGTGAACGTAAGTCTCGTACGTCTCACCCCCATAAAGAAACATCTGCTGCATCCTGAGCACGTTCTGTAGACCATCGTCGAAGAGGATGACCGCGATGGGAATTCCATTGTCGGCCGCCGCGGCTAACTCGAAGCCTGTCATGTGAAACGCGGCGTCCCCTGTGAGCGCAACTACTTGGGACTCCGGGTGAGAGACCTTGGCACCTATGGCGGCTGGTATGGCGTAGCCCATTGATGTGAATCCAGTGGGGTTGATGTAGGTTCCTCCAGCGGGCACCCTTATCCTAAAAGACGCAACTTGGTTGGAACCAGCGTCACAAGTTATTACTGCTCCAGGTTCAAGAATGGAACCCACAGCATCAATCACGTCATCTGGGTTGACCTTCGACTCGTCGTACCCTATTGGTTTGACATCCTCTACCTCCTTCCTAGCCTTCTCTATTCTCTCCTTTCCACCGAAGCTCTTGACACCCCTCAGTGAGTTTACAAGGTCCTCCAGGAAGGCTCTCGCGTCCCCCACCAGGAAGAGGTCCGGTCTATAGACTTGGCTCATGGAGTCAGGATCTACATCAACTTGTATCAACCTCCCTCGTATTTTGAGGGACCACCCTCCAGTTCCTAGCTCTGGTAACCTGGTACCTATCGCGATCACTAGGTCACTTTCTTCAACTAGCCTTACGGCATCTGGGTCACCGAATGCACCGGCCCCTACTCCACCAAGGAAAGGGTGGTCTGGAGGTAGGCTACCCTTCCCTGAAATGGTGGTCACCACAGGTATCTCCAGTTTCTCGGCAAGTTCAGCCAATTTGTCCTGGGCCCTAGCCCTGATCACTCCCCCTCCTGCGAGGATCACGGGGGAGGAGCTCGAGAGCATTAGCGACGCCGCTTGGCTCACGTCGGCCCTATACTTGGTTGGTTGCTCCACTCTATAGCCGTACCACTCTCCCTCGCTCTCGAGGACGTCCTTCGGCAACTCCAAGTATACTGGACCTGGTTTTCCCTCCACTGATCTCCTGAAAGCCCTAGCTACTAATCTAGGAACCTGTTCTGGGGACTCGGCCCTCGCAGCCCACTTGGCTAGGGACTTGAAGGTGGATAGTATGGCGTCGTAATCTGGAGTCTCGTGGTAGTATCCTTTTCCACGGGTGCGCATGGGGGTCTGACCGGCCAGTATGACCATTGGAGCTCCCTCCACTCTCGCTTGCGCAGTTGCCACTGCCAACCCAAGTGCTCCTGGACCGGCCGTCACCACCGTTACCCCAGGAACTCCAGTCGACCTCCCGTACCCGTCGGCCATGAAACCGGCTCCAGGCTCGAACTTTGCCAGTACGTGTTTGATCTCTCTGTGTTTCGCCAGTTCCTTATAGATTGAGAGGACGTGAGTACCCGGTATACCGAAGACGTGTCTCACGCCTTGATGTGTGAGGGAATTAACTAGGGCCTCAGCTCCCGACACCCTATTCGAGCTCATCGCTTACATTAACCTGTACATCGTATTAATAGATATTCCTCGAGATCCCTCACCGGACCAGTAGATTTTTTCCATACCCTTCCACAATGTCCAACGTTTGGGACTGTACTAGAGGGTCTCGCAATAGCTTTCAGTTAGGGAGTGTCCACAATGAGTTGTGTACGTCCTCTATATCCAATTCCGCAGTAAACTTTCCATAGTAAACTACCGAGAATGTACTTTAGAGTCCTTCAGTGAAATGGAAGGTAGGTTTAGTTACCGTTTGTCCCCACACTTTCATTTCAACTTTACCTCAACATTCGCGATCGAGCGTAGGGACTTGGCCCTCAACCACCCACCAGATTTAACGGTGGGTCGTGGGACTCCTTCGAGCTCAACTGCACGGAACTCACACCTCCGCTATCACCCTCGCCCTTTTGGGCGTAGCCCACATAGACACGAGGGATCGTCTTTATCGCAAAATTTTAACATGATCAAATATAAAAAGGTTTCTTTTAACGTGAAAAAGGATTCAGCCCTGAGACCTCGGGGAACCCTCACCCTTTAGGGCGGGGAGGAGGTTAGAGCGAGGAGTTTAGAGAAAGGAGAACTAGCAAGTTGCGTTATTTCCTTAACTGGCGCAGATACGATCATAGGACCCTCTCAAAACGCGCCCTTTCGAGGAGCGGTAGACCTTAAGTGTTATTGCCGGTAAGTACGAAGCAGTGGTGTCCCTAGGTGGAGGGAGTGTGATAGATGGGGTTAGGGCCACCCCACCTTTCGTGGTACTCACGTTGCCATGCCTACCACACTGTCTGAGGCAGAACACACAGACTTCGGGGCCTCAGAAAGGAATGGACTAAGGCAGTTGTCAGGGCTGAGGAATCAGACCTAGTCGTCCTTGACTCAGCCTCCCTATCTGAGACCCCCTTATACCTCATTACTGGCGACAGGATTACGGGCTCTAGATCACAATATAGAGGCTTATTACTCCACTATGGCGCAACCGTTCGTTGACCTGTTGGTTGAGGGATCCTTCAGGAGGTTGATGGACAACTTATCCAAACTTCCCGCGTCTGCGGTCGTGGTCTACCGGCTGGTAGCTTAGGAGGCTTCCCCTTGCGAGAGGTATGGAGAGAGGATTGAATCACGTTTTCGGAATAAGTATTTGGACTAAGGTTTAACATTCCTCACGGAGTTACTTCTACTATTTCTTCGCCAGTTCCTCGAGGTCAAACTAAGTTCAGAAGCTGAAGTCCCTCGAGACCGGCACCACATACTACGACGAATTGGACAGGTTTCTCAGCAGGTTAAAGGTTAGGCCTAGGTTGAGGGAGTTCTTTGGGTTGGAGAACACTTTCTATGTAAGCACCACTATTAGCTGACCCTGCGAAACTCGAGCGATAACCCAGTAAAGACGAGTGTTGACCTAGCTAGGAACTTCATTTCTTCCGTCTATTGACCCGACCTCCTTACCCACTGGGAAATTAGCCTTACCGCCTCGTCCACCTCTCCCCTGGTGTTGTAGAAGTGAGTGGAGATTCTTATGCCACCCCCTCTGGGGGAGACTACGACTCCGTTGGCCAACATGTGACGCGATAGCTCGCTATTCTTGGGGGCCATCACCACCGTGATACCCGCTCTCTTCCTCATTGGAGTCACTACCTCTAACCCCTCCTCCTGGGCTCTCCTATTAGCGTACCCAGATAGGTCATTGACGGCTTGTAACACTTCAGAGGAGTTCTCCTTGATGAATCGAGCTGCCCTCGCCATAGCAAGGTTCGCGGCAACGTCAATTGTCCCTGGTTCCAACCTCCTAGGTCCGGACTCTATCTCGAAGTTAGTCGCATCGTAGGACTCGAAGTTCTTAGATGTCCTCCAGCCGTAAAACGGTGGGTCCCCCAGCAATCCCTTTCTGACGTATATGAATCCAGACCCCTGAGGCGACATTAGCCACTTATATCCTCCCGCAACTGCGAAGTCAGCCTCCATTTCCCTTACGTCCACATTCACAGCACCGACGCTCTGAATAACGTCGACCACGATCAAGGCTCCCTGGGAATGTGCCTCTCTCGCCAACCTCTTCACGTCTACCACGAGTCCAGTATTGAAACCTACGTGGCTCACGGCCACTACTCTCGTCCTGGAGTCGACGTGGCTTAGGACAGAGTCCTCAAACGTCTCAACGTTTGGCTTGACGATCCTTACTTCCACCTTCCTTTTCAGTTTCAGCCAGGGGAACACCACTGTAGGAAACTCGAGGGAGTCGGTGACTACGTTGTCGCCCTCCCTCCAGTCCAAGCCATGAACGATGAAGTTGAAGCCGTAGCTTGTATTAGGAACGAACGCTACCTCATCCCAGCTTGCGCCTATTAACTTGGCCACGTCTTCCCTCATCGACCTGAAGTCGTCTTCTTCTATTCTATTTACTTCCTCCGTTCCTAGTTCGCTCACGTTCCTTAGGTACCTCTCGGCTTCCTCCAAAACGAACAGAGGAGGAGGAGATATTGCCGCGTGGTTCAGGTACTTGTACCTCCTGGTTACTGGGAATTGTTCCCTCATCTCGACTCCTAGGTTCACTTGGTTCAGCCCTCCTAGACTACCGACGTATATCCTTCATCTCCTTAAATAGGGTTTCTATCGATTTCTCACAACCGAATTTTATAAAGGGAGAGGAGAGAAAGGTGAAGAGTGAAGTTAAGTTCCCTGTGCTTGGCAGGTGCCGCTGCGTCCGTCCTCCAGTTCCTCTTTGGGGGAGGGATGGTATTATTCGGTGTATCCACATTTCTGCTCGTGCCTCACGTTCTCATTGGGATCGTCCTCCTCGTTCTATCGGTCTTGGCATGGAGTTTGGCCCGTTCACCAGTACTGAAGAGAATGGCGATCGGAAACGTAGCGCTCGTGATTATTACTGGAGGCCTGGGTGTTTTCGTCTACCTCCACGAGGTTCCGTGGGTTATCTTGCTTCACCTTTTCCTCGCTCTGGGTCTGCTCTCTAATTTCTCTGTGATGTATGGTATGACAACTGAAAGAAGATAATCTAACTAGAGAAAAAGTTATTAAACACCTCTTCCAACGAATTCCGTGATAGTGTTTTACGCCATAGGGGAGAGGGAGAAAGCTAAGGAACTCGTCAGGATAGTCACCAAGACGCGATGGAAGACTATATCTAAATATGCCGTGAAGGTTTCTAGCTCCTCCTTGGGACCTACTGTCATAATATTCAGGCCTACCATGGCTGGGCTTGCAGTGGCCCTCTGGCTGAAACAGAGGGCCGACGAGCTGCAGATGATGTCGGCGGTTGGATGGTTCCAGCCAGTTGAAAGCTACCCAGACAAGGTAGTGAAAGCTGCAGAGGCAGGATTGAGGAGAGGACTCATGTCCGCCCTTGACGTGCCTTGGTCCCCGTGATCTCCTCTAGACGAAATTCCAAAGCTTCTATCAAAGCTTCTAGCTCGGAAGGAGTGAGCTCCCTGTATCGCTTCTTGAGGTCCTTGAAGTAATCCTTCTTCCATTTTTTGTAGTCCTTCAGATCGGTTCTGGCCTGTACCTCACGGAGCTCTCTTAGGAAGGGTTCGCTGGAAAGCCTGTTAGCGTAGTCCTCCACGCTCTTGCATTCATCTATCGACCTTGCGAGTGTCAGTGCCTCCTCGCTCACTTTGGGAACGCATTCCTCGGGGATCTGTGTAGAGAGCGAAGCCATTACTTTCACCGCTTTCACATACGCCGGGCTACAGGAGGAAACGAACTTCGGTATGCATGGGAACGAGGCGCTCACGTTACTCTTTACAACATTGACCCAGTATTCACACTCAGAGTTCACAACACCGATTTTTCACGCTAGGTTAATATACTTTGTACACCGGAGACTTTACGTTAGTTAAACACACGAACGTTGAGGAGTGTGCAGCGATGAGTTCTTTGGTGTTTTTGAACTACTCGACTGTGCACAGAACGACAGACGTAAACCTGAAACCCACGAGGATTATCCGAATACGAGCATTTCCCTAAGGGCAGGCAGGAGGTCAGACCCATCAATTCGACCACAGTTTGAGGTAAAATAGGTGTGGAAGAACCCGGTGGGCGGCCAGGAGTTCGAAAAGTATGTGACGCAACGTATCGACCACTCTCGCCCCGCCTGCGAGCATCAATTAAACCTCTCCGTCTAGGTGGGGTTAATCCTCATCGCCAGAGACACCGTCCGTGAGGGGGCGGGGTAGTTTACTACGTGGTCCCCCGAGCGGAGGGCCCTTCGCGGGGAACGCTAACTCGTCACCTGGCTCTTGAATGCAATCGTCAGTCTAACTCCACCTGTCGTTTTCTAGTTGGGGATGATGAACTCCGTGAGGTAAGTTAGCACGGCGATCCATGAGCCTAAATCACACATTTGATGAAAGAAACTCCCATCTTTCAGGGTAAAGGTTAAAATTCAACGTAAAATCTATTTTTAAGCGAAACTAACGATCCTTCGACACGATGGGAGAGAGGGAGTAGTTCAACTTCTCTCCTCCTAGTAGATTTAAGGAAGTTCAACGGAAAGGGCGACTAAGGGATCTCGACCCACCAACCAAGGAACTCT
Organism: Sulfodiicoccus acidiphilus; assembly: GCF_003967175.1. Lineage (NCBI taxonomy): Archaea > Thermoproteati > Thermoproteota > Thermoprotei > Sulfolobales > Sulfolobaceae > Sulfodiicoccus > Sulfodiicoccus acidiphilus. The sequence continues at coordinate 2,046,744 of NZ_AP018553.1, read as the reverse complement.
TGGGTTGCTCAACCTCTAACATAGGCTCAAGCTGGATCGGCGCTAAGACTGAGAACCCCTTGGGAGAGAATCCCTCTAGGACAGGGAGTTGCCAGCTCGACTAAGTTCCCTAACACCCTGCAATCTAGTTCTCCCTTAGCCCGTGATATGGGTCAAATGCTCTTTTTCCATCTTCAAAAAGCTTATATATTATTAGGGTTTCCCTAAATAGCTGTGAACCCTGAATGAACTCAAGCTCGACGCAAGGAGAGGTGTACGTACGTGAGTGAGTCTAAGCAAGTTCCGCGACTTAGGAAGGGAGCTGTTGGGGTGCTGGAGGGATTAGCTCAGGAGATAGCCGCTATGGCTCCAGCCTGCGATACTGTGGCGTTTATGACGGCAGCGGCAACAGCCGCCTTCGTGTTGACACCTGCGGCCTTCCTAATAGCCATGCTCACCATGTACTTGGAGGTCAATACACTTTACCATCTGTCTCGGAGGCACGCTAGCGCTGGAGGGTATTACGGTTACATAGCGACGGCCTTCGGTCCTCTCCCAGCCATCGTGAGCGGTTTGGTTTACGTGCTCTACCAAGTGGCAAGTACTGCAGCCATACCAGTTTACGTAGGAGGAGTCGTGATACCAGGCGTTCTTCAGTACTTCTTCAAGCTCTCTCTTCCTGGTTGGACTTGGGTGCCTCTCGTAGTGGCTTTCGTTGTAGCTCCGATAGCTCTAAGTGCCTTCGGAATAAGGCCTCAAATGAAGTACGTGAAGTACGCAGCGTTAACTGAAGTGGCGTTCTTGGCAGTGACCTCTGCCGTCATAATAATTAAGGCACCTGACAACACGCTAGCCGTATTCAATCCGTTAGCTTGGTCCTCCGTTTACGGTAAGCGATTCAGCCTCGAAGGTGGTCCCTTCGCCGCACTAGGACTGGGAATGATATTTGGCATCACTAGCTTCATAGGCTACGGGGGCTCGGCCCCCCTAGGAGAGGAGTCAAAGAGCTCTAGGTCCATAACGAGGGCACTCACAATGGGGGTTCTATTAGTAGGTGCCGTGTTAACAGAAGTGGCCTACGCTTTGACAGTGGGATGGGGTGTAGACAGTATGGTAAGTTTCGCTAACTCCAATATCCCTGGGATAATTGTATATACGGAGTACATGGGTGTAGCCGGAGGGCTCCTTCTGGCCCTCTTCGCTTTAAACTCTGCCTTCTCCGACAGTGTGGCGATGCAGTCGAATGCGGGGAGAGTGTACTTTGCGATGGCTAGGGACGGCGTGCTTCCGAGGAGTTTCTCCAAGATCCACCCAAAGTGGCTCACTCCATCTACCTCCCTTTGGTTCATAGGCGCGACTTCCAGCGTCTTAGCGGTACTATCGGGCTTCATCATAGCATACTTCACCGGTGTCTCGCCTGTCACAATGCTCACCTCGCCGGCGACAAGCACGGCCGTCTTCAATGCCCTTACAGACGGATTCGAGTTCCTCACCACAGTCGCGTTGGTCGGGATGATAGTTGCTCATTTCCTCTTAAACACTTCTGTCATGACGTTGTTCTATAGGCTTAAGGAGAGACATTCCGGCCTGAAGAAACTCCTTCATCCGATTCAGCACTACGTCCTGCCGGGAGTGGCCACAGTGGTTTTCGCCTTCGTGCTCTACGAGTCGGTTGTGCCGCCTATTTTCCCGTATACACAGGCGGTGTTCGTCTCCGCGCTCTTCCTATTGTTCTCGTTGGGATACGGACTTTGGATTAAGCGTAAGAAACCTGAGGTCTACGTGAAAGCAGGGAGGAGGGTGAATATCGTAGAGGAGGAAATGAGGGAAACAGCTAAGGAACGGACTTAGCTTTATAAGGAAGTTTTAGCTCTAAAATAAATCCATTCTATTTCTATTTTCTAAAAATTTTCACTTTCTCTGGTCTTACATACAGAAGAGCGATGGAGTTTATGTCCATTGGTCTGTCTGAGTTAACGTAGAGCTCCACCCTATCGTCTTCAATGGGTGAAACCACTAGCCTGAACGAGCTGCCGGTGTAGCTAGACACCTTCACTCTGACTTTCCCGAGGCTCACCATTCCAGGCACCTGGTCCTCCGACACCTTGAGGTCTTCGGGTCTCATCCCCACTTTGACCTCTCCCTCATCTAATCCCTTCACCTCAACCGTTCCATTCAGGACCTTCAGCTTTCCACCCTCCACTTGACCGTCCAGTTCGTTTATCTCACCCACCAGCCTGGCGACCCTAGCTGAGACCGGTGAGTCGTAGAGTTCTATTGGACTGCCTACCTGTGCGAAGTTGCCATCTAGGAGCACTCCAGCTACGTCGGCCACCGAAAATATATCCGCTGGATCGTGGGACACAACTATGGCCGTGACACCGAACTCTTTCTGCACCTTCTTCACTAGAGCCCTAGCACTGTCCCTTATCCTCGCGTCTAAGTTGCTGAAAGGTTCGTCCAACACTAGAAGGGAGGGATCCTTAGCTAATGCCCTCGCTAGGGCTACCCTCTGTTGTTGTCCCCCAGAGAGCTCCCGTGGATACCTGTCCAAGACCTTCTTTATGTCCAAGACTTCAGCAATTTCCTCTATCTTCTTCCTGAGTTCTTCCCCCTTTCTGTTTTTCACAGCAAACGCGATGTTATCGTAGGCCTTCATGTTAGGGTAAAGGGCCCACGATTGGAATACCATCCCTATGTTCCTCCTTTCGGGTGGTACGACTATCCTATTAGAAGTTGAGACGAGTTTGTCGTCGAAGTAAACGTCTCCACTAGTGGGCACCTCTAGGCCGGCTATTATCCTCATCAATGTGGTCTTCCCAGTGCCACTTGGTCCCAGTATTCCCATGCATGCGCCCCTCTCTATGACAAGGTCTACTCCCTTAAGCACCTCCACTGGTGTCTTTCCTTTCCTGAAGGTCTTAGTCACCTTGGAAACTTTGACTGTAACTACCACCTCACACCGCCCCCTTTCCTCCTGTACCCAATGTCACCAGTCCTCTGATGAAGTACCTCCCAAGGAATATAAATATTAATAATGGTATAATAGACGCGAGGAAGGCCGCGGCGAAAGAGTCGTTGTACAGAGTTCCGTAGCCTCCAGTGAAGGACTCAACGGCCACTGGTATGAGGGTCTGTTTGGCCACGTTAAAAAGGACTAGAGGTATGAAGAAGTTGTTCCACATCTCAATTATATTGAATATTAGGGTGGATATCAGACCGGGAACAGTGAGTGGAACTACTATTTTAAAGAACGTCCTAAGGTCGCTACTCCCGTCTATCCTCGACGCATCTATTATGTCCCGAGGAAGGACGGCCATGAACATGGACATGAGGAGGGCCGCGGTTGGGATGTAAAACAGGGAAAAGGCGAATATCACTCCTCCGTAGGTGTTGAGTAATCCCCAGTTTGCCTCTATTCTAGTTAAAGGGATCACGACAGCTTGGTAAGGCATGAAAGTCGCCAGGGCTATCAGGGAGAAGATTGTGTTGCTTAGGATGCCCAGGGATTTGCTCTTCGACGTTGACAGTATGTAGAAATAATAGGCGGCCATGGCACCTATGAACGTAGCGATCACGCTGACTGGTATCACTACTATGATCGAGTTGAGTAACGGAACGTTTAACTCGCTCCAGACTGAGGCGAAAGCCGCAAGCGACGGGTGGAGAGGAGGAATGAAGACCGGGGTTGAAGTGACGTCGAATTCGCTCTTCAAACCATTTATAGCCATCGCGTATATGGGTACTACCCAGGCGACCACGAAGATAGCCAGAATAAGCTGGTGAAGGAAGGCCTTCGCAGTTGGACCTATTCTGAACTCACTCACGCCTTACCCACCTCTTCAAGCCCAATAAGGCGAACGGAATCACGACGGCGGCCGCAATCGCCGTCACGAGCGTTGCGATCGCTGTGGACTCGGCGAAGAATTCTGTGGTGTCGAGATAATACATGTATATCACCCCCGTCTGAAGCGAGACGTTAGTTGGCCCTCCGCTGAGGACGAAAGGCAGGCTGAATATCTTGAACGAGAACAGGAAGAGGAGGGCAGTGGCTACTATAACTCCTTGTGAGGAGTTAGGAAGGAGAACTTTGAAGAACGTCCTCAGAGATCCTACACCGTCCACTCGTGCGGCCTCAATTAAGCTCTTGTCAACGCCCATAAAGGACGCTAGGTAAAAAAGTACGGCAAGGCCGGTGTAGGCCCACACCGTAACAAGGAACATGCTGGGGAAGGCTGTAGCTGTTGACGACAGCCAAGGAAGGGCAGGGAGTCCGATCCTTACCAGCAACCAGTCTATCCCGATCTGTAAGTTGAACAGCCACAACCATATTACGCCGTTGACTGCCATCGATATGGCTAAAGGTGCGATAAATATGGAGAGATAGACCGTCCGAAGCTTCGAGCTCTTAACGAAGTACAGTAGTCCAGCGAGGAAGATTCCTAGCAAGTTCCCAACGAGGATGAGCCCCCCTGAGAGTTCGAAGGAGTGAAGGAAGGAGCTCCTGAAGAACAGAGTCGACATCGCTTGAGCGTATGTTAAGAAACCAACGAACTGGGGAACAGAGTGGAAGAGCGACCAGTCCGTGAAAGAGTAGTAGAGGTTCCAGATCACGAGATAGAGTAGTATCACGGAGAGAGCCGCGGTTGGTACGACTAGGGCTGCCTTGTTTAGGGCTGACCTAAGCCTGGTGCTACTTTCCGAGCTCTCCATAAGTTTAGTATTATGGAGGACATTAAAAGTCCTATCCATACCTGTGAAGAAAAGACACAGAATTCCTTGTTCTGTCTCCAAGGGCTAGGTTTTTCACCTAGGCCCCCACGTGTGGAGGTGAAGAGATCTCGATGGGCCTCTACCAATTCACGTCCCTAAAGTGATGGGGAAGGAACGTGAGTTTACCATCACTTATCCTTTGTAGCAATATCCGTTTTGTACCAATACCAAGAGTCTCAACTTTTAAACTTGGCTTGCAAGCACCCTTGTGGACGATCTACTAGCGTTCCTGAGGATAGACACGCAGTCGGCTAAGGGAAAGGGGGTCGAAGGTGCGAAGTTCCTCCAAGACTATATGCAGAGCAACGGTATTGAGGCGGAGTTGGTAAAGCATAAGGCAGTCAACCCGTACGTGTTGGGGGAGATCAACGTCGGTGCACCTAAGACCTTGCTCATCTACAACCACTACGATGTTCAGCCGGTGGAGCCGCTAGAGAAGTGGGAGACAGACCCTTTTACCCCAACCTTCAAGGAGGACAAGCTGATCGCTAGAGGAGTAGCTGACGACAAAGGTGCTCTAATGGCAAGGCTCGAAGCTGTGTCAGAGCTCAAGAAGGAGGGTAAACTCAAAGTCAACTTGAAGTTCTTGTACGAGGGGGAAGAGGAGATAGGTAGTCCTCACATGCCTTCTTTTCTCCCGAGTACGCAAAGAGGTTGAAGGCCGATTATATATTGTGGGAGGGAGCAGGAAGGGGACCCAACGGCGCACCACAGGTAGTCTTGGGAGTCAAGGGTCTACTCTACGTCCAGATAAGCGCAAAGACACCGAAGGATCTTCACTCAATGTACGCTCCTATAGCTAGGAATCCAGCGTGGGAGTTGCTCGACTTCCTGAGAGAACTGCGTGGGCCGGACGGTAGGGTTAACATACCAGGTTTCTACGACGATATACTTGTCCCACCGTCGGTAGAGGGACTTACGGCTTCCAAACTAGGCATAGACCTACGGCTGATGAAGGAAGCCTTGGGATACGAAGTACAGGACGACTTCCTCGTCAAGTTGGTCCGGGATCCTACCTGCAATTTGGACGGAATTCAGTCCGGCTACACTGGGGAGGGTAGTAAGACTGTCATACCTTCCCACGCCTTCGTGAAGCTGGACTTCAGACTAGTTCCTAGACAGCAACCCAAGGTGGTCTTGGCGGCACTGAGAGAGATGGTGAAGAAGAGAAACCTAGAAATGATGGTTCTTGGTGAGGAGGAGCCTTTCAGGACGTGCGAAGACAGCGAGATCGCCAAGGCCCTTATCGATTCGGCAAGAGAGACCTTCTTTATGGAACCGCTTGTACTTCCCAACAGCCCCGGTACAGGACCCATGGCCTCCGTAGCTAGGACTTTGGGTATTGGACAAATAGCGGATGGAGTTGGGCCGGACAATCCTGGATCCAATATACACTCTTTCAACGAATTCATATATAAGAGGGATTATAGGCTTTGTAAGGAGTGGATGGTGAACCTACTGAAGAGGCTGGGAGTCTGATCACATATCCGACGAGGTGCATGGGAGGTCGCAGATGTCTTCCCTCGAAAAACACTCCGATGAACGCGAGTTTACAAAAATGGAGGTTGAAGGGCCTCACTGGTGTACGGACGCTCCCTCGTTTAAATGTTGTTTTTCACTTTTTCAGCGACGGTACCGAAGTCCTTCCCCAGCCTGATCGAGGGCTCAATGGAACTGAGTAAGGGCCCAACTAACACCTCTACATTATTTCATCGTGGAATCCAGAGGCATTCAACAAGGATCCCTTCCTGGTCATTTGGAAGAGCTTCTCTGACTCCCCTCGACTGCTTCTCAAATTGGGGGACGTAAGCCCGAACCGATGAGGGGAACTCTCTCGGGGGAAGTCATTGGCATCGGACGAAGGAAGTTAGATGATGGGTGGAGTCTCTACGACAAGGGAGCTAACAGAGCCCGAATGCGCGGCTTCACGGGGTGAACAAGCCTAGATCCTTCATACCTTATTTACTTCCCTTAAAAGAGAAAGCTGGAAAGGAGTGTCAGCGCTTCCCTCGAAGGGCCCGTGGAATCGATAAAACCAACAATAAAACTCAGTCTCTATTGCTCACCTCCTCAAGTTGAGGTTCTCCACATTCGATTGAGACGTAACTCGGAATATGGATGGTGGTAACAACTCTGAAGGAAGAAAGCTGGACGGCGGAGATGGAGTCGGCATCACGGCAACCTAGACTTAGTGAAAACCTCTCGCAGTGAAAACATAAGGATAGTATGGACAGAATTCCCTAGGATGAGGGGCAATCCTCATGGGTCACCTTAAGGACTCGAATAAGGTTTTATCTGAAGTTCTCGACACCGAAAGTGAAGAACCGAACCTACACGATTCAGTTCTAGGGAAACTCTGGACTTAAATACATGAAGACGCTAAAGAGCTGGTAAGAAACCCTTAAAATCGATCAGGAGCAGCGCCATATTATGGTCCAGTACAAGTGGATTGCTCTCTCTAACACCACGCTGGGCACCATGATGGCCACTATTAACTTCAGCATAGTCATAATTTCCATTCCAGCCATATTCAAGGGGATACAGCTGAACCCCCTAGACTCCTTCCAGTATTTACTTTGGTTCCTCTTTGGTTACAGCGTCGTCATATCAGCTCTCGTAGTCACTCTAGGTAGACTCTCAGACATGTACGGCAGGGTCAGGGCCTACAACCTAGGGTTCGCAATTTTCACCACTGCCTCCCTCCTCCTATCCATTACACCCAACGGAGGCACACTAGGAGCTCTCGAGCTCATAGCGTTCAGGGCAATTCAGGGACTTGGAGGAGGTCTCCTCTTCGCGAACAGTGCTGCTATAATAACCGACGCCTTCCCCGAACAAGAGAGAGGGAAGGCCCTAGGTATAAACCAGATATCTGCAGTAGTTGGAACTCTAGTAGGTCTGGTGTTAGGAGGAGTGCTATCGGTCTTGAATTGGAGGTACGTTTTCCTCGTAAACGTCCCATTTGGAGCAGCAGGGACGATGTGGTCCTACCTCAAGTTGAAGGAACTCTCGACTCCCAGGAGACAGCGGATAGATGTGGTGGGAAACCTCCTATTCAGTGGAGGTCTCGTATCTCTTCTAGTGGGTGTAACTTACGGTCTCCTCCCATATGGAGGGGCTCCCATGGGATGGGGAGACCCATTGGTGTGGATTGCAATGGGCCTCGGAGGAGCCCTCCTAGTTGGTTTCCCGTTCGTCGAAGCGAAGACGAAAGAGCCGATGTTCAGAGTGGAGTTATTCAGGGATAGGTCGTTCGCGGCAGCAAATGCAGCAGGACTCCTCAACTCCATGGCTAGAGGAGGCGTCCTAGTTCTCCTGGTTTTACTGCTGCAAGGGGTTTGGCTACCCCTCCACGGCTACAGCTTTCAGACCACCCCGTTCTGGTCAGGCATATACTTAATTCCCATGACTGTAGGCACGGCGGTTGTGGCTCCCTTTGGAGGGATCTTAACTGACAAGTATGGTCCGAGATGGGTCGCCACTGGAGGAGCATTGACCGTGGCTGCGGCCTTTGTGGCGTTGATGTTCCTCCCCTACGACTTCCAGTACCCCACTTTCGCTCTGATCATATTCGCGATGGGTGTAGGCAATGGATTCTTTGGCTCCCCTAACACAGCCGCCATAATGAACTCATCGCCAAGGGAACACAGGGGGGCAGCGTCTGGAATGAGAGCCACCATGTTTAACGTGGGGCAGACGGTAAGTATAGCTGTGTTCTTCACCGCGGTTGTCCTAGGTCTTAACTCCACCCTTCCACAGGCCGTTGCCGCTCACGTTACTGCGGCAGGGGCCCCCCAGTTGTCTGTTCCCTTATCTAGAGCTCTTTCTCCAACTGGAGCTGTTTTCGCCACTTTCCTCGGGTACAACCCGTTGCAGCAGATTCTGGCCTCTTTACCTGCTTCCCTTACTTCAACGTTGTCCCCCACCGTAACCGCCACCCTTACCTCCAACACTTTCTTCCCTGAGATGGTAGCCGGTCCAATGACTTCCTCCTTGGACCTTGCTTTCCTAGTTAGTGCGGTGCTCTCTGCTGCGTCAGCGCTTCTTTCCTCCGTCGTAAAACGAAAGGTAGGTGGCGTGATTGAAGTTAAGGAAGTGAGAGCTGCAGCCAGGTAGATTTTTAGCTTCTACCTATTCAGACTAACTCGTGAACCTCAGGGACCTACCTTACTTCGAGCGCTGGTTCATCGTAGGGCTACTAATTGGGGTCCTCGCAGCTACTGGAGCGTTGGCACTCTATTTTGGCATAAAGTTCTTCGAAGAGTTGCTCTTAGGAGACGTCCTAGGAGTTCAACTACCACACCCCGTAGGAGAAGGGGGTCCCTTGAACTTCGTTTACTCCCCCACTAGGTACATTTTCCTACCCCTTGTAGTAGGCCTAGGAGGTGCGGTCTCAGGACTGCTTACCTACACCTTCTCTCCTGAGGCAGCCGGAGGAGGTACGGACTTCGCCATAAATTCCTATCATAAGAACAACGGTAGAGTAAGGTTGAGGGCAGTGCCGGTGAAGCTGCTGGCCTCGGCCGTAACCATAGGTAGCGGCGGAAGTGGGGGCAGAGAAGGCCCAACCTCCATGATAGTTGCCGGGCTTTCGTCGAACTTGATCAACTTCCTGAGATTGGGGGCAGAGGACAGGAGGAGAGCTGTGGCGATCGGGATAGGGGCTGGGATAGGGACCATATTTAAGTCACCCATAGGAGGCGCGATCCTCGCCGGGGAACTCCTCTACAAAAGGGATATAGAACCAGAAGTGATTTTCCCTGCGGTTGTGGCCTCTGCGGTGGGCTATTCCATATTCGGGGTCGTCACAGGCTTCGAGCCGATCTTCGGCTACTACCTCCAACCCTTCTCTCCTCTAAGATTACCGCTTTACGCATTTCTAGGCGTAGTGACGGGTGGAATGTCCATCTTCTACGTGAAAACAATGGAGCTATTCACTTCCAGATTCAAGGCACTCAGGACGTCAAGATACGTTAAACCCGCCATTGGAGGACTCGCCGCTGGAGCTTTGGCCTTGGGGTTCCCAGAGGTGATGGCTAACGGCTATGGGTGGGTTCAGATCCTCATGGACGGCAAGTTCGGCGATATTCCTACGTATGGAGTTCCGCTCCTTCTAATATTAATCTCTCTTCCTTTCGTAAAGGTAATTTCTACTTCCTTCACTGTGGGGAGCGGTGGAAGTGGAGGGGACTTTGCGCCAGGAATAGTGATAGGAGCCTCTACCGGGGCAGTCTACGGGTACGTCCTCCACTTACTTTTACCCTCCGTGGTCCCTTCCGTCGCTCCCTTCGTCATAGTGGGAATGCTCTCATTATTTGGAGCTGCCGCTAAGGCACCACTATCGGTGACACTCATGGTGGTAGAGATGACGGGAGGTCTGCAGTTGCTTCCGGGTATGATGATAGCCGTAGCAGTGGCATACCTCCTCTCAGGGGGAAATACGATATATGGATCCCAAGTACCTACTAGACGAGACTCTCCAGTCCACGCGGGAGAATACAACGTTCCCCTCCTCAGAAGTATCAGGGTTTCTGAGCTCCAGCTCAGAGACACAAAGCTACTGTCGACCATGGGATCTTCCGACGCTAGGAAGGCGATTCAGGACTCCGGCCTCTTCTCTCTTCCAGTGGTCGACAATGAAGGCAAGTTCCTCGGTTCAGTATTCCTCTCAGAACTACCGGCTTCAAAGGAGCCCGTAGTTAACTTCGTCAGGAGCGGCGTGAGCTACGTTAATCCATCGTCTACAGCGGAAGACGCAATGGAGGTCATGGTTAGGTCTAAGTCGAGGTGGGCTCCTGTTGTCGAGAAGGGAGTTTATAAAGGCATAGTCACCTTGGATGACGTGCTTACCGCTTACGACAAGAAACTAAGGGAAATGAGCGTGAAGGAGAAGACTTAAGGGGCCAGTGCTCGCCTTTGTCGAAGGAGAGTCAAACCCGTGAACTACCCCGCCCTAACGGACGGGGTCTCTGGTGAGTAAGATGAATGACGAGGTTTTCCTCACGGCCCCATATCTATAAATATCTGGATAAGCTATCCACCCACGTGAAGGGGCTTCTTTTGGTTTTGGTAATGTCGACGATCGCGGCTGGCCTCCTCGGGCTCCTTTACGGACCAGTCTACACTCCCCTCAATTCCACGGGAGTATACAGGGAGATCTTACTCGACATGAAGCTTCCAACTGTCATCTACGCGGCCCTAACCGGAATCGTGTTAGCGGCGTCAGGTACAGTTCTCCAGACCCTATTTAGAAACGGCCTCATGGACCCGTACGTGTCTGGTACTGCTGCTGGAGCGGCCTTCGGAGCAGTGATAGCATTCTTCACGGGAGTACCGCTATTCCTCTCAATCTTGGCACAACCGGTGGCAGCGTTCGCCTTTTCCGTACTCGGGTCGTTAATAGTATTGGCCTTAGGAAGAAAGGGAGGTCCTGGGTCGCTTCTATTAGCTGGACTCACTGTCGACTTTGCCTTCACATCAGGACTGCTGGTGGCGGAGGAGTATCTTCAATTCAAGTATCCACAGCTTCCCAACGCCCTCTACTGGCTCTTCGGGGACGTGGGCGTGAAAACTTTCACCGATGTCGGAGTCCTCTTATCAGTGACACTGGTGTTCCTCTACGTCTTAACATTGAGGGCACGGGCCTTCGACCTCGCCTCGCTGGGAGACGAAGTAGCCTACGCTAACGGTCTGAACGTCGGTAAGTTCAGGCTGGGGTGGTTGACCTTGACTAGTTTAGTGGTGGGTTACTTAGTCTCTCAGGTTGGCGCAATAGGGTTCGTCGGGCTAATGAGTCCCCACATGGCGAGGTTGATGGGCGCCGACGGTTTCAGACAGGTGTTGCTAACCTCGTGCATTGTAGGTGCTCTAGTGATGGAGGCTGCTAACGACATCTCGGACGGTACGTTCGGGTTTATAGTACCCATAACAGCTGTCACTTCGGCCTTCGTGCTCCCCATAATGATCAGGTTGGCGATGGGGCTTGAGTACAGGGCTTGAATTACGGAGTGGGTTGAACGTAGTCGTTGGCCCTAACGGTTCTGGGAAGACAACCCTTCTGAAACGCCTAGCAGGGATGAGGGTGAAGGACGGTATACTCAACGGAGCACTCTCAGAAGTGCGTCCACTCCTAGGTACTACATATCTTCCGTCCGATCTCCCCGACGCACCCATATCTGTAGACAAGTTCATGCTAGCTGAGGATACCTGGTATCCACCCAGCAGGGAAGAGGTGGAGATCGCCAAAAATGCACTCTCCGAGCTAGGTGTACTGCACCTCTTTCACAGGAGGCTCGATACGCTGAGCTCCGGGGAAAGGAGGTTGGTGATGATCGCAAAGGCCATGACGAAGGGTAAGACACTTCTTCTAGACGAGCCGACCTCGAATTTGGATCCTTCTAACTCGTTCCTTGTGAGTAAAAGGGTGGTCGACATATCGACGGCGAGGACAGTAGTGGTTGCGACTCACGACATGTCCCTGCTTACGTTGGCGAACTGGATAGTTATGATCAAGGAAGGGAAACTAATGAAGCAATGCCAACCGTGGGGAGTTAGGGCAGAGGACTTGGAAGAGTTATATGGGGTGCGTTTCGTGGAAGTGGAGGGAGGAGGGAGGAGATTCCTGATACCCGCCCCATGAGGCAGCTAAACTTTTAAGCTGGATAGCCTATCCAGCCTCATGAGAACTTCGACCTTGGCTGTCACGCTCGTGGTAGTAGTCGTCCTAGGGGTTACAGCCTACTTCGCATACGAGAGGTCTCCATCCGTTACCGTGAAGCAAGGCCCCTACTATCCCATCTCTGTTGTGGACGGCCTGGGTAGGAACGTCACTATCTCGTCCTTCCCTTCCAGAATAGTGTCCTTAGCACCTAGTGACACACAGATCCTCGTAGCGTTAGGACTTGGGAAGGACTTGGTAGCAGTCGACTATTACTCATATCAGCTCCTACAAGAACTCAACATGACGTCGGTCCTTCCTAGCAACGTCACAGTCCTTCCGCCTAACGTCACCTATCCTACCCTGAACTCCGAGGCGATAAAGGTACTCGAACCTTCCCTCGTGGTGGCAGATGCTGGGATCGACGGACAGTACCTTCAACAGTTCCAGCAGGCGGGGTTGAACGTAGTCTTCACCAGGGGAGATCTCGACACGAACTTCACGGGAATATATCAGGATGTCGAGCTATTAGGTAAGGTGTTCGATATGCAGAGCCAAGCTAGACAGTTAGTGAAGTGGATGGAGAGTAAAGTATTCCTATACAATTCCACTCCCACGGTCCCTGTGGCTTACGTCATATGTTGGACCCCTCAGGACGACTTCTACACAATCTCTAGAGGTTCCTTCATAAATGGGATAATTGAGACGGCAGGAGGAAAGAACGTCTACGCTAACCTGTCCAACCCCTATCCAGAGGTCTCTGGCGAAACCATATTGGCCTACAGGCCTCCCGTAATAATTGCTAACTGTGTCTACAATGTCAGTTACACAACTGATCTCATTAATTCATATGTGAACTATCCACACAGACTTTACGTGGTTGGATGCCCGTTGCCAGTGTCATTAATAAACGAGCCCGGCCCTCTCTCAGTGTACGGTCTGGAGATGATGAGGGCAATTATAAATGGCTCGGCACCCTTCTTTCTAAACGATTCCTATGTCCAAAAGCTCAACGTCACTCTCCCCGTTTTTTGAGTCTAGCTCCTCCGTCTACCGGTATGACCACACCGTCCACCCATTCAGATTCGTCGGTTAACAACCAAAGCACTACTGATGCGAAGTCCTCCGGAGGAGCTCCATCGTCTCCTAACTTCCTCATCTTCCTCCACTCCCTTCCCGGTTCGAAGTCTCCCTTTATGAATGAAGGTGCGACACCATTGACTCTCACTCCTCGTGGCAGGAGTTCTGCTGCCAACACCTCTACCAACTTCACGAGCGCCGTCTTAGCAGCTGCGTAGGAGAGTTGAGCCGGATCGGCCACGCCTAAGGCGACCATGGAGCTCACCGCTACTATGGACGAGCCTTCTCTAAGGTACTTTGAGGCCGCTTTCACTAAGTATACGGGCACTCTGACGTGGTTAGTGAGCATCTCCTCTAGTCCCGACGGATCTTCTATTGTGTCCTCTACGTATCCACCCACAGTTATGACCAGGTGGTCTAACCCACCCATCAATTTCGTTGCCTCTTCCACCACCGATTTGGCGCCCTGAGGAGTTGAGAGGTCGCCCTGAACTGTGTTGACCTTTCCGTAACTCGACAGTTCTTCCTTGAGTTGGGAGAGTTTCCTCTCGTCCCTAGAGTTCAGGGTGACATACGCTCCTTCCTTTAGTGCGAGGTAGGCCACGCTGTAACCTAGTCCCCGGCTTACCCCAGCGACCAACACCTTTCTGTCCTGGAGCCTCATACGCTCTCTTCCCTAGACGGGTTAATAACTCTGGGTCCCATTCCCCGTCTCTCCCGTACGGAAACTCGTGACCTTGGGAGTCAAATTGAGGTTTTATAACAAGGTTTATAAGTGACTTATTACAATTTGGTTTCATGCCTGAACTAGGGAAGCTAATAGATTCGTCTAGATGGACTCCCACCCATACGGCTATTGTGGCGTCCCTCTCCCTGGGCTACTTCATGTGGGGTGTGATCTCCTCCATCTCCTACCTGGTTTATCCAACTTACCACAACGTGTTCTTCATCATACTTCCACCTGCGGCGTCGCTTGCGGGCAACCTTGTCATGGCTAAGCTCTCCGACCTCAATTTGGGTAGGAAAAGGACGTTTTTCTTGACAATGGGAATGTACGGTGGGGGATCTCTCTTGGTGGTTCTAGCCACCCTGTTCCTTCGGGCCAACATCTTCGCGGTCGCGGCAGGTCTACTACTTGCCCAGTTCGGGGTGGATGGTGAGGTGCCGGTTGCCCTCTCCATGTCCGCTGAGACCATACCACTGAAGTGGAGGGACCAAGTGTTGGTGGCTACCCCGAACTTCGACAACGTTGGTGCGACGGTGGCAGCAGCGCTCAGTTTAGCAGTGTACTCTCTTTCCAACTCCTATTATATTGTGGCCGTAGCGTTGGGGGCTTTCGCGGCCGCCACAATGGGTGTGGCCCTTTTCGTGAGATATAGACTCCCCGAGTCCGTCAGGTGGCTGGAGGCCAAGGGAGACGAGAGTCGAGCTAGAGAGGAGGTGAAGAAGCTGGCTTCCTCAAACGGAGGAAAAATCGAGGAAAAGACACCATCTAAATACAGTTCCATCAGGGACAGGTTCATTTTCCTAGCGTTAATAGGACTTTCTCAGTACCTAACGTACGGTCTCATGGCATTTGTGGTGGCGGACTTCTACTTCACGGGAGTGACCCTGGACGTAATAGTTCTAGTGGCGAATTTGGGAGCTTCTGTCGCAGGTTTCGCCGCTCTGAAATTGATAAGTAAACTGAGTTCAAGGAAGTTCACCTTGGCCTCGTTCCTCGGAGGCACCCTGACCATGGTACCCATAATCTTGGCGCTGAACTACATCTCAGACATATACCTTTTCTACTTACTGCTCTTCCTCAACATGGCCTTCAGTGAGTTGGGTTGGGCCAGCAGGACAATACAGGAACCGACGCTGATGCCGACCAACGTTAGGGCCTTCATGATAGGGCTAGTCAGGACAGTGCCCATAACTGCCTACGCCCTCTCGGAGTACCTCACTTCCTCATGGCCGCTGCTTTGGTTCGTCGTCTTCAACCTATTCCTCTGGGCCTTGGGAACAGGGGCTAGTGCTTGGTGGTACAAGGTGGGTTACGATGTTAACATGGTGCCACTGGAGTTGGCTTCCCAGCAGGCGGAGGAGAGAACATAACTACCAGAGACGGTCCGGTGTACCAGGCTGTGACGGTCTCTAGTATATCCCCAGATCCAACTCAACTGCGCTCGCGAATTCGATTTCCGGATGAAAGCCATTGAGTAATTATCTCACGATCCTCCTCGTCCACCACGTACCTGTCTCACCCCAAGCAACGATCAGTTTTTCTCCCCGCCTTAGTACTGGAAGGACCGGGGGAGGAAGATGTACCTTCTTTCTTCAACTCAGTGGGGCGAGGGAGGTCTCAGTCCTGATCTAGGCCTACCCATACGTTGACTCTCGGCACCCCCTTACGTAGTACGTGTTGCAGGTAACTGTATTTCTCACTCGTTAAAGAGCTTGGCAGATGTGGCCGCGAATCTCCAGAGTTTCCTCCTTGGGCAGTAGCGAACCTCTTTGGTCTCGCCTCGAACTCAGTTACCGGATTCCCTCCGCTAGCATTGCGGGAGATCGGTCCGTAATCCTCCTTAAGTTGACCGGAAAACGATTCTATGTGGAGAAAAGCTGGATCTCTCCTAAAAACTTTCACCGCGGGCATCACTCATCTTATCAGAAACTCCCTTTACTGAAAAACGTCTTGTATAAACACGAGGAGTACGTGAAGGCGGTAAAGCGGGGAAACTTCTTCATCTTTGTCTAGTAGTACTTGACCATGTTACTAATTAATGACATACTCCGTGGATCCTCCCTTGGAATTTGTTCTAAGTCAAAGTCATGTACACACTTTAAGGACTTTAGGAGAGACTCATATGTGAAACCGAAAATTGTTCCCATGGGGCAGGACAAGGGTAACCTACTGCAACGCGAAACATTTGTGTAGTTCGTCAAGCAAGCTGAGATCCAGCTCAGTAGATGCGGTCTTATTTGAAGGAAGCAAGGTCATCAAGTTCCACCTCGAGGATTCAGGAAGAGAGGTCGAGAGGCACCTTGGACGTTCCCACATAGAGGACTTTATGTGGTTCGATTACTTGATTTTAAAAGCCAACTCCTCTGGACTCCGACGACACCCTAGGCGGTGGAAGACTGAGGTCGAAACAATACTTACCCTCAGTAGAGGTACGCACAAGACAGCGTCCTTTGAGGACACGGAAGTTCACACCGGAGGAGTGAGCTAGGTGAACACAGACCTCACTCCATTGCAGAAGTCTATACTCCTCCATTTGTACCGCTACGGACCTGACGATCCGTGGTACATGGCGAGAAGGCTAAATGGTGAGTCGGGTTGGTTTCCAAACCTAGACCCTGAGGAGGTGGAACTGGCCTGTCGTCGATTGCAGGACGCTGGCCTGATACAGAGAGTTAAACACCCTCCCAAGATGTCACCGACGTCCTCCGTCAAACCTTGGCTAAAGGTGAAGGCCAAGGACGGATCACCTAGAGGTCGTTACTATCAGCTAACCAAGGAAGGGAGAAGGATAGTCGCCCACCTGAGGTCAAGCTAGTTTACCAACGGAAACCTGTTTGGTTTTAAATTGGAGCGGGAAGTAAGGAACCTATGAAAGCTCTGCAGTTCGATTCTCCTGGTCTGGATAAGTTGAGGGTAGTCGATCTACCTAAACCCAAGCCCGAGGCCCACGAAGTTTTGTTGCGTGTAGAGATGGCTGGGGTCAACCCAGTAGACTATTCCGTGGTAACAGGTAACTTCGCTAAGCCTATGCCTCACGTTCCGGGAGCCGAAGTGGCAGGCACGGTGGAGGAAGTTGGACAACATGTGAGGTCATTGAAGCCAGGCGACAAGGTAGTCCTGTATAACAGGGTTTTCGACGGGAACTGTGACATGTGCGCCTCCGGGATGGAAATGGAGTGTAGAAACGGAGGCATAATGAGCATAGTGACAAATGGGGGATTCGCGGAGTACATGGTGGCTCCAGAATGGAACCTCATTAAGGTCCCTGAGGTGGGTTGGGATGTGGCCGCGTCTTTGCCCGTGGCTGCCCTCACTTCCTATCACGCTCTCAAGGTAACGGGAGTCTCCCCAGGTAAGGCGGTTGCTGTCATAGGTGCCTCGGGAAACACCGGAATTTTCGCCGTACAGCTAGCTAAGTTAATGGGTGCAACTGTTGTAGCTCTTTCCTCCAAATCTTGGCTTAAGGAGTTCGGCGCCGACTATGTGTCCAACTACTCTGGAGCGAAAGGACAGGTGGAGAAGGCTACGGATGGGCTAGGAGTGGACGTAGTGGTGGCAACCCTCGGCGCTGCTCACGTTAACGAGGCGATGAGTTGGTTGAAGGCCGGAGGTAAGGTGGTCACGTTCGGAGCTATAGGTGGAGACGAACTGAAGCTTTCCCTCTCCGCACTCTATGGTAGACATCTGAGCTTGGTAGGGACGACTGGAGGGACGAGGGCCGAGTTAATGGAGCTCGCTAGGCTGTCCCCCAGATTGAAGGTGAAGACTTGGAAGATCTACCCCTTGGCAGAGGGAGCTACGGCCCTATCCGCTCTACGCTCTAGTGAGAGAGATGGCCGTATATTCATAGAACCGTAGAATTATAGTACCTTTCCAATCAGCGAGTTTTCCAACCCCACTCAGCCACGAATTGGTGAGGTAGAAGAACGGGCTTGATCCTGTGTTTTTATTCTAATAACTGCTAAGGATCAATCGGTGGGAGAATGAGGAAGTGGGGTAAGCTGCTGTTACTCCTCAGGTTGCTTAGGCTTCTTTGGAGGAGAAGGTGATCAGGCCAAGGCCCAGCTGGGGGTCTTCACGTCATATGAGGTCTTTATTGTCACCGTGGCATCTGGATCCAGCTTGACAACTTGCTCTGAGACTTTCCTGACCTCGGCGACGTCCTTAACGAAGTAGTTCATTGTAACTGTCTCTCCCTTCGAAGTTTCCCACAAGGGCCTCGCACGTACCACCTTCTTCACTTCGTCTGCAGCTTTAGTGTGGACTGAGAACATTATCCCCTGCACCTTTCTTAGATCCACGATTGGTATCACCCTCATCACCCCCTTTGTCTTGAGGTGCCTCAAGTGTCGCCTTACTGTCCGAGCTGACACCTTAAGGGCCTCAGCGACCTTGAATTCCTTGGCACGCGGATCCTCGGCAAGGACCTTTAGGAGGTACTTGTCAATCGAAGGTAGTGGGCTAGGGGACGGGGGTTGAATCCAGACCTTCCAAGGTTGTCCCGCCACCTTTATTGTTTCCATCAACTCGTCCCTCCTCCTGGCGACTACCTCCATAACGGTGTTTCCCTCAGCGCAAGTGAAGTACGCCACCACTCCATTGAGCTCCTTGATCCTCTCTTCGGGTAGCCCCTTAAATGACGCAAAGGCCCTCTCCAGGCCGAGGGCGGAGTAGTCGACGTAGAGGGCGAACCTCTTTATAATCTCTTCCTCCATCATTTTCTTGAACCTCACCTCCACTGACGATGGATCGACGTTCAACATCGACGCAATCCTCCTCTTCGGCGTCCTCCCGTCCTCCATAAGGTACCTGAGAATGTCGTAATAGAGGCTATCCATATACTTAGTTATGTAAAGTCCTCTATAAATCGTTTTCATAGAGGGATCAAGCGTTTACCCTCGGCGTAACTCTACCTTACTTTCTACTTCCAAATACGTCAAGGGCACCCTCTTAAGGGAGCATTTACGGTCACACCCAACCCGTTGGAGCTATTTGAGGAAAACACCGGATACTCTGTCATCTACCCTCTTAATCGAATTCATGCCCGCCGGGAACTAGATACCAAGCACTTAACCTGATCTCCACGTCATCCGTTCTCGATAGCTCGAGGAAAGCGTCGTTTTCATTTACCTTTTCCAGAACGTAAGGATCAATCATTTCACACTCATATAGAAATCGCACGAATCTCTGAATCGCCCCTGTTATAGAGACTGGATAGTCTCTGCCGCAAAGCACCAACATTCCTCAACACTTAGTCGCCGCCAACCATCTATCTGCCTTTTTACTCACTGATTGTAAGTTCAGAGTGGGGACTTCACTCCACCGTAGCGGTGGTGGGCATGTCCAGCAGGACCCTCCCCAGCCTCGCCACCTGCTCCGGGAACTCCCCGAAATCCCAGAAGGAGCCGTACGTGTAGAGCCTCTCGTCGAACGGCACCACCGCCCTCACCGGGAACTTCAGCTCCCCGACCCTCGACGAGGCCTGTGCGTACTCCTCAGGCAGCGGAGGCACCATGTTCACCACGAAGGCCCCCGCCTCTCCCCCGGGGCGGAGGCCTCGAGGGCCTCGGCGTACTTCAGGGTCGCCTCCACCCCCCTCTCGGAAGGGTCCGAGACGTAGACCCTGTACCACCTGTCCCCGGGCAGGGCGGAGAGGTAGGCCCTCAGCTCCACCCTCACTAGGGGGTCGTCGAAGAACACGTTGGAGGGGTTGTCCACCACCTGCACTTCGCTCCCCCTCAAGAGGCCGACGTAGAGCTCCTCCACCCTCCCCTCCGAGGCCCTAGAGAAGTACCTGCCGAACTCTGGCGGGTCCGGGTTCACCCTCACCACGGTGACGCTCCCCTTTCCCTCCTCCACTGTGAGGTGGAAGGGCTCCTCCCTCCCAGCAGCCGCACCTATCAGGCTCCCCCCGTGGAGGCCCAGGAGGTGGGAGCTCCACCCTATCAGGTCCCTGTCCACTAGGAGCACCCTCCTTCCAGACCTCGCGAAGAGCTTGGCGAGGGCCACGGAGAGGGTCGACTTCCCCACCCCTCCCTTCACCCCCACGACGGAGAACCTCATCGACGCACCTCCAATCACCTAGGGGACATGTATTAAAAGTCTTGTTAAATTCCATTTAACTTGATGGAAGGTTTATGGGTCGAGAGTCCTCTTACATGAGGGGGATGGTCA
Organism: Sulfodiicoccus acidiphilus; assembly: GCF_003967175.1. Classification (NCBI taxonomy): domain Archaea; kingdom Thermoproteati; phylum Thermoproteota; class Thermoprotei; order Sulfolobales; family Sulfolobaceae; genus Sulfodiicoccus; species Sulfodiicoccus acidiphilus. The sequence goes on along the minus strand of NZ_AP018553.1, from coordinate 2,026,354 downwards.
GCCCTATCGTTTAAATAGGTCTTTTAGAAATTTCCTCAACGGCGCTTCTCTTCTCCAACTCGATCGAGAGCTAGATGGGACCGAGGGAGGAGTATCAACACAGTTCTTTTCTTTCGTAGGGTCTGGAGGTACTTGACGAGGATCCCTCCTTCAGCGGTGATGGTCCCCTGAACCACCCTGCTGCCTCCTCGAGGGATGCAGTCATGAACTGACGGTGGGAGCAACGAGCCCTCTGGGAGGGGAACCCTCCCAGGGCGGGGAGGAAGTCAGGAGAAAAATGAGGAAAAAGGTAGTCTTCACCTAGAGGAAGTCCTCCGTTAGTATGGAAATGAACTCAACGCCGGCGCCCTCTTAATGGGGGGGGGGGAGGGGGGACAATAGGTCGCAGAGGAAGCCCCCTGGTGGTTCTAGGAGTTAAGGGTTGGTCTACGTACAACTCGGCCTAGAGACGGAGGAGAGGGACCTCCACTCCTCTAGCGCTCCCGTAACTTCCAACACAACGTGGGAGTTAGTTAAGGTGCTGAACAAGTTGGTGGACGACGGGGGAAGAGAAAAGGTACCTGGATTCTACAACGACCTGGTTCAATTAAGCTAAGAAGAGAGGACGATGCTCGAGAACTACGAGGTCAACGAGCACAAACTGAGGTGTCCCTCGCGGTATATAAGTTGAAGTACGTACTCCTACCCAGGGAGACTGAAGGAGGCGCGCTCTTCGGGAAGCCCACCCGCACCATAGATAACATGGTTTCGGGCTACGTAGGAGAGGGAAGTAAGACAGTGGTCCCTCACAGGGCTTCAGTCAAACTTGCCTTCAGACTTGTGCCCAATCAAGATCCATGCAACATGTCGAAGTCACTTAAGGACTACTTGGAAGGCAGGAGGTTTCCAGCGAAGTTGAGCGAGATGGGACTGGAGTACTCCGTCAGGACTCCTCCCAACACCACGTTGGTTAGGGCTCTCTTCTTGTCAACTGAACGAATCTACACCTCTAGGCCGTTCATGGTCTCCAACTCGGCATGGACTTAACCTTTGGGACTCTTCGTGAATCCCTAGGGATCAGGTAGGTCGCCAGTGCCATAGGATCCCACTTTAATCCTCACACACCTAACGAGAGCGTCTCCTTGTAAAACTTCCATAGTGCTACGGAGCACACAGTCCACTTCCTCGAACTGTACCCGATAAAGCTTAATAGCTAAATTATATTGAATATTATATGGAACATAAGGTCAAGGGAAGAACGAATTACAGGTGGGCAGTGGTGGGACTGCTCTTCGTGGCTATAACCTTCAACTACGTGGACAGAACGATCTTCACACTCGTCGCCCCCGCCATAGCCTACTCTTTCGGCTGGGCCAAGTCGATTCAGGCCTACGCCAGTACACCCTACGCGGTACAGACCATAGCCCTCATCCTCTTCATCTGGGGGTTGGCGTACACCCTCATGAACTTCCCTGGTGGATGGATCGTGGACAAGCTGGGAATAAGGAAGTCCATGGCTACACTCTTTGCTGTTTGGTCCACTTTCACAATTCTAACCGCCTTCACCTTCAATTTCATCTCCATGACCTTAGTGAGGATTTTCATGGGTGCTGGGGAAGGTCCTGTGTGGCCTGTCAACGCCAAGACTGCCAAGAATTGGGCCAGCGTCAGGGACTACTCGAAGTCCTTCGCCTTCGCCGGGACAGGTCAAGCAGTGGGGCCTGTGGTGGGACTCCTAATCGGCGTTGTGCTGTACCAGCTCTTCGGCTGGAGGGGACCGTTCATCTTCTTCGGCGCCCTAGGCCTCGTCCTCGCTCTGGTCTGGTACTACTTCGTCAGGGACGTTCCCTCGGACCACCCCAAGGTAAGTAAGGAGGAACTGTCTTACATCACCTCAGGGAAGGAGGGAGACATCAAAGAAGAAAGGCCGTTAGGATCCAAGGAGACGTGGAAGATTGCCGCCAAAGTGATCTTCGGGACTCAGGCGGGGTGGGGAGTTATGCTCACCTTCCTAACTTTCGCCTTCGTCTTAGGGACCTTCCTCACGTGGCTTCCGTTACTCATGTTTGCGACCTTTGCCCACAGCGTAACGAAGAGCGGCCTCTACTCTACCGTAGCCGACGTAGGCCTCATAGTGGGATACGCCCTAGCTGGTCCATTCAATGACGGCCTACTACGGAAATTCGACAAGGTGAACGCCAGGAGGATAGGTGCTCTCCTCCCAATGTCGTTGATGATCGTTTTCGTTGGGGGGAGCTACTTCACAGGCACTGCGAGGATGTTAGCTCCCACTGTGGGGTTGTTAGCAGCAGCTGCAGCGGTGATGAACCTCAGTGTCGGCTCTTGGGCCGTAAACGCCGTGGATATAGCTCCCACAGGGACCTCGGCGGTCACGTACGGGATATACAACGGTTTCCTCAACTTGGTGGGCTCCTTTACGTCACTCATCCAAGGCTACCTCTTCACTCACTACCCAGCTCCCTTCGCCTTCTCCACCATGATGATACCCATCGCCATGTTCCTTGTTGGGTACCTTGCCCTAATACGGAAGGACACGTGGGAGAGGGCGATAACGCTAGGGAGGAGACTTTCGGCTGAGGCCTACACTAAGGCGAGCACTCCCTCCTCTCCCTGAGGGCCTTGTCTGGATAGTCAGTCGTGATCGAGTCCGGGCAGAGTTCCCACGCCTTTTTCATCTCCCACTCTTCGTTAACGGTCCAAAGTCCGAGCCTGAATCCCTCCTGGTTAGACACTTTAACGTCTTCCTTAGTTACAAGGGAGATGTTTGAATTGAGGGACGTGGCCTCGAGCCTCTTAGCGACGTCTAGGAACCACCGTGGTCTACCAATGAATATGAGCCCCAAAGAGGCCCTCGCCTCCAGTTCCCTCAATCTCTGGAGGGCGTCGAAGTCGAAGGACGTGAACTCCACCTTGTCTAGCCTGGAGAACTTCTTCACTTCCTCGAGTACCTTCTCTTCTATTCCTTCGTATACCGTAGAACCGTGCTTGAGTTCCACCTTGAACTTGCAGTCCTTTAAATTGGAGAGGACTTCCCTTAGTCTAGGAACCCTAGTCCCTGACCACTGGGAACCGAACTTACTACCGGCGTCCAGTTTACTCAACTCCTCGAAGGTGATGTCCTTGACGTACCCAGATCCGTTGGTGGTTCTATCCACTCTGTCGTCGTGGATGACTACAACTTCCCCGTCCTTGGTGAGGTGGACGTCTAGCTCAACTCCATCTACTCCCAATTTAGCGGCCAACTTGAACGCGGGTAACGTGTTCTCCGGTGCCAATCCCCTAGCTCCCCTGTGGCCCCATATTTCTGGTCTCACAATTTTCATGAACTTCACACCGCTTTAAGGTCTTTCGTGCCACTTCATGAGGTTTCTCACGGCTCCCGCTACGTAGTCCCGGGAGTGGAGATCGGGGAAGGAACACCCCGGAAATCGGCGGTCTGGTTCCCTGAGGGAGACTGGAGGAGACTCAGTATGTCCTCGGCCATGGACTTCACGTCGAACTTCCTCACGAACTTCACGTCTGGGAGGAGGACCCGCATGGAGTACGGACTGAGTATGTCGGAGGCAACCACTGGCGTCCCCTAGGGCCGCGATTCCATTATGACGAACGAGAACCCGTCAACGTATGAAGGATATATGAGTGCATCGCGAAGCTTTTCTATTCTGCACACCTCAGGCACTCCACTTCCAGGTCGTATTTCTTCACCTTCCTCCAGGAAACGTCTCTATTTCAACATTCTATGAATCTCTCCGCAAACATTAGCCTCGTCCTCCTCTTGTAGTTCACCAGCTTCATTTCGGGAGTCTCCAGACTAGCCTCAGCTAAGAGCCAGGGAGAACCCACCCTTTCTCAACCGTCGCTAATAGTTTCCGATAAATAGTAAAGTTTATATGTTTAATCAAGATTTTTATACAATACTGAGATCTAAGGAAGTTTACAAAGTCGGGGGTTGAGGGGGCGTAAAGCCTCGCCCTTCACGGCGGGGACGGACAGCCCCCTCATATTTATACTTCTTTGTGAAATTTCTCTTAGTGGTACTAACGACGCTCCTCCCCAGCTCGATCTAAGGTTTAATGGGACTGAGGGAGGAGCGAGCAGCGGCTTCAATTTCCTTTAAGGGACTAGACGTAATGGGTGAAAGTCCCCTCCTCTTCAAATGGGAGTGGATCTCTGATCCACTCGACTGCCCACCAAACGAGACATGTAAACCCGAACCGATGGCGGGAACGACGATCCCTTTGGGAGGGAACCATCGCCCTTCCAGGGCGGGGAGGAAGTCAGATAAGATTGAAGGCCTACCTACTCCTAGGGCCGGGAATGTCAATTTAAACGTCCTCTTCGTTCCAAACCCCTCGATGGCCTGGAGGGTCGAAGGATCGGAACCGCGATCTCGACGAAGGTCGCCCCGCGAACTACTACGTTCAAGCGATGCGTTCCACCCTTTTCCGGTAGAAGGAGAACTTCCCGGACCCAGAAGGGAGTGTCAGGTAAAATCCACTAGGAGTTCTACACCACGTTGAGGTAGGAGTTAGACCTACCTTCTAAGGTGGCCGAGGACCGTTGTAGGGACGCGCTCTCGGCGCGCGATCTGCACGACGACCCTAGGGTCGCTCCCCCAGCGAGGGTAAACGGCGCGGTCGACGCAGGGAGCCGAAAGCTGGGGTGGCGGGAGCCGGCGACCTCCAGATCTCCGGCCCGAGGAACTCGGGCCGGGAGAGGGGAAGCCGGCAGTCGAGGACTCGAAGCGATGGGGGAAGGTGACCCTAGTCGGGCGTCCCCGTAGACGCGGCCGAAGTCGTCGGTACGACACCCGACACGTTCACCCACCTCCGCGACGCCCACAGCTGGAAGTAGTTACTGGGGGTCGCGGAAGAAGTACCCCACCTGAACCGACGGATCCCCCGCAGAACTCCACGGGAAGGGAGAATCGCGAAGACGGCCGGGAGAGGGGAAGCCGGCAGTCGAGGACGCGAGCGAACTACCGGGAGTTTCGCGACGAACCGTATTTGATGTAGCCGTCCAGCGCCGGACCGAGTGGAGGGCTACGAAGCGCGGCCTCGTCTAACGCGTCGACCCCAGATCCCCTCTCACGTCCCAAGTGCGAGCGAAAGGCGGAAGGGAGGACACCGTCGGTTTAAGTGCACTCGCGGTCGCTAGGACGACCGCTACGTCGCAGCGGCTAACCTGAACGGGAGGGGTCCTCCGACCCTCTCGACCGCCCCTCAGGGATGTAACCCCGAATCGGTGGGGGGAACCTTTAAGGCGGGGAGGAAGTCAGTTGGGACGCTAGGCCTTCGATTCGATCTGTCGACAGTAAACTACCCCGCCCTCACGGACGGGGCTTCGGGGTTTCCGGTACCCTTCGCGGTTCACCTTCATCCCCCCTTCGGGTTGTTTACCTACCCCCGACCCGTACCTCTCGTTGAGGCACGGGCTACGTTGATCGACGCGTTCAAGTCGCGGTTACGTACCACACCGCACTTACGTCTGTATTCCCTTCCGTCCGTGCGGGCAACGTGCCCACATCTGTGACAAGTTCTTGAAGTATTTCTAGGGTTAATGTATACCACTTTTATACCGTTGATCTTCGCTTTGTACTCTATCATGCTCTGTAGCCTTCTAAACGGCAACGAGTGAAATCTCCTATCGAGTTTCTTGCTCTCCTTGAATTTCTCCCTAATTCCTGTGAGCTTCTCCACGACTATCACTGGGGAAGGGAACTTTTTAGCGTAATCGACGACCTTCTTGGAGATAACGTGAAGCTCATGATTTACCATTCTTCTTTCCTTCCCTCTTAGCCTCTTCACTACGTCAAGCCTCTTCTTTTCCTGGAGCTTCTTCCTTATGTTGAAGTACTCGTGCCTAATTTCCTTAATCCTTGACCCTTCGAAGAAAGTGCCTTTTGTAGGTTTTTCATTAACTAACGCAACTACTGTAGCTAAGTTTCTTTCACCTAGGTCAATACCTATAGGCGTTACTGGCTCATATTTAACGAACGGTTTTTCTAGAATAAGCGTACCATTCTCCATCTCCCTTTACGAGTTCAACTTGTTGTGTAGACCATTCCCCATCTTCAGAGATCGCATTTTCTATCGTCTCTTTCTGCTTCTCGCCGAATTGCACTGGGTACCAAACTCCATCACCGTCCAATTGAAGGTACAACCAGTAAGGTGTTAATTTAGTGTCCCTCTTAACGAGTTTGAACGCTCGGTAGTTCACCCGTATTGACACTTGATGTACGTGAAACTCTCTTCCATCATTTAGTTTCACTAGCTCAACAGCCTTGTCTCTCGCCGTCTGTGTAAGTGTGGAAGATAGACCAAACCTCCTTCTAGCTTCTTTGTATGCTTTCTGTTGAAGGAGTTCCTTATCCCTTATCTTAAAGGAGACGAAGAATTTAACAGCCTTCAAGTATTTTTCTCGGACTACGTTTAGTTTATGTCTCTTCTCTTCATTAGGGTTCAAAATTTTTCCTTGTATTGCTATCTTAACTTCAGCTTTCAGGGAACGTCCCCTATTTTTTATATACTCTAAATATTTATATTTGACTCATGCCCTTACGGACGGGGTCTCGAGCGAGAAAGATGAAGAAGTCTTCTACCATAGGTATTCCCTGACCGTCGAGTCCCCCCATCAATTATTTCTCCCTGCCCTCCTGAACGCGAGGCTTGAAGGGACGTAAACACCGTCGAACAGCTTTTCCTGAGGCACTTCGTCACCTCCAGCATGTGCCCCCTCCTCGGAGTTGGGCGAGGGCAGCCCATCGTACACTATCCCTAGCTTCACAGATTAGGGTGTTCTCTTACAACTAAGTCTTTATGGCAGCGATACGGATTTTCTCTATGCTTAGGCACGGCTTCGTAAGCAACAGGATGACGGGGGCGTTGATTTCGCCCGATGGGACTGTGGACTGGTTGACCTTCCCTAGGTTCGATTCGCCAGCGGTCTTCAATAAATTCCTGGACAAAAGGTGGGGAGGTGCCCTCTCCGTCCTAGGGGAAGTAGAGCCAATCAGACAAACCTACATCGTACCCAACGTCTTATCCACTGAAGTCAGGGTGGACGGGCACCAAGTCAAGTTCACTGACCTCCTTCCCCTAGGCGAGCACTCCTTCATGAGGTTGGTGGAGGCCTACTCGGAGGTCGAGTTGGAGGTTAGGCTCCTCTTCGACTACGGCATGATTAGGCCGGTGGTTGAGTACTCTGACGAGAACGCTAGGTTCCTCAACCCTCGGGGAAGGGACTGTGTCTCCTTGATTATAGGTGGAAGGAAGGTCGACGATTTGGTCTGGAGGTTGCCCGCTGGAAGAAGTTGGGTTTACATGAACTACTCCACCAACGTGAGGCACGGCTTCCTAACTAAAGGATACACCCTCAACTTCGACCTAGAGAGGGCATTCAAGTTCACCCTCTCCTACTGGAGGAGGGAGACCGCTGCAGTTAGAAATCCACTTAGGACCTCGTACGGGGTCCTTTTAGGCCTGACCTACTCTCCTACCTCAGGGGTGGTGGCAGCTCCAACCACTTCCCTTCCCGAAGTCGACGGTGGTACGAGGAACTGGGACTACAGGTTCTCTTGGATAAGGGACTCAGCGATAGTGGCGGAGGGGTTCGTCGACGTGAAGGACTACGTCTCCGCTAGGAGGATCCTCGCTTTCCTTCTTAGCCTAATGAACGTCACTACTAAGCCGTTCCTACACCCACTTTACGCAATAGATGGTTCCGACCCGCCCCCAGAAAGGGAGCTTAGGTGGTTACCGGGTTACAGGGACTCGAGGCCCGTGAGGGTGGGTAACGCTGCGTCAGAACAGGTTCAGCTGGACGTAGAGGGCTTCTTCGTCTCCTCGTTACTGAAGTACGTGAAGGCCACTAACGACGTCCCCATGTTGAGGGAGGCCTGGCCGAAACTGGAATACCTGGCCGACTGGGTATCCTTCAACTGGAGGTCACCTGACGTCAGTCTGTGGGAGGAGAGGGGTACTCCGAGGCACTACACCCATTCGAAGGCCATGATGTGGATCGCACTCAAGGACGTAGGAGAAATGGCGAGCTTGTTAGACGAGGAGGATAGGTGGGGACGAGAGAGGGACGAGCTAAGGGACTGGATCCTTGAGAACAGTGTTGTACAAGGCCACTTGGTGAGGTACCCTGGGGCGACTGATGTAGACGCGGCGTTACTTTCCCTGCCTCTCTACGGTTTCACAGACGTGAGAGACCCACTCTTCCTCGAGACCCTTAGGGAGGTGGAGCTGAAGCTCAAAGTGGGGCCCTTCGTCAAGCGTTATTCACAGGACTTCATGGGTGAGGCCAGGCATCCCTTCCTTCTCACCTCTCTGTGGCTGGCTAGGGTTTACTTGAAATTGGGCAGGATAGACGAGGCCGTCAACGTGGTGAGGGCCCTTCTCGACGTCGCAGGTGAGTTAGGCCTCTTGGGGGAACACGTCGACGTGGAAAGGGGGGAGTTCACTGGAAACTTCCCTCAGGCGTTCGTTCATGCCCAACTGTTGTCGACGCTCAAGGAAATGGATGAGATGGGAGTGAAGATATGAGAGGCTTGTCCTCTTTTCAACGACAGTTGTGACTTATGAAAACGAAGGGGCGGACTCCCTGACACCAGCTATACGCTTCATGCAACTTCCGCTATTTCTCGAGAGGCGACCTCAAGTGGTTTACCACGCGTCTCAGGTACTGATAGGTAAGTGAGGGCTGCCGCTAGTACAGCTACTCCCCCAAGGAAGTAAATCGCGAACGATTCTCCCCTGCCCAGCAACAGAGTCGGGAAGACGAACGCAGTTAGGGTAGCTCCTATCCTTCCCGAGGCCACGGTGAGCGACTGCACTAACCCCCTCACCTTAGTAGGGGCCAGTTCCACGCCCAACATTCCAGAGGCGGAGATCGACCCTGGTCCTGCTTGCGAACCTAAGTTCTGGAGGCCGTAAAGGAACAACCCAGCCACCGGAGAGAATGCGACACCTGCGCTATCTCTGTAGAGGGCAAAACTCAGTAAGGACACAGCCATGACCACAAATCCCGCCACTTGGAGGGGTCTCCTACCTATCCTGTCTATAGTGGAAAGCGCTATAAGGCCCCCAGGAACGGTGAACAGTCCCTCCATGAGGAGTTGAAATACTCCCGAGTTGAACCCGAGGCTTTTGGCTATGAAACTTGGCCCGAAGAGTATTGATGAATAAGCCACTATGTCGAAAAGGAACCAAAGGAGGCAGGCAGCTAAGAATACCCTCCACTGTTTAGAGAAGTAGTATCCGAAGCCTCTCGTGTCCTTCACGATGTCCACAGGGTGGTCCTTCCCAGACACTTCCCTAACTACTCTCTTGACCCCCTCGCTGTCTCCTGCTATCCTCCCAAGGAACCTGGCGGTCTCTGGGATTTTCCTCCTGAGGTAGATGACAGCTGCGGAGGGTATGGCACCTGCAGCCAACACCACTCTCCACACCAGATACGGTGGTAAGCCCAGACTTGAAAGCAGTAGGTATATCAGTGCAGCAGTGGTCGCTCCGAACCCCCAGAACAACCCGAATCCCAGAGCTATTGTCTTTCCTCTGTCCTTGGCGTTGACATGTTCCGCCATTATCATCGGGGAGAGTACGTAGTCCGCTCCCACCCCCACTCCTAAAACGGTCCTAACTGCGATCAACTCCAGGGGACTGTTGACGAAGGCCTGAAGTAACGCCCCTACAGTCATAAGGGCAACATCAACGCCGTAGAATTTCTTCCTCCCCATGTTCGAGAGGAGTCCGAACGTCACGGCCCCCACAGCCGCCCCGGCTAACGCCGATCCACTTATCAGGGAGGTGTAGAGAGCGTAGTGAGGACTGCCCTGGGTCACGTCCATGGCCTTCATTACTAGGAACAATACTATCCCTATGGAGGAGAGGTCATACCCATCAGTGAAGACTCCCATCCCAGTAGTTACGAGAGACTTAACGTGGAAAAACGAAAACTTCGCCTCGTCTAGAGGTTTGAACGGATCTCGCATAAGAGAGTCGACACTTTTTTGTTCTTAAATTTTATCTATTTGAAATATATAGTAGAACATAGGCTGAATGTGATTTTATAGTACTATATAGTTTAAATACGGGAACTTTAAACGAGGAGGTCTATGTGGGGGTTCTCGTGAACTCGGGGTAAAGTGTGTTACACCCCCTGTAAAGCCCTACTATTTTCCCTTGAGATTTTAGTTATTTTAGAGCATCAACGAACTACTTACCTTATATAGTAGCAAGTTAAAGTGGAGTGTGAATGGCGACTTAGCGAAGAGGGTGTCTAACCTTCTGCATGGGAGGCGTAAGGATGACACTCGCGGTCCTAACATGAACCACTACCCGGAGGAGTACCTCAGGCTGGAACACCCAGAATACTGGAGGGAGATGAAGAGACTGAGGACCTAGTTACGCCTCGCCGGCTGGACCTCCTTAGCTGCTGACCTCTTGTCCTTGAGAAGGAAGTAATAGAGGACTCCTCCAATTCCTTGGAGGACTCCACCTAACAACAGGGGAAGGCCTAAGCTATCCTCCATAAGGTATCCCCCTACTCCAGAGCTCATTTGCGACACTCGTGTGGCTACTCCTTGAAGGCTCGAGGCCGTCCCGAAATCTTCAGCTGAAACCCCTCTGACGTTCACTGCCGTCCTGTTCGGCATCCCTATTCCCGCGTTGAATCCTCTCACTACGTACAGTCCAGCCGCTAGCGGGAAGTAGGGCGACAGGGCCATAGCCACCAGGAACGCTCCGTTCAGGGCCCTGGTGATGGAGGCCGCTCCTAGGACATTGAACCTCACCTTGGTGGCAACCAAGGAACCCGTCGCCGTGGCCAGGTTAGAAATCGTGAACGCCAGGCCGATCTCGAACGACGACGCGTGGAACGCTAGCCTGTACCAAAGGGGGAGGAGCGGTATCGCCAACCCAAGTCCCACCCCAGTGATCGAATTTGTCACTACTACCTTGGAAATATACTTCAGGCTCGATGCTTTCATCACTTTCGTTGTTTTGTGAGGTCTCCTCAACTCCCTTACTCTGATTAACGTCAGACAGGAAACTAGTAACATCGCTCCAGCAGCGAGGAACAAGACCCTGTAGCTCTCCTCTGCAGAGAAAGGGAGCAGGTCGTGTATTGACAGGAGGATGGAGCCACCGACTCCAGAGAACGCCGAGGCCGAGGTCAATGTACCCATCCTAGAGACTCTCTCCCTCTCGTCCCCCCAGTTGCTGGCCACTAGGGCCGTGAGTCCCGGTGAGAACGCTCCCCTTGCGCCTCCCGCCGTTCCGCCTAGGCCACTCACTATCATGGCAGGTACGACTACGTCCAGTCCCTTTCCAACTCCTAACGCGATCACTCCGACTCCTGATATAAGCTCCCCCACGATCAGGGTCTTTCTGTAGCCTATTCTGTCTCCCAGCATACCCATTCCGAACGAGTAACACGCTACGTAGGCGGTGATTCCAAGGAATACGAGCCCTATAAGTCCCGGACTGAGTCCCAAGAGCGAGAGGTAAAGAGAGGACGATAGAGTGACGAAGATAATACCAACACTCCTCAACACTCTGGAAGTGACAAGCCACCTGAAGCCTAGGTCGTCCACAACAATGAAATCCACCCTATCGAAATTTAACCTTATTTCACATGGGGAGAGTGGAGGAGTTATAGAATTAGTCGTGGACGCCGTCTAGATCTCTGATCCTCTCAATCTGGCTCTAGTAGACTCGGCTGCATGGGCTACGGTCTCCCTGTGTCCAAGAACGGGCAGAAGCTTACGAAGCCCGTGAAGGGATACGAAAAGTTCTGGGACTCGCTGAAGGAGGGGGAGGTTTGGGCCGCTAAGTGTGTGAGGTGTGGGGAGGAGGTTCTTTCCTCCCCAGCTGGAGTGTACGACCTGTGGGGTCAACACAAGGCGGTTTCGAGTGTCCGAGAAGGGGAAAGTGCTCACTTACTTGGTTGTGAAGGCCAAGCCCCAGGGCTACAACTCCCTCCTCGATTACACAGTAGCAATAGCCAGAACTGAGGACGTCGATCTCATGTGTTGGCTTCTCGGGGATCCCAAGGTGGAGGCCTAGGTGAAGGTGGAAAGTGACGGGAAGAGAGTGACGTGCACCGTAGAGTCTTGGAGTTGACTAGGTACGGGCCAGTCCTGCTTCGGAGAACAGGCAACTAGAGTGGGACTGTTCCAGCAACTTCAGAGTGAGGGAAACTAGTTTCCCACCGACTAAGTTTTTTACCGTGTGAGGAGAGTTTCTTAATATGGACTTCAGGACGAGGATAACCATTTACTTCACTGTCCTAGGAGTCTCACTTCTAGTTACATTCATCGGTTCAATGATACCGGTCAGTCCCTCCTACGGGCAACTAGTGGCCTCACAAGTGAACCAGACCGTCAGTAGTTCAGGAGGTGTAGTCACGTTGGCGACTAACATAGCCGGTCATAACTTTTTCCTCTCCCTCTTCATGCTCATTCCTTTCGTCGGGCCCTTTATAGGAATGGGCATTCTCTACAACACAGGGTTCGCGATATCCGCGATAGGTGCCTTCAGGGGGATAAGCGGTGCGTTCCTTCTAGCTGCCGAGACTCCCCTTCCCTTCTTCTGGTTGGAGTTCTTCTCTTATTCGGCCATGATGAGTGAGAGCATAGCTCTCACCTACGCCGTATTGAAGGGAGAGGGTTGGAAGGAATTGAAAGTGGCAATCCAAGTAATAGGAATTGTGGCACTGGCTTTAGTGATCGGAGGCGTGATAGAAGCTTCATTAATTTCCATAGGAGTGTGAGGTCAGAGACAACCCCTTTCACTGCCACATAGAAGTCAGCTCCTCCCATTAACGTGCCACTGAGGCGGTCGCAGTTTCTCGTCGTAGAGCCTCGATGCGTCATGTAGATTCGAAGTAGCTAGAGCTAGACTTCACCACCTTCCCTCAAGACCTGCAACGTCTATTCGTCATCTCATTCGGGGTTGGAAGAGGTCCTGTGTCCTACATGGAAAGTGATAGATCAAGTAGGAGGGAGAAACCCGTCACCCTAATTGACCTTATAGGAAAAGACAACGTTTATGGTCTCGTCATGATAGATCGTGAATCAAGAATTCATACCCGCTTCAGGTTCACGTCCGTTTTGAGTGATTTGTCTCTTAGGAGAAGAATGGTTCGAGCTTAAACAGTTCTACGGTGTTGTATAGCTAGGCGCTCAATTTCAAAGAAAGGTTTCAGGTGTTAAGCTCCCATAGGAAAGCGTAAACGACGTCGTGGTTAACCTCGAATAGTGCAATATGTATTGGAGAGCTAACCTCAGGCTCTCCTCGACGGACATGAGCCAAGGAGGATAGTCACTAAGACCGACGCCTTACTTCTAGAGTCCCCGATCAAGGAACAGGCGAGGCCTAACGTCCACGAAAACACGTCTTACGCTAGCGATCTGCACCTTGATCTTGACGCCTTATCGGTCGACCAAATACAAGTTGTACTAACGAACCATGAAATATGTGCATCATATAGCCCAACTGAACTTTGAAAAGCTAAAATGGTTGAGTAAAGATAGATGTATGGATAACAGATGAGTAAGGAACTCAAAAAGGGAGTTCTTGGGACGTGGAGCTTGGCCTTCCTCACGGTAGCCGCCCTTTATCCCATGGCCATGGGTGTGTCGAACGCAGCGGCCGCCGTGAGTTACGGTGGTCTCGCAGCTCCCTTGATACTGGTGATAGGGGCCCTGCTCATACTTTTCATGAGCATCCCCGTCCTCGAGTACGCTAGGCTCACCCAATTCGCTGGGGGTTACTACGGCCTAGCGGAGCTCGGCCTCGGGAGAGCAGTGGGTAAATACGTTTCCCTCCTGAACCTGATTTACTTCGTGTTTTTCGACGTCCTCACGGCTTCAGCCTTCGCGTTCATCGTCTATACTTCTCTCTTCTATCTGGCCAACTACACTCTACCGTCTTGGGCATTCGTAGCGCTCTCAATAGCAGTACTCGTGGCCCTGTACGCCGTCAACACCTTCAACCTCTCCGTATCGGCCAAGTTGGTCGTAGCCTCAGGTGTGTTGCAGTTAGTCGTCATGCTCGTCTTCGCAGCGTTCGTAATAGCGAGGACCCCTTACAATACGCTTGACGCGTTCAACCCCGCTAGGGCGCCTGGGGGCCTCGGGGAGTTATGTTGGGAACAATTCTGGCGGGTTTCCTATTCTACACGGGGTACGGTGTTCCCCTCTTCTTCGCCGAGGAAAGTAAGGCACCCTTTAGGACCGTTTGGAAGAGCATTGTGTTGGGAGTCATCGTGCCCACTTTGGTGGGCATAGTGGCGGTCTACTCGGAAGTGGTGGCCATAAATCCAGCTAACGCTGCCTCCTTGGCCAGCGACTGGAACCCTGCCGTCGTGGCATACCTCCCTTACTTAGGTCTGGCCGGTGCCTTGGTGTACTTGGTGGTGGCCCTACTGGGGCAGGCCTTCGGGGCTTTCGTGCCTGGGATGGGTTCAGCTAGGCTCATTTATTCCATGGCTAGGGATAAGTTCCTAGACTCCGAGTGGCTCAGGAGGGTACATCCGAAGTATGGGACTCCGGCCAACGCGGGCCTCCTGAATTTAGCAGTTGGAACGGTGGCTACGTTAGTTGTAGAGCTCTTGATGTTCCAGCTTTACGGTTACCATCAGGGGGTCTTCAACTCGGTGTTCCTGGCAGGGAGTATGGTTGTCGCGTATTGGTTCCTCCACCACATGATACCAGACGTCAGCCTCGCCTTCATATACAGGAGGTTCAAAGTGAAGATTACCAACCCGAGGAACTTCTTCGTTTCGGTAGTGGCTCCAGCGGTGGGATTGGCGATATTCGCGTACTCCTTCTACGAAGGATACTCCAGCTTGACCGAACCTTACCTTGGAGGCTTCATATTCTTCGCAATAACATGTGTCGCAGGAGCATTGTACGTTTGGTGGAGGGCGAGGAGGAACGATTTAGGCGAGTCTGTGGTGAGCACCAAAGTGAACGACGAGCTCTTGAGGAACCTCACACGAGAGGCAGCTGAAACTCAGAGGGAGACCAAGTAGAAGAGCTTTCTATCCTTGAACTTCCTCAAGCCGGTGCTTCCCCTGGTTGCAAGTACGGCTATACCCTCCACACGACACCTCGCCCCCTCAGCAGTGTTCTCTAATGCTGAAACTGTCCTGCCAGTGAACATGACGTCGTCCACTATGAGTAATCTCTCCCCCTTGGCTAAGGCTCCCTTGGGAACTGCCATGAAGGATGAGTACTTGCTGGCACCCTTACTCAACTTCTCAACGAACCCCTCCTCCACGTAAACGTTCCTCAGACCATAGACTAGCTCCACGTTGGTGAGTGAAGCTATTATCGACCCAACTACTGCTCCTCCTCCTTCCACCGTCAGAATCTTCTCGAACTCGAGCTCCTTGACCCTCTCTGCCAGTTCTAGGGACGCCCACATTACTAGGCTGAAGTTTCTCGCGGTAGCATTCAGGGCCTCTGGATAGGGGAGCACCCCTGAGTTCAGCGCGTCCTTGAGTAACTGCTCCAACGAGCACATCTGCGAGATCTCCTCCGACAGTTCAGCCGCCCTCTTCGTGCTTGGAAGGAAGGCCCCATTTATGTACTTACTCGCGGTAGTCCTCGAAATCCCGATGGCGTTCGACACCTCCTTCTGAGTTGCCCTAGATGAGCAGGCGGAGAGCATGGAAATGAACTTCAACCTGAGTAGGAGGTCCCTATTGAGGTTCACTCTCCTCCCTCCCTTGAGTCTAGGACTTCCCTTATGGACGAGGCCAATCGCTTCACGTCCTTCCAGCCCCAGAGGTTCCTCCCCATAGCAACTCCCCTAGCACCTTCCCTCACGGCCCACTTAACGTAGTTCACAACTTCATCCTCCGTCTCCATCTTGGGGCCTCCCGCCACCACAACCGGAACTGCTGTCTTCTCCACCTGCGACCTCATTCCACTGTAGTAGAAGGTCTTCACAACGTCCGCTCCGACCTCCCATCCCACCCTCATCGCGTGGGAGACCAGCTTTGGATCCCTCGACTCT
The DNA here is from genome assembly GCF_003967175.1 of Sulfodiicoccus acidiphilus. NCBI lineage: Archaea > Thermoproteati > Thermoproteota > Thermoprotei > Sulfolobales > Sulfolobaceae > Sulfodiicoccus > Sulfodiicoccus acidiphilus. Next base: position 2,010,323 of record NZ_AP018553.1, on the reverse strand, counting down.
CCGTGAGGGTAGACGTGCAGCACCAACGGAATGTCGTACCTCTGCACCTCCTTCAAAACTGACGATAACTCTCTCAACTGCTGTTCCTCCTGAGGTCCTCCCACATACATCTCGAACGAGACCCCCACTGCGTCGAGGGACACCGCCTCCTCCACACTACCGATCGTCACCAACCCGTATGGGTTAGGAGCCATGGTCGTTATTCCGTTGAGTTTGTACAGGACCTCGAACCCAAGGAGCTCAGAGTCTAGGGTCAGGATCAATCCCCTGTTCAAGATTAAAGCATCCACAACCCCCCTCACGGAGTTCAGTATGGAAGGAACGTCCTCGATCTCTTTCACGTTACCCAGCGGAAAGCCGTGATCTAAGGCCAGAATGAGGGCTCTATCTTTTCGAAATAATCTATTCAACCTCCTCTTTTTTCCTAACCTTACACTTTTCACGGTTTATCGTGTTCTGAAAAGGTTAGGAAACTAATAAGCTGCCTCGTTCTGAGCTCTAAATAGCGAAAGTTTTTATGTTCAGTTTGCCTAACCTACTTGTGCTTGCTGCTGTATACAGAGGTCCACTAAAGATAACAGTTGAACAAGTTGATGCACCTCAGATAGATGAAGGTGAGGTGTTAATAAGAGTGCGAGCGGTGGGAGTGTGCCCCACTGACGTCAAGATATACAAGAGGGGCTCAAACTCCGTCAGGTCTCCTATAGTGTTAGGGCACGAGGTCTCTGGGGAAGTGGTGGAGAGTAAGGATCCCGCGTTCCAGGTGGGGACGAGGGTGAACGTGGCAGCCGACGCTCCCTGTCTCACGTGCTCCAACTGCAGGAGGGGACTCGAGAACATATGTACCTCCATGTTAAGTATAGGTATGAACGTAGATGGAGCGTACGCGGAAATGATGAGGGTACCTAGGGAGTTCCTCGACAGGGGGCTGGTCCTTCCCTTGCCAGACGAAGTTTCGTGGGAGGAGGGAGCACTGATCGAGCCGGTGGCAGTTAGCCTCCACGCGCTTTCACTAGTGAGGCCGAGGAGCCAGGACTTGGTAGTGGTGGTGGGAGATGGGCCCAACGCCCTAATCCACGTGAAACTGTTGAAAGGGGTGTTCGGAGTGAGGAAGTTGGTCGTGGTGGGAATGAAGGATCACAGACTCAGAGCAGCGATGGACTTCGGGGCAGATAGAGTGATAAGGGTAAACGAACTAGAAAACGAGTCCAACTCCCTGCTTAACGAGGGAGTCGACGTCCTAGACCTCACAGTGAGTAACCGGGAGAGCGTGGCGGAGGCCATGTCGTTGATGACCTCTGGTACGAGGATGGTCATATTTGGAGGGGCGACCCTGGACGTTCCACTCCACGTTAGCGCAAACAAGGTACACTACGGCCAACTCACCCTCACGGGATCCACTGGAACTACCGTAAACGAATACAGGGAGGCGCACAGGTTGCTCTCGGGGAGGAAGGTGGACCTTCGGGGACTGGTGTCTCACCGTTTCTCTCTCTCAGAAGTTAAGAAAGCTCTGGAGTTCGCCGAGTCGCAGGAGGGGCTGAAGTCGGTGGTAATTCCTTGATTGCCGGAGTTGATGTGGGAACCTCCGGAGTCAAAGTCACTAGATTTGATTTGGAGAGCAGATCCTTGACGGAGGAGAGGCACCCCTACCCCTTCAGAATTCGAGGGGACTTCGTTGACGTCTCTTCTTTAGCGACAGTGGTCCAACGAATTGTTTCAGGCCTCCTCCACGACCCAGAAGTCGAGGCAGTCGGACTCACTTCAATGGCCCCCGTGCACGTCATGTTGGATAGGGAAATGAACCCCTTGGTGGCGTTCCACTACAGCTCAACCTTGGGGGCCGACCTCCTGAATTACCCGGAGGAGGAAATTAGGGCCGCCACCCTCAATCCCTCCAGCTCACAGATGCTACCTCACAGGTTGCTTTGGTTGAGGAAGGAGAGAGCCAATGTGTACCACAAAGTCTCCAAGGTTGTTGACCTCAACGGGTACATCTTCGGAGTGATCGCTGGGGAGAGGTTAGAGGAGTTGGTGCAGGACAAGATCACCGCCTTCGAATGGGGAACCTTCAGGTGGCCCTCAATCGAACCATGGGGGAGTTTCTGGACGGTGACCTGCACCTCCTCCCTCCCTTGGTGTCTCCAGAGCACTGGGTTGAACTTTACGGGAAAGCGTTATCCATAGGTACAGTGGACTCGGTGGCAGCTGCCTTGGGATCTGTGGGCATTGAAGGAAAAGAGGGGTTCGCCTCCATGGGCTCTACGCTTTGTTTAGGCGTCCCATCTAGATCTCCGTCTAAGGTCCCTGGTATATATAACGACCTCTACTTCGACGACCTTTTCCTTCCCAATGGATGCAACTCCCAGTTCTCGGACGTCTTAGATAAGGTGAGGGAACTCTTGGGAGAGGACATCGATGTCGAGAACGTGGACTTGAGGCCCGGACTACCATTGCTTCTCCCTTTCTTGAAGGGGGAGAGGAGTCCCTTCATGGACCCCAAGGCCGCTGGTGTCCTCTTCGGATTAAGTTGGGAGACCTCCAGGTCTGACGTTATGAGGGCGGCGGTCCACTCCATGGCCTACATGGAGGCAATGATGATTTCCACTCTCCAAAGCGAGAGTGAGTTTAACTCGGTCAGGAGCGGTGGAGGTGCCTCGTTCTCATCGTTACTGCGGCTTTGTGCCTCCCTTACAGGTATACCTCACTTTAAGTTGAGGTATTCTCCCAGTTCCCTAGGGGCGGCCCTCGTGGCGGGGAATTCGATCGGGACTTTGACCTACAGGCGGATCACGGAAGTTTTGCCGGAGCCCTCGAGCAAGATAGATCCCGACCCATCCCTGTCTTCCCACCTTGAATATTACAGGCTCTTTCAGTCTCTTTACTATACCCTGAGACCCCTTTTCCGTGGTCCCTAAGCCGTAAAAAGAATAAAAAGCCCTCAGGGCGAAGTCGGCTATGCGAGAACCCCTCACCTTTAGGACCTTTAGGAAAGGAAGCTTGGTACTACTATATACCCATGAAACGCTCTCCTACGTTGTCGTTGTTCTTAACCTCCTCTGATGGAGGTAGGATTCATTAATTAGATTTTAATGAATGTTCTTAAGGCGGTGGAAGTTCCATTCCTGAGACTTATGTATACCTTCGACGTGAAGACGTCGGCCAGCAAAGGAAGAGTAATGGGGTTTCTTTTGGACCCGTTCGTCTTCACCGGAGTGATAGGCCATATAAATGTCCTGCAAGTCATGGATGTCAAGAAGGGAAAGTACGTGGCTCCCGGTTCCCTTGAGGAACCTGGAAGGGACTACAGGGTGCTCTACGTCTTCGGCACTCCTGACACCAAGCTCAATGTAATGTTGGGAGCCATGTTGGGACCGGACTTCTCTCCTGCTGGAGTCAGCTACGGAGGCAAGACAGACGACGGTAAGTTCGAGTGGAGAGCGGACTTCAAGGTGAGCGCCGATAGGGGAGAGACCGAAGTGAGGATAGCTCTGGACGTCCAGTACAGGTCGGGTACCCTAGATAAATTGTTAGGAAGGAGTGCGTTCCAGTTGGCACAACACTTCGTCACCGATCACATCATACCTTACATAAAGCTCTACCTCAAAGGAGGGGAACTTGAAGTAAGTAAAGTCGAGGTAGCTAGGTTAGAGGTTGACGCGTCCCAACTTTTGACGAAGCTAAGGGAGCTCTCAAAGGGTATGGTCACCGGTGTCATATCCGCAGCTGGAGAAGACTTCAGGGCCACATTACTTGTGAAAAACGGAGAACTTGGAACTATGAGGATGATGAAGGGGGGTAAGCTTTTCACCGGGGGCGACGTGATTGCCAAGTTACTGACGGAGCAGGGGAGGGTCAGGCTGATGGCCTACGAGGTGGACGTGGAGGGATTGATGGAGAGGGTAGGTGAGGATGCAGTGCGTGTAGAATAGGAGATTTCCGCTAGTGACAATATTGGTAGAGAAGTCTCGGTCCTTCTACACACCCACTTGGAGGTTAATACTCGGTTTAGAACTGTGACCCCTGAAAACAACTTAACCGGTGGACTGGGAAAAGTATTTTAAGACATCGATTTAGGCTCGTATGTGAGTTCGCAATTAGAAATTAAGGGAATTTCAGATCTGAAGACAGCTTCGCTGATCTCCATCGTATCGGCCGTGTTGTCGATTCCCCTATACTTGATCACAAGGATAGCTCCCCTTTTAGTCCCTACGATCCCTTCCCCTATGTCCTTCAGAACTATCGCCGCTCAACTACCTCTGGTCGTATTACTCCTGGCGATTTCGTTGGCCTTGGGCTTGGCTTACATAGTCCTCCTAAGGAGGGGATTCAGTTCCCTTGTTCGGGCGGGTAGGAACGCGGGTGTAGGTGTGACGGGAACGTCGTTGTACGTGGTGGGGTTGGTCCTTGTTTTCCTCGGAGTAGGTTTGATCATTCTTCTACTCTTCGTCGTCTTAGGAGCTTCGGGGAGAATGACGACGGGAATTACAGCACCTCAGACTTCGATACTAACCAGCGGGACGACCATCCCTATAGGCTTACCCTCTAGCAACGTCCCGGTGAGGGCTCAGCTCTTGGGCCCTATCTTAGGGGGAGTAGTACTTCTCGTAGTGGGAGCCCTGTTGAGCTTCGTAGGGGAAGTTCTCGTATTGGTGGCCTTCTTCAATTTGGGATCTTACTACAGTGAGGGACTAGTTAAGGTGGGAGCGATACTCACCATAATACCCTTCGTTAATGTCGTGGCGCCATTCCTCCTCTACTTCGGCTTAGGCAACGTACAGGACAAGCTGAGGGCCACACCGCAGCCGGGAGGCCCGTAGTGTATCAACTAGGGGGAGGTACGGTAGGAGAGGACGGTGTGGCCAGGGTGAAGCTATACTCATCGCGTTCCGTGTCGGTGACCTCGGTGAGAATGTGGACTACGTCAGGAATTAGGAACGCGACCTCGGTGAATCCCGCCGTCCTGCAGCCTGGAGAAAACTATTTGGAGGTAGGATTCGGTCCGCTGCCGGGACTCCCAAGGGGGACATATACGTTGGAGCTCACCCTCTCCGACGGCGAAATCGTCAGGATTTTCGCTTCCTATTGACGATGAGCAGGGAGGGAGTCCCCTATCCGAAAAGCCCATTGAAGATCGAGGGGTTAGACGTAGAGTTGGGGTGGCAAGGTGGAACGTATAAGCTACTGAAGGACAAAGTGGAGCGCAGGGATCTGAAAGGGGGACACTGAAAGCCCTCCTTCGATGGTTACGAGTACAGGTGGCCCGGTTCGACCCTCCACTTGACTGTGAGACACCCTAGATATTTGTTCTGAGGTCTAGTTCACCAAGACGGCCAACAAGTTGTTGAACTCGCACTACGTAACCGTAAGTCCAATGAAGTGGACGATCGACGTGACGACCAACTCCGCCACTGGGGTTGCCTTGAAAGGCCTCCTATACTTTACGTCCTACTCGAGTGCTAGCACACTTTCCACAACTCCTAAGCCCTATGCCGCCGTCATCTGGGTCGGTCCAGTTAAAGAGAGGGCGAATCTCAAGTCTAGCAGATCCAGTTCCACCGGCGTCACAAAGGAGAGGGAGGAAAGCCTGGCCCTTCAGGAGGGCGAGTGAGGAATCGGGGAAAGAGTATTGCACTCATAACGTTTCCTCTCACAAACTCCTTATTCTTGAAGTCAGCCTAGCCATCCCGACCTCGAAAACCGAGTTAAACTGCACTAACCCATTCCCACCGCCAACGTCGGAAAGTGTTCCAGCAACTTCCTCACCTTCGGGGTTATCACCACCCTGCAGTATAGAGCGTTCCTGTTTTTTTCGTAGTACCTCCTATGGTACTCCTCGGCTGGGTAGAACGAGGTGAAGGGGACCACCTGAGTCACCACAGGTTTGGTGTACCTACCTTGAACCTCCCTTATTGTCTCCAGGGCGATCCTCCTCTGCTCTTCGTCGTGGTAAAGTATTATCGACCTGTACTGCTCTCCCACGTCGTTCCCTTGTCTGTTCAAGGAAGTTGGGTCGTGGATCTCGAAGAAGACGTCCAACAATTGTTTATAGGAAATCGTCTTTGGGTCGAAGGAGATCTGCACGACCTCGGCGTGGCCAGTAGTACCAGAGCATACTTGTTCGTAGCTTGGGTTAGGTACGTGACCTCCAGCGTATCCTGGAGTGACTTCCTTCACGCCCCTCACCCTCAAGAAAATCGCCTCAGTGCACCAGAAGCACCCTCCTCCCAAAGTAGCCAGTTCTACAGTCATGTAGGGAACTTATCGCACCCCCTTTTTAAAAGTTAATTTCGAGTTCACTAAAAAAGACCAGTCCTGGATTTTATGGTCTGGAAGTGAACTACTCCGTCCTAACGGACGGGGCTTCCTGCATCACAGTCCCACCTTGTCCAATGGGTAGAGGGCGGGGATCCACAGGCACTAAGGGTGCTTCCCACCCCGCTCTCCTCAGGACGTTGAGGGGAGCGTTGTAGTCGCGGTCTGTGACCCAACCACATTTGGGACGGCCGAACACACGATCAGTTAACGTCAGATCCCCCTTGACGTGACCGCACCTAGCACAAGTCGTCGAAGTGAAAGCGGGATTCACGAAAACGATCTCCTCACCGCACTTCTCTAACTGGTACTCCGTGATCCTCCTAAGCTCGTGGAAGGTGACGTCATGTAGCCTCATCCTTCGGAGGGACTTACCGACAAGTTGCTTAACATGAATGTCCTCCGTCACTAGGACGTCGTGATGCTCGGCGAAACACTTCCCGAGTTTCATGTACAGGTCCATCCTGATGTTCCTCACGTGCCCGTTAGCCCTCGCAAGTTTAGTTTTCGCCTTACTAGTTGAGCGACAAGAACTTCTTTCTCGAAAGAGCTTTGTGAAGTTCACTTGTCTTGTTGAATGCCTTCTCGTGAGGTCTCGTGTCCGGCTCGTATTCCCCGTCGGAGGTGGTGAGAAGTTTCCCCACGCCTACGTCCACACCTACCACTTTACCCGTCTTTTGGAGTCGAGGGTACTCGTGATCGACGACGAAGGCGATGTACACTCTCCCTAAAGGTGTCAATTTCGCTGCGACTCTCTTCACCTCTTCGAGCGGGAAATTCCTATGCACGATAACGTTGACTCCTAGGTTGGACAGCTTTAACGTCGTCATCTTCTTCCTCCTCGTCCTGACCTCCTTAGCACTCAGTATTTCCCACCCCGACTGAAGGTAGACTAGGGAACCACTTGTGTTGTTTCTTTTACTTGAGGAAAAGTGCAAACCCCTCGAGGAACCTCCGTCTAGCTCCGTAGAAGCGATCTGTGAACTGTCGCAGCGTTTGGGAATACAGTTGCTGGTAGTGTTCATTTGTTTCCTAATGTCTAGAGCGAGTCGTCTCAACTCCGTCTCGGTTAACTCTCTTCCATCCCTTTCGTGAAAGTACACGTCCGCCCAGCGTAGGGTGTTGTACGCTCCACGCTAACTTCACTCGGGCTTTCAACGTCCTCAACGTCTGTCCGTCTGTGCGTGCTCTAAAGCCTAACCCTACGTCTGGCATTAATAGAATTATTTGAAAAAGGTGTATTTAAATATAGGGAGGGCTATCCATCCCCACCCTCACTACGTTCTCCGCCCCCTCAACCCCCGTAAAGATATAAGGACCTGAGTAATCTGGAGCGAAGCTTTCGGTCCCCCTAATACACATCCACATAAAATCCAATGTGTAGCTACTTCGAGTAATTATGGAGAAAGCCCTTCTTTTAAGGACAACCTCGTTAGGGGTACTTTTTATACACCTCCTCACAACCTGATCCCGTGAAGCCCGTTCACGTCCTGCTTTTCCTCTTGGTCCTCCTCAGTGTCCCAGTTGCTCTGCACTCCGAAGACGTCCCTCCTCCTGGTGGTTCCTGTTACTGGGCGTACTTCAACGTCCAAGTTCCAGCACTGACGGAAGTTAGCGTTCTTTTGAACTCTTCCACAGTTCTCTACGTCTTCACCCCCTACCAATACGTCGAGTGGGCTGCTGGAGGGCTGGCTGAGCCTTTGTTGAGTCTGCGTCTATCTCCTGGAGTTAACACGCTCAACCTGTCTAGAGGTAACTACACGTTAGTGGTCCTGAGGGCTGAGCCCAACCAAGTCACCCTAAACCTTACGCCCTACTGGAGCGTGGAGGAACTCTACGTAGCCCCTTACTTCTCTGTTCAGGTGAGCGTGGGGTCTAAGACCGAGCTATACGCTTTCACAGAACCCGAGTTTCAAGTTTGGGAGATGGATGGTCCAGCCCAACCGTCCTACAACTTCACCCTCCTCCCTGGAAGGAACACCGTGGATGTGGGGCCAGGTACGTACGTCTTCGTCGCACTGAACGTGACGCGGGCCAACTTCACCCTTCTTCCCCAGTACCCGGTTCTCTTGAACCTTCTCTTCCAACAGGAGTCCCAGTTCCCTCCAGTAGGGGTAAGTGCCCTAGGACTTTACAACTACAGTGGGACCTTGGTTCCCTACACTGTGACCACAGACGAGGTGTTGGGGTTCTTCAACGTGTCAACTTTGGAGGCCGTTGAACTGGACGACCCTCAGGTTCGGGGCGCGACCATACAGCTCAACGTTATGCTCAATGGGAGCGGGCAGTATTGGTTACAGGACGTCCTGTCCCTTCTCACAGGAAATCAGACCACTTACTTGGACTTCAACGTTTGGAACGCCTCAGCCCCCAACGCCTCCCTCCGTGGAGTTAAAGGGACGGGCAGCTTCGTCCTTGGGACCCAGGGACAGAGGGTTTTCGCAGGTTCAACATACCCCATAGTCTATCATCTACCGTTCGCTGGGTACTTAGACGTAAAGGAATCTCCTGTCGAGGGAGGTACCAACGTGACCTTCGGTTACGTCATCCTCCAGGACGGAGACCTAGTACCGCCAATTCAAAGGTGGTTCGCCTGGGTCTTCGTTCCGGTGAGGGGTGAATTGACCGTATCTCCCTTTACTGCCGGCGACGGGAGCGCCGAGGATGCCGAACTCGTCGTAGGGGGGATCTCAGGCGGTGACGTCTCTCAAATATTGGCTTCCGACGTTAGGTTGGCACTGTTCTATTACAATGAAGGCATAACTCCTTTCCCCGCCGTTTACGGGGTCGGTCTGGACACATTAGAGGGGGCCACAGGCGTGGGACAGCTATTATCAGCCAACGGATTGGTGGTCCTAGTGCCTGGAGTCCCACTTAACTACTTCCTGACCGACCACTTCTCACCCGCGGTACCTACGACGTACGTTACAGTCGTCAATTGGACGAAAGCTTACAGCCTTTACCTAAGGTCCCCCTTCGTATTGGAGTTTCCACCTAACTTCACCTCCCACGGCCTCACCTATAAGCTCGTCAAGATCGAGACTGTCGTTGATGGAAGGGTAGTCGAAGTCAACGATTCTTTCGTGGAGGTTACACCTTCTCCTACCTTCCAGAACGTGACGATCGTAGCGGTCTATCGAGGTCCTCCCTCCCTACAACTTTGGGAGTTCTTAGTGCTGGCCGCTTTGGTGTCTGGAACCGTCCTCCTGGCCAGGAGGAGGAGACTTTAGGTTGTCCTCTAGGAACAATAACATAGGAAGGATAACCTTGGTCACCTCCTGCTCAGTATACGGAAGATGACCAGCCCCAGGGAGAACGTGCAACTCGAAGGTCTTTCCACCCTCCACTAATCCCTGGACGTACCTCAACACTGGTTGGACTGGGGTCCTAGAGTCGTTCTGTCCCGTAACTATGCACAGCGGCACCTTAACGTCCTTAACGTACGAGATGGGGGACCTCTCTCTCATGAGGTTCACGTCTCCCTTAAGTAGGAGGTCCACGAAACCTCTGAATGCGTCGTCAGCGAGCGACCTCATTTCCACCCAGTCCGCCACCGGGGCTCCAGCAGCTCCACACTTCCAGAGTTCAGGGAACCTTCCGAGGGCCATGAGCGTCATGTACCCACCGTAGGAGTAACCCACTGCACAAACGTCGGTGTGAAGGGAAGAGGTCTGCTTGACCACTTCCACCACATCCCTGAGGTCTCCACCTCCAGGATCTCCAATGTCGAGCTTCCTGAACCACTCGCCGTAGCCGGTGGAACCCCTGAAGTTGGGAGCGATGACGTGGAGCCCCATCATTGATATGGAGGCGATGAACCAATCGAACTCGTCCGCCACCTCTCCCCAAGGTCCTCCGTGTAGATATACTACAGCAGGTCCCGGGACAGTAGAACCCTTGGACATAACTGTGTAAGTGGGTACGTCTACTCCGTCGAAGGACTTGAACCTATGGAAGGAGACCTCCCCCACGTCCAGTTTGCCTACCCCCAAAACGGTTTCCCACCCGTCGTTCGATAGCTTCAGTATCGAGCGGGGAGTCGACATTGAAGTGAACGTGATGTAAGTATCTCGTCCGTCGAGGAAAACGTTGGTGACCGTTCCCTCGGGGGTTCGCAGAGGCCTCCCCTCAACGTAGGCCCTCGACCTTCCGTCTCTGACTCCCACGGCGATCAACTTTCCGTCCTGGACGTCCAGGAAGGAGTAGGAGACGTCCCCCTCCATGACCTTCCTTAGCTCCTTGGAACGTAGGTCGAGCTCGTAGATCTTGCTTGCCCCCTCGAAGTCGCTCATGAAGAGGGCCCTCCCCTCCAAGAGGAGGGACCCGTAGTTGTTAGATCCCTCCCTTGGGGTGAACCTCTCGGTCCTCCCCTCCCCAAGGTAGTGGAAGAAGAGGTTAGACGAGCCGTCCCCCTTGAACTCGGTTCCAGCAACTACGTCGCCTCTGACGTCGCCGACCCACGAGAGCGGAGTTAGGCGGGTCACCTTCACTGCCTTCTGGCCGTCTGTCACGTAGAGGTCGGTAGTATCTGAGGTTCCAACGAAGGCGAGGCGATCCCTTAGCGAGAGGTTCCACACCCTGAGTCTGGGCGAGTCCACCTCAAGAGTGTTCCCCTTCTCGTCCACTAGGAAGACTCTATGTATTTCCCTACCCCTCTCCACGTCTAAAGTGTAAGCTACCCTCCCGTTCACGGCGAGAGACGTTTCGACGACGTTAGAGGCGAGCATCACCCGCTCGCTCCCATCCCACGAGAACAGCGACCTCTCTCCCTTTTCCCACGCGTAGTAAATCAGTCTACCTCCCTTCGCACCGAGGAGGGTGTATTGAGGTAGGGAGATTACCCTCTCTAAGACCTCCGCCAGTTTCGAAGCTCTAAGTCCCATGGGATAAGTAGTATTAACCGTTATTTAAACCTCTTTGGAGCTCTCTATTAGGGTAGTTTGTTTTCTACTTTTGGACACGGGGTAGATGACGATCCGTCCTTCCTCCACCCTCAGATCTACCGTCCTTTCTATCACGAGTTTCCTCCTCATCGCCTTGGGGATGGTTATCCTTCCTCTCTCATCTACCTTTACTTTCACTACATTAATTGTCGCTTCGTTACCTTAAAAAACTAGTTCCCTCAACTACTCTCCACCTTTCACAGAGGTCCCTCTCTCTGGCGATGGAGCTGAAGTACACCTCGTTGGCGAAGGCCCTAGCGTACCTGGCGGCAGAAGTGCCTAAGGAGGCCCCGACACGTTCTCCTATTCGAAACCACACCACCTCTGGGGTGGAAATGAGAGACAGTAGAACGTCCTCGTGGGAGTTCAAGAAGGTCTCGTCCATTTTAGTTGAGGACGCCAAAGCCCTCGACATTACCCCGAACGAACCCACGTTAAGGAACCGGCACTCTTCCTCCCCCACCAACGAGGACAGTCTACCCTTGAGAGGGCCCATCATCTCCTCAGGGAGAACTATGTGGGTTGCCCCGAGCTTCCTTCCGTACCTACTGTATAATTGTCCTTGTACCCTGATCACTACGTTCCTAGACAGCCTTCCGAAGATCGACATAGCCCGAGGGAAGGAGGGGGAGATCCTGAAGATCCTTGTAGGATAGGAATGGTAGATTCCTGGGACGGCGTGGACTAAAACCTCCCTCTTATGATCGAGAGTTGAAAGTTTGTCAAGTAGGTTCACGAAGGGGTCAACCTCGAGGACATCGTCGTTTGACACGATCACCCACTTCGGCTTTTCTCTAATGGCCTCCTCGAGCCCGAAGTTCACGCTCCTCCCGTAGTTGAAGTTCAGACCGCTGCTCTCCACCAAGAATACTGTGGCGCCCTTGAACACCCTGAGCGCATTTCTTGCTAGGGATCCTCGTGCGTCTGCCGTAGGGACCACTACCGCGACGTCTCCCCCTTCCACCTTGAGCACTCTGATGGAGGCCCGCGGTCTTTCCCTCATCCACTCGACTAGGGCATTCCCGTCGGGGAAGTTGGAGTAGAACTCCACTACACTCCTGGTGTCGTCGCTGTAGTAGTCTCCCCGCATTGGTTCGCAATCCTCCTCGAGACGGACCTATAGAGAGCGGCGTAGAACATGAACATGGCAAGCGAGTAGATGAAGTCCTCAATCGGGATGGTTCCCACTCTCAATCCTAACGTGGCGTTCTTCCCATAAGCTACTATCGGAATCGCCGTGAGCAAGTAATCGAAGAACAGGAAAGGAAAGTAAGTCAGGACGACGAAGGCCCAGAACGCGTGCGACTTCATGAGCTCAGGGTCCACCTTGAGAGATATCAGAGTGCCGAGAGCCAGGTAGGTTAGTACGACCCACGTGTAACTATGTTCTCTAAATAGTAAAGCCATCATCAACTCTACTCCCACGGAAAGCAGCACCCACTTCTTAGAGAAGCTGAACTCCCCCCTCAATCTATCCTTCAATACGTCGTAGAATAGGAGGGAACTGAATGGCACCACAAAGAAGAATAGCACCTCCTCCACTGGCAGATTCCCCACTCTGTAAGGGAGTACCCACCTCGCGTCGAAACTCCAGGTCCCGAACTTAACCGCCAGCTCGTCCCAAAGAATGAACAGTGCTGCCGTAATCAGAGAACTTACCGCTAGAGCCCTGAATGACCTTGTCCTCCTTAGTGCGGGGACTGCGCAGGAAACTATCCCAGGCACAGCAATCGCTAGGTCTACCTCTAAGTACGCAAGGTGGGGAGCAAGAACCTCCAAAGGGAATACCCCGCGAAGTTCCTTATGGCCCTCGAATATACCCTCTCTCTACTTGGTTTCACCTTTAGTCTGTAAACAACTTCCGGCTGCACGTAGATCTTCTTTGCGGTCCACAGGTACATATCTGACGCCGTCTTTATAGGCACAAGATACCTCAGTGGAAGGTACTTGTATCCCTTTTCCGCTTCCCTTTGCATGTTTAAGTACTTCCTCACCATCTCCCTAAGGAATTCTCTGAACTCTTCCGGCTTTTCCGCAACTTCAGCTGGGCACAACGAGCTCAGGGAGAACTTATGCATCTCCCTCAGTGGAAGGTATTGCCTTCCCATCGACACGTCCTCCATGACGTCCCTTATGAAGTTGAGGAACTGCATCGCTCTTCCCAGCGCTGTCGCGTACGGGTAAGACTCTGAAGGAAGGTCCATCACCTTCGCCATCATGAGTCCTATTACCTCAGCTGATCCCCACGTGTAGGACCAAAGTTCGTCGAATGTCTTGTAGACACTCTTCCCCAGATCCATCTCCATGGACTTGAGGAAATCGTCAGCCCACTTTCGGTCGAGCTTCTTCCTCCGTTCCAGTTCGACGAACTCGTTTACTACCACGTCTTTCACGTATTTACCATTCCTGGCCTCTCTAAAACTCTCAACGAATTCGTAGAACTTCTCTTTCTTTTGCGGCACCGAATCCACTAGGTCGTCCGCCACTCTAACGAAGGCATAGAGCCTTGTCGCGTCTTTCCTCACCCCAATCGGGAAGAACACACTGCTGTTGAAGTAGGTGACGCTTCCCCTTTTGAATATGGTCTGCAGTTCTTCCTCGTCGGACAACCCTTCACCTGTTAGACCGCCCTCTACAGTAGTAAAGAAGTTCCCTTAACTTCCTTTCAACGCAGTTTTATAAACACTACTAAACGACGTTAAATTATGGACGTTGAGCTGTTGGTTGTCGGGCTAACGACGTTCGTCGGAATGGAGTTCGTGGCCAGAGGGACGCACAAGTACGTCATGCACGGGGTACTCTGGAGCCTGCATAAGGACCATCACTATCCTTCGAACTCCACCTTCCAGAGGAACGATCTTTTCGGCCTGATGTTCGCCGGGATCGCCACCACCCTGGTCTGGTATTGGTTCAGGACGGGGGACTACTACCTCCTAGCCGTGGCCTTGGGGATGGCGGCCTACGGCGCATCTTACTTGACTGTGCACGACATGATAATACACGACAGGCACGCCAGATTGAGAAGGCGGGGCATTAACAATCGCTACCTTAGAAGGCTCATTCAAGTGCACGACCTACATCACGAGGAAGGGGAGGGGAACTGGGGTTTCCTTCTGATCATTCCAGGATTAGACCACTTTCCTGAGAGGAAAGTTAGGGCGTGAAGTAGTTGCGCGCTGTGGTGGTTGGAGCGGGTATAGGAGGGCTGTCTGTAGCAGCCCTCCTAGCTAGGGGTGGAGTGGAGGTCGAGGTCCTGGAGAAACTCTCATCACCTGGGGGCAGGGCTAGGACTCTGAGGGTGGGAGAATATAAGTTTGACATGGGACCGTCGTGGTACCTCATGCCCGAGGTGATGCATGGACTGTTCAGGGAGCTGGGCAGGGACCCGTCCGACTACTTCAAGTTAAAGAAACTGAACCCTTCCTTTAAGCTCAAAGTGGGTGAGCGAGACTTGGAAGTTCCCTCTAACGTGGAGGAACTACTGCAAGTTGTACACAGAGTGGAACGAGGGGCGGGTAGCAAGATGTCTGTTTATATATCGACGGTGAAGCAGATGTACGACCTTGCCCTCAAAAAGCTGCTCTACAGGCCTTTCGAGAGCTTGATAGACATCATAGATCCTGAAATATTGAAAGAGGTAAGATCCCTCAACCTACTTTCTTCGCTTCACAATTTCAACAGGAAGTTCTTCTCCTCCGACTTACTTCTGAAACTGGTCGACTTCTCTTCGGTCTTCCTCGGCGGAGATCCCTACAGGGTACCTGGGCTATACGCTCTAGTCAACTACCCTGTCCTGGGTCAGGGGGTTTTCTACCCGGAGGGGGGCTTCGGAAACGTCGTGGAATCGTTGGTGAGTTTGGGAACAGAGTTGGGAGTCACCTACTCTTACGAGGAGGAAGTAGTAGGTGTAGAAGTAAAGGGGGATAGGATGTCTGCGGTGAGGACAAGTAAAAGGAGGGTTGAGGAGACGTGTTCGTGTTCAACGCCGATTATGTTCACGCGGAGTCCATGTTGCCTCACAACTACAGGAACTTCAGTCCCCAATACTGGGAAGAGAAGACCCTGGCTCCTTCCGCTGTGCTGGCCTACGTGGGACTGAGGAGGAAGTTGGACGTCCCCCATCACAACATCGTAGTTAATGGGAAGTGGGAGGAACACTTCAACTCCCTGTTCGGGCAGAAGAGGTGGCCACCCCCTAGCTCTATCTCTTATTACGTCAGCGTCAGGAGTAAGAGCGACCCAACGGTGTGTCCCGAGGACAGGGAAGCACTCTTCTTCCTAATTCCGGTGGCCCCAGGTCTTCGCGATAGAGAACGTGAACTGAAGTTGGCGTGGTGGGCCGTTCAGGACTTCTTAGGCGAGGTTGAGGACGTAGAGTTCCTCAAAGTATTCGGGCCAGAAGACTTCGAGAGGGACTACCATGCCTACATGGGTACAGCATTTGGGCTAGCTCATACACTCTCTCAGACCGCCTCCTTGAGACCGCCCCTTAGGAACAGGAGATTACGTAATCTCTATCACGTCGGCCAATACACCCATCCTGGAGTCGGGGTGCCTATGGTGGTCATTTCGGCTCAATTGGTCAGTGGATTAATACTGAAAAATCAAAAAAATTAGATAAATCACTTTTAAGTCTCTCCTTCGTGCTCTTCACCTCTTCCCGTTTCGCTCTGTAATCCTTGAAGTTCTAACTATTGAGTCTGCCGTAGATACGGTCGAGAGTAACGAAAGAGGTACGCGTAAATGGGACTCGTGTGCTTTCATCTATACTGAAGAAACTTGAATCGGGATTCGTTGAGTCTCTCTAGGAAGGGTGGACTGAACAAACGTTAGTTTTGCGGGACCAAAGTAGACAAGCTCGAGAGGGAGTCCTCCCCGTAAGTTACATTTAGTTGTAGTTATTAGAACGACGGTGATGTCATTGCTGTAGTTGACCTCAACGGGGGTCAGGACCCCCCTCAGAGGTGAAGTCACTGATAGATGAGGGGAACCCCCGGGGCTGGAGTCGATGTCAATTGGTTTGGAGTGTGAACAACTCCTCGCCCTCGGGGGCAGAACATTTCGAGTGAACTCTTTCTACACTTTTTGAACAGGAGACGTAACTCCAGGGACGAGAGGAACTTTTGAGATCCGGGGGTTAGAAAGACGCTATTGGTGTGAAACGCATTCAGTGAAGTTTTTTACTTCGCCGCTCTGACATTGTCACACGATGCTTACAGTCACCAAGTTCAGGTTGAGCCACGAAGACTGGACCCAGCTGACCGGTAAGTACGACGTCAAGGTACTCAAGCGTAGTACATATGTCGACGGAAGCTTCATCCTAGACACTGTACGATTAGAAGGTAGGTCCTGTGAGCTAACCCAGTTTCTGGCAGAGTTGAAAAGTCATCCAAGGATCGAAGAAGTCAGGATAGCCGAACTCCTGTCGGAGAAGGGGCTGGCGATGTTGAGATTGAAGACCCGCTTAGAGGGGAGCGTGACTCAACTGATGGTAAGGGAGGCCTACGAGTTTAGGGAGCTAGTGGAGAACGGAAAGGAGACTTGGATAGCGGTTGTCCCCAGCACTAGGGTCAGCAAGTTGAGGGAGTCCATAGAGTCTGTGGCTGAAGTGGAAGAGGTCTCTGCCACTAAATTCTCCTACTTCAAGGGAAACTCGGCCAGACTCACGGAGAGGGAGAGAGAGGTGCTGGCTACGGCTTTGAGGATGGGGTACTTCTCCTCGCCTAGGAGGGCAAACGCCTCCCAAGTGGCGGCTCGCCTTGGAATGAGCAAGGTCTCACTAACTCAACATCTCAGGAGGATATCAGGAAAACTGGCAGCGAGGGAACTAGGAGCGCTCAATCCCCTTGACTCAGGACTAGTACTGTACGACCCTCTCGTTCCTCCACCTCCTCAACGTAATAGACCCTGCCGTCGTGTATGACTAGGTCACCTTTCTTTGCCTTTACGACCTCCATGGTCAGTTGTCTCAAGAAGAGAAAGTGGGAGCGAGGCGAAAGTGAGTAGCTTATTACCCACCTGTTTTGACATTTCCTATGGCTCTCAGGGTAGGCTTCATAGGCCTCGGCCTCATGGGTTCCTCCATGGCTGCCAACGTTAGGAGGGCCGGGTTCCCTCTGGTGGTCTACAACAGGACTCGGTCCAAGGCCGATACCTTCAGGAAGGAAGGAGTGCCAGTGGCCTCCTCTCCTAGGGAAGTGGCGCAGAGTTCCGACGTAGTGATAATTATGGTAACGGACGCCCCCGACGTGGAGCAAGTGCTCTCAGGAAAGGATGGAGTGCTGGAGGGAGCGGCGAAGGGCTCAGTCGTGATAGACATGAGCACCAACTCCCCTGATCACGCTAAGAGGTTCCACTATCTTTGTTCCGAGAGAGGAGTTGAGTTCTTAGACGCCCCAGTGACAGGAGGAGATAAGGGTGCGCGGGAAGGGACGCTCACTATAATGGTGGGCGGAGCGGAGGAAGTCTTCCAGAGGGTGAGGCCTGTACTGGAGTCTATGGGTAAGACCATAGTGCGTGCGGGAGAAGTCGGCGCGGGCCAGATGCTGAAACTGCTCAACCAAGTTGTCGTGGGGGTGAACATGATGGCCATGATCGAGGCCATAGCGTTAGCCAGGAAGGCTGGGATAGACCTCGAAGTCCTCTTTAGGGTGTTGAGCACCGGGGCCGCCAACTCGTTCACGGTGCAGTATTACATGCCCAAGGTAATGAAGGGTGACATGGAGCCAGGCTTCAGAGCTGCTCACCTTAGAAAGGACCTGAAGTACGCGATCGACGTGGCCACGAAGCTCGACGTTCCCCTCCCTGGAACGGCCGTGGTCCTGCAGCTGTACAGTGCCCTTAACGCCATGGGTTTAGGTGAAAAGGGCACCCAGGCCTTAGTTAAGGTTTACCAGAGACTCTCTGAACGCCAGAATCACTCTAGCACTTGACTCCCACCCTTTTAAGCTGGGAAGTTTCACCACGACTATGGAGAAAAGAATCGTGTATGCCGCCGTGGTCGCGGTTGTAGTTGTTGCGGCAGTGGTGGCTGCGGGGATATATCTCACCTCCCCAACGAGAGTTACTCCGGGGATCTCCCCTCAGGTATACCTCCCGACGCAGGGACAGGTATCCTCCGTTTCTCCGGGCTGGAAGGTGATTTCTTTGGCTAAGTTCAACTACTCTCAGACCGTGGATCAGGTGTTCCCCGGCTCCGACGCAGTTTACCAAGAGGTCGCAGAAAATGGAAACTCGACGCTGGTGATATGGGTCATACACTTCCCTGGAAAGGTCGAGTTCAATCAGTCAATCCCTAACCTGGCCTATGGCAGGTACGTGCTTGCGGTAAATGTGACCGGTAATACTACGCCGGTAGATCTTCAACCTTTCTTGAAAGAGGAGCAAGCGGTCATGACACAGAGGGACGGAGTGGTGTTGTCCTTCCCGTCCTTTCTCTATCCACAGTCCAAGAACCTCAACCTCACTAGCTTCGAGCTGTCGAACATCACCACGCCCTACGGAAACTTCACTCAGTCGGCCGAGCAGCTTTTAGGGCCCACGTCAGCCGTGCAGCTCAGCGTGTTCCAGGGACCTAACGCAACCACCCTCTACTCCTACTTCTACGGCGCCACCCAAGGAGGGGCAAGGAACGGAACCTTAGATGGCTTTCACTACTTCAATTTCACAACTCAGGGACTAACTGGGAACGTCACCTACGTCGTTGGGCAGATCAACAACAACGTAGTGTTCGTCCAGTTCCAGGGGGAACCCCAGTTCCAGGTGTTCGAGTTCGTTGTCAGGGCACTGTAATTTAGTCCCCTAATCTTTTAGGTCACATTAATTTATAAGGGCTAGCCTCCTTCGACACCATGGAAAGAAGGAGGAATAGGGCCGCGTACCTTCTGGTCCTCTTCACCTTGGGGCTCTCCCTAGCGGAGGGAAGGAAGCTGATCGCACTCGTTCTTCCGCCCTTGGCGTTACTCCACGGACTCACTGTCGACTTAACCTACAGTAGGATGCTTTCTAGGAAGATGTCTTTTCGCGACTGGGCCCTCCTAACGATCAACGGACTTCCTTATCTATTCCTCCTCACTCCCTACGTGCTCGTCCCCGCCTCCATCTTCCTTTTAGCGATAGCCCTGTCGTACGCTAGGTTCAGCGTCCTACCTCAGGTCCTTGGCACGGCCGGCCTCCCACTACTCTACCTCCCATGGGTCTCAATAGTCGGCGCGATCTCCCCACTAGACCTGAGGATCTACTTGCTGTGGGGGGCCTACGGACTCGTGGAGGCGCTCTACGTCGAGTACAAGCTCCCGCACAGAAGAGTTGGGAGTTGGTGGCTCAGGGGAACGTGGTTGGCCTTCCTTTTCGTGTTCCTCCCGTTGACGAGTCCGTTTCCAATCCTGTGGTTGTCACTGGTGGAGCCAACCCTCAGGTTCCTTCGCCCTGGACCAAAGTTGACCTCAGGTACCGAAATAAGGAGGCTAGGTAAGGCTGGGGCCAGGAGGACGGGACTAATGTTTGCGTTCCTTCTAGGCACGGAGGTTCTCCAACGCTTCCTACCATCCCTCCTTCACATGTGAGGGCGATGAGGGCCGGGCTCCTCTTGTTCATTGAGGGTGTGGGATTACTCCTCTTAGGTGGAATTCCCGCCGTGTTCAACTTCATGGACCTCCAAGGGTTCCCACTACAACTCCCTACGACGTTCTTCAGGTTTCACTGGTTCATCATGGTCTATGGGTTCTTTCTGACTCTAATAGGAAACGAGGTGCTCGTGTCCCTGAGCGTGGAGTGGCGAGGTTCTCCCGCCCCAGATCTGTTCGTGGTTTCGTTCGGTGCCGTAGTCCTTGCGGCAAACCTCTCCTCCATTTTCGGAGTACCTGAGGTCCCGTTCTACCTCGTCGACATCGCCCTCGTCCTACTTCTCTGGCACTCGAAGGTCTATCTCTCTTCGTCGGCGATGGGCCTTAAGCCCCGCCCTCACAACTACCTCCTCTTCCTCACCTTGGAGTTTTCGGCCTTCGTCGCAAGCGTTGAGGCCGTGGTGCAACTGCCGTGGCTCTCGTTGTCCTTCCCTGTGCTTACGGTCTTCTCGGTTGTAGTGAGGGACATCGGTCTGGTGTTGGGAGGGCGAAGGATCAAGGGAGGAGAGATTGCGGTCTCCTTTCTCCTGGTCCTGATTGGAATCACAACATATACAATTCCTCAGGTCTCGTCCCTCTTCCTCGTCGCGGGATGGGCTCTCTCCCTTCACGGCTCGGGATTGCTTCGCTCTAGGGGGAGGTTGTACCCTAGACTGTCCCTCATTATGGCGTGGAGTTGGCTCCTGTTAGGCGGGATCCTGTCGCGGAACTACGACGTCTTCGTTCACTCCTTGGCGGTAGGTTTCCTCTTTAACGTTGTGTTCGGGGTGGACTCTGTACTAGCAGACGCACTACTTTCGCTCACTGGTACGAGAGTTAGGTTGAAGCCATCCTACGTCCCTTTGGTTCTACTCAATTTCGGCCTAGTTCTCAGGTTTGCCTTCGATTTTGGACTGAGTTTCCCCATAGTCTTCTCCGCTGCACCTCTTCAAGGCCTAGGAATACTTTACTTCTTCGCCTCCACCCTGACGCAAGTCTTAAGGCAGGTGAGAAAGGTTGAAAAAAGAGCCTCCCTTACTTTTAAGGGTGAAACAACCCATTCAGGTTGAACTCTACGTCAGGAGGGAGGACTGCAGAGTAATGCACCTCCTTGGGGGAGACACTCTGTAATAGAGAGGGTCATCCCAAAGGGCGAGGTCAGTGACCACCTCATCAGGGTGAAGGACTTGGACCCACAGACTAGAAGTGCTATGAAGTCCGTGGGAGTGAAGGTGGTGAGGTTAGGGGATGAGTGGGTTTGGGCGAGGTCACCCAGCTGTTCAGCCTGCAGGTTCCTCTCGAGCGCCGAAGTCCTCACTCTGAACGCGTGGCCCCTGAGTCAGAACGAGATAGTCTACAGGCTTCTCGTCCCGTCAGTGGGAAACGTGAGAGACGTGCTGAGGGAGCTGGACAGGCTCGGCCTCAGGCCGCGAGTCACGAAGTCCGTTCCTGCGAAGCCGAGGAGGAAGGATCTAACTCCTAGACAACTTCAGGCACTCCTCTTAGCTTTCAGGAAAGGCTACTTCGACGTCGATAGGGAAGCGACCCTCACTGAGCTAGCGCGGACTCTGGGAGTGGCTCCAGCGTCAGCC
Source organism: Sulfodiicoccus acidiphilus (assembly GCF_003967175.1). Taxonomy (NCBI): domain Archaea; kingdom Thermoproteati; phylum Thermoproteota; class Thermoprotei; order Sulfolobales; family Sulfolobaceae; genus Sulfodiicoccus; species Sulfodiicoccus acidiphilus. The sequence goes on along the minus strand of NZ_AP018553.1, from coordinate 1,988,870 downwards.
CAGGAACTCCTGAGGAGGGCCCTGAAAAAGGTCGTAGAGGACTTCCTGGAGGGAATACAGAAGGACTAATCACCTCGCTCTACTTGACCATCTCTCCACTATATCGTATCCGAAGGACCTCTGAAACGCCTTCCTACCCTCTGGGGTCATCATGAACGGCGTCCACCTGGTTTCCAAGTCGAGGTCAACTTGCACACTCCTTGCCGGCACCCTCTCCCTGACGACCAGCTCCACCGTATAGACCAAGTCCTCAGTCACCGGACAGGAGGGCGTCGTAGCCCCTATCCTGAGATACACGTCTCCCTCTTCGTTGACCTCCAACTCGTACACCAGCCCGAGGTCCACCACATTAATGGGTATCTCGGGATCGTAGACCTCCCTCAGTCCATCCAGTATACTTTTCTTCCACTCCGTCTTCGACATCTCAATATCTCCTGCTCCTTAACCCCGCGCCGTTGATGGTGAAGAGGGGTTCCCACCCCAGAGGTACCTCAACACGTTCGAGGTCTAACGGCGTCGTCATCGAGTCGTCCACTGCCCCGTACACTCCTCCCTCCTCTATTGAGTTGTGAACCTTCAGGAGGGAGTAGAGTCTGTTCAACACCTTTGGAGCCTCACTAGTTCCCACGTTCGACTTGAACTCCCGTAGTCCGTCCCAAATTGCGCAATGTTGATTCATCAGCTCCTCCACGACAGGGCGCCAACTCCCGTCCTCTATCCGAGGAAAAAGGATCTCTTCCTCGGCGTATATGTGCCTCTTGAGGTTGGCCTCGAGGATTTCGAACTTCGGGAGCGCGTCCTCTCCCCTCTCTACGGCCTCCTCCACTTGAATTAGGAGGTCCTCCTCTTCCGCGTGGTCCGAGATCATGACCGAGGAAACCTTGTTTTCGTCCACGTCTCTCATCAAGTGTGGAGTCGAACTCCTCCATTAAAGATGATACCCCTTAAGTTTAAGGGATTATCAGTCGCAGTGTTCAGGAAACATCGGGGACGTAAAATCCCGTATCTTCAAACTGTATGACGATCCTCCTCGCCCTTTCTAGACGGGGATCCCATTACGCGTCGTTCGAGAAAATGCCGCTTGGCCTCAACAACCCTCCCAATATGTACAAAGGGGGAAACAACTCAAGACTTACAGGCCCGAAATAACTGCCACGTCCTAGGCCTCGACGGGCTGAGCGACAGTTAGCCGTCTTCCTTCCGAGCGAGGTTCAATTGCGTCGCGCCCGCTGACGAACCTCACGTCCAATTCCCTCGCCAGCAATACTGTCGCGTAGTTCGTCCCTCCACCAATGCCGACTGGAGGCCGTCCGTGGTCGCAACTACTTCACCAACTACATAGGGATAATGAAAATGGAGTCGAAACTTAGTTAGAAATCCCCGTGCCTCGTTCCCTCCAGACTTAAGAGGGGTCAGACTGCTTGTGACGATCCGCGTTCTTGAAGGCAATTAACTGCGAGGCCGTCTCGGTCTCTAGAGTTAGCATCTGCTGACCTCCTCCCCGCCCTGAAGGACGAAGGTTCCCTTAGGGCGGATCACGGGTTCGTGGTTTACCTCCCTCACCTTCATCACTTCATAGCTGGTGGGAACTACCCACCCCGCTCCGTTCGTCCAGAGGTAGACCACGGGCTGGGCCTTCGGCCCGTTACCCCTATCCCTCGCCGTGGGGAGCCCTCTGCCCACGGTTCCTAGGGACTCGGGGATGAGTAGGATATTTATTGCTCAAGATCTGCGTTTACAACTTTCCCCATGCGGGGACACTTGAACAAACCACGTTTAATACGCCCACTTTCGTGGGCTTCCCCGCATAGGGAGCACGTCTTAGAAGTGTAGTGCTCGTCCACCATAACTATTCTCGTCCCTAGTTCATCCCTGACTTCCTCAAAACGTCTAATGGCATAACCGTAATTCCAGAAGTTCACAGTAAGTTTATTACGTTTGTTACCGCGATTTCGTGATATCTCCTTAGGATACCCCACGACGACTTCCATCACTCCCCTTTCCTCAACTCCTCCATCACTCCCCTTACTATGCTGTTCAAAACATGCTTCAGAAACTTACTCCTCTTATCATACAATAATTTCAATTTCCTACTCCTCCTTCGTTCATGCCCTGCTAAAACTTTCTGAACTTCACTTATCTTCTTGCTCTCTACCTAGAGAAACGGGAAGCTCCGGCGATCCCCGATCTGAGAAGGTGATAATGACGGGAGATATGGTTCCCCACCTTGATAGAAACACATCTGCCTTTCAGTGGTAGACCCAACTTTCTTCGGCAGGCCCGTGGTGAGAATTATATAAGGACGAGGTTAGAATGTGACTGAGAGCCTGGGCCCTTACCGTTGGAAGGCCCCCCTTTGCGGAGGGTTTAAACGACGTAAAACGTCTTCACGCTGGCTGATTGGGCGAGTCCCACCTAAACGCCCCTGGTCGAGGCTGAAGTCCGTGCAGTGTGCACCAGCCGGCGGCCCCAGTAGGAGTGACGACACGTGTATATTTCCTGGACGGGAGTCACCCTAAGTGTCCGCCCCCAGGTCGAGGGGACTGTGAAGAAGGAAACTCCACCCTTAAGGGTGGGGGTAGCTCGAAAGGAGGCCACAGGTGTCTAAGTTGGGAAAAGACTTATTATCGACACAGTTGGCCAACGCACGACTGTCCATGATAACTGTAGAGTCCCCCTATTCGTTCGACGAAACTGTGAAGAGACTTAAGGAAAAGATGTACGGACTGGGAGCTGAAGTTCTAGCTGAGATCGACCACTCGACGAACGCCAAGAAAGTTGGGATGGAGCTGGAGCCAACCGTCGTCATCTATTTCGGTAATCCCAAAGTTGGGACGATATTAATGCAGGAAGTTAGGGAGATAGCCTATGAGCTTCCATTGAGAGTTGTCGTATGGACGTCGTCCGGGAAGACCTATGTGGGCTTTAGGAAACCAAGCGAGATAGGGAAAGAGTACGGTATAAAAAATAACGACATCCTCAAAAAGATGGACTCGTTAATGGAAAACATTCTGAACATCTAGTTGGGAAAATACAAATCTCCTTTTCTTAGGTCGAGAATTCCATCGCACTACCGTGCTCAGATTGAGACTTGATTTTTCCTAGAACGATATAGAAATTTAAATTATGACTTTCTATGAAGTCTATCTACATTTACCTTAGGGCTCCAGCTGCGCGTTCAGGATCACGTATGGGTTTGGTCTGCTCCTGTTTGAGTGATAAACCGTTAGACTGAACGAGAGGGAAATTGAGCCGGAGGTGTCGCTCCATATCCTCGAGGTGTAGGTGTGTGAGTCCCTTTCGTGGTCCTCCTTCGCGAGCCTCCATCCGCTCGTTTTGGCGGCATCGTAATCTTCCCCCAACAATTCGAACGCGAGTAACTCCGCGATGTCCTTAGCTAGGTTGAGTTCTTCCCTCTCGTCCAACCCATTCACGTAGACGTTATTTCTATCCGCGGAAACGTAGCTCAACGGGCCTGATAGGGCAGCCACAGTGACTGTGACGCCTCCCAGCTCCACCTGAAGCATCCTGGACGTCAATCTCTTAGTGTTCGAGAGTACGACCACAGAATATGGGGGCCTGAAACTTAACTCTGCTTTCGCCATCACGTTCCCACCAAACCTCTTCTCTACGTCATCGTTTTGAAATCTATCCCTAATCTATTAGGGGCTCACTAAGGTTATTGGGAAGTCGACGCTCTGGACGTTAGAATGGGATACTCCTTTGGTCCAAACAACAAGTAGAGGAAAGGTAAGTGAGTTGGGTAAGTTCCTAACGGAAAGAGGGGATAATTCGGGGAGGTTAGAGCGAATCTGGGTCAGCCTCAGCTTCGCGACAAGTAACCTTCTAGGACCTCCCTCAACGCCACCGCGTTGTTCCTATCTCTGTCCTTGGCCGAGTAGAGGAGAGTCACCGCGTTGTTCTCCCTAACCAATTGAGCCAACCTGGCCAGGTTAGGGTTGCCCTCCAACTCCTCCCTGTACTTCACTTTGAATTCCTCCCACCTCCCCGGGTCGTGGGAAAACCACTTCCTTAGTTCGTCTGAAGGAGCGATCTCCTTGAGCCACACATCTACGCGGGCTACCTCTTTCTTGACTCCTCTAGGCCAAAGCCGGTCTACCAGGACTCTGAGACCGTCCTCAGGAGAAGGTTCATCGTATATACGTTTCACTTTAATCATGATGAAGTTTTTCACTGATACGAGCAAAAAAGCTTTTGTGCCGTCACCTGCCAGGGTAGAGCGGGTCCCTAGAACAATATTGCGCCTTTTCTACTTACTGGAAGTTGGGGGCACGCGATCACTCACGTTAATGCCCTAGCTGACGCCCGCGAGCACCTTCAGCTCTAGGCGGTCCTGCAGGGTACCTGCTGGCCGAGCTCCTTCTTCTCCCCCTAGTTGAGGGGTAGGATAGAACGCCTTTACAGAAGAGCGGGGGTTAAGGGACGGCTAGCTCTCTCACTTATTTGGTTTTTAGAATCATTTAGTAATGTTAATCGCGCTCTTCCACAGCTCGATTGAGGGCTCGATAGGATTGAGAAGCAAACAGAGTTTTCCTTCCCTCTTTCACAGGGAGTAGAGGCTATTGATGAAAGGTCCCCTTTTCGTGAGGAGTGAGTTCCGACGCCCCTCACTGTCCACTGAATGTGAGATGTAAACCCAAAGTCGACGGTGAGAACGAGTAACCCCTGGAAGTGAGGGAAACGTGAGACCCGGACCACGTTTAGTCCAAAGTACTGGAGGGCAGGGAATGTGAGAGAAGAAAGTCCCCACAAGTAGTAAAAGATCTTTACGAAGCGAGTATGACACACGAATCGTCTAACATTCGCAAGAGACTCCACCCTCGTGGACGAGGGTAGTTTACCCGTTGGACCTAGGTTTGGAGACCGGGTCCGCTGTGGTAATGGGACGGATCGGTAAAGGGGACTTGAAACCAACTAAGACGAAGTTAAGGTCACATTACCCTCCCTCTGAGTTTTGGCCCTTATCTAAATGGCTGTGGAATTCAGAGACGTTAAGTGTCCACGGGGGCACTAGGACTGAGGCTGGGAAGGCTCAGGACGGCTTGACGTCTATGGCGGCCACCGGACACACGTTGACGCGGGCCGTGCAGAGTGCACACACTGACTCGTTAAATCGAACAGCCTTCCTCTGGAGAGGGATTCCCTGACGTTCCGAACCACCTGAAAACGTAAGCGTGACACGCCGTAATGGGCGAACCGTCAGCTATACACAGATCGAAACCGACTTCCACAGTTGTACCGTGGGCTCCAAGTACCTTGGGAGAGTTAACAGGGTTGTAGAGTTTATGCCCCTCACGTTCCCACCAACTTCCTAATCCTACAACTTGGGTCTATCCCTAAAATTTAGATTAGGGAAGTTACATTGTCCGCTTCGCTCTGGAGCCCATCGTTAACTGACGTAGAGGATGGAACTAGAGCGTCACTCCACAGAGGCCTCTAGCGGACCCTCTCTTCCTCGTTTTCAGATGAAAGCAGTCCCTCCGCGTTCTTAACCTTTCGGGAACCAGTCAATTCTCACTAGTCGAGTGGACAGTTTTTGGTGGAAAAACCTCTGAAGTCGTCAAACACGACGAAGTGGAGACCAGATGAGTTCAACCTATTCAAGATTGACTCGTATTCCCTCCTAGACCTGTAAACGCAACCGAAGGGCACCGTGTCGGCGTAGTAGTCCCTGTACATCACGTAGTCGTCCCTGAGGAGCTCCTTCAGTAGCATTATAGTGCCGTCCCTTGAGGAACCCTCGAGCTGAACCGTTATGGCGAACATGCTTCCGTCTTGCATGGCGGCCGAGTCTATCTCTGGAAAGAGCCAGAAGGCCCTGACCCTCACCATGGCGTCTAACACTCTCTTCACCGTTCTGTAGCTCTTCCCACCCACCTTGTCCGTCAACTCGGGGACGGTGGAATCGGTGTCCTCCCACAGCGCTCTCAGTACCCTCCTCTCGAAGGACCCAGCCACCGAGAGGTTCCTAACCACCCTCTTCTCGTAGGAGTCAGAGGGCTCTATTGTTGGGAACTCGAGCCTCTGGGCCCTCCCCGGCAGAAGCCTGAGTGAAGGGAAGCTCCTCTCCAGTTCCCTGGCCCTAGCCTCAAGCTCGGTCTCTTCCGCCAAAAGCTCAAACACCAGAACTATTGCAGTGTTAGGAGTACCCATGTTGGCCCGGTGGAAAGTGAGCACATACCTCGGTGGATCAGTGCGCATCGCCTCCTCAACTTCCGAGGCACCACGTCTGTCTACAAGCCCCAAGAGCAAGTACTCAGTCCTCTTGATGTAGGCCCCATTAATCGCCATGGAGAGTTTCTTTGGGATGAGTCCAGTTTCCCTCATTTCCCTCAGTTTACTCGCAACTGCGGAGAAGCTGACGTTGAGTGACGTGGAAATTCCGGAGACCGTGGGTGGCTTGAAGGAATCGTCTCCCTCCTGTGGAAAGTGAAGTGCCCTTAAGACGTCCCTAGACAGGTTATCAACTATCAACGCGGCCTGATTCCAGTCTGTCAATATATTTGTTAACTATTAAGCCTTCTGTCAAAAGTGACAAATGTTTGTCAACTTCTTTCCGTCCGCCGTGAGAAGGAACTCTGACCTCCTCCCCGCCCTAAAGGGCGAGGGTCCCCTTAGGGCGGATCATAGGTTCGTGGTTTACCGCCTTCATTTTCATCGCTTCATAGCTGGTGGGTGCTAATAGCACCCACCCCGCTCCGTTCGTCCAGAGGTGGACCACGGGCCGGGCCTTCGGTCCGTTACCCCTATCCCTCACTGGGAGTTGCCCTCCACTCCCAGATCCTAGAGACTCGGGGATGTGTAGAATATTTATCGCCCCATTCAAATCCGCATTTATAACTTTCCCCATGCGGGGACACCTGAACAAACCACGCTTAATACGCCCACTTTCGTGGGCTTCCCCGCACAGGGAACAAGACTTAGAAGTGTAAGACTCGTTCACCCTAACAATCTTAATCCCTAATTCCTCCCCAATCTCCTCAAAACGCTTAACGACATAACTATAGTTCCAGAAGTTTACAGTGAGTTTGTTGCCGTGGTTCCTACTAATCTCTCTAGGACTGTTTGGAGGACTGTTCATAGCGTTCTAAAATATAAGGCTCCCCTTTACGGTTCTTTCGTAAAGGAGGTGAACCCATACCTCACGTCTAAGTCCTGCCCCAGATGTGGACGGGTTTCCCGAAAGGTCGGCAGGACTTTTAACTGCGAGAGGTGCGGGTTCACCCTAGACAGACAACTAAACGCATCACTGAATATCTACCTCAAGATGTGCGGGTTTCCCCACGTCCGTGAAATACCGCGGGTGTGGGTCGGGGTTATCCCGCTAAAGGAGCGGAGGGGTGTGAACGGGTTATCCCGGGACTCTGGTGAAGCCCAAGGGTTGAGGATTGATATTAAATATTATGAAATCCTATGAAGCCCAAACCCCAAATCTCACGTCTGGCATAAGTAGGGCGTTCGTGAACTCGGGTTTGAAGGTGAAGGGACGGTTCCCTCTCCCACGGAAGGGGTCCCCATCCCCTATTAAGATAAAATAGCATATATATAGAAAATTTTTCTGTACAATATAGATACTGTTGATTTATATCCATACTGACTAAGGTAGAAGCTGTCTTAATCTATTTTACTTGACGCTATATATGCAGAAGGACTATAATAGATGCACTCGATACGTCAATAATTCCACTATTTTACTCAACGGAAAAAGATGTTTTTCCATCTTGAGTGTGTCCCATTCGTTATCCTAAAATCCACTACAACGACATTCAGGACTACTCACGAAAACAGTCCTTTATGAAGAAGGAGGTTCGAAGAGGATCGCCTTTCGAGGTAGATGGCCCCTTTTGTGGAGTTTTAACCCTATGGGGGTTAAGGGGGTCCCCTTCCGTGAGGACTGATACCCTCTTATAAAAACGTTAATGAGACTCCAACGTCTTCTAGACCTAACTGAAAGAGCTGGGTCGCACCCTCGGGACTGGGGGAACTCACGCCCGTGGAGAGGAAACCCTCCGCGATCCCCCTTCCGTACTGTTCACAGGACGGTTCCACTGAACCTCCGCTACGTAAGGAGATCGATATCGCTCCGAGGAGCGGGACTCACCGCGAGGACTCCACGTCCGTGAGGGAGGGGTAGTTCGCTAAGTTTGTAGTGCTCTTTTTAGCCACAGTCATAGAGGGGATGAGCGCTCCCTAGGCGCCTTGGTCGAGGTGAGAGTAAGCGAAATGTCTCCGTCTCGACTCACGACTCGTAAGCAACGACTATATCTGCGTCGGGGCCGAAGTGTCCCTCGGTGGAGCCACAACTTCTCGAAAAACGAGAAGCTCCGCCCTTCACGGCGGGGTAGCCAGCGAGGGTGGGAGGTATCGAGTCAGAGTCTGTCATGGGGAGCGATCCCATGGCGGAGGGCATTCTCCTAAAATTCTTTAGATTACCATGCTTGGGGGAGTTTGGACGTTCAGGAGAGCAGTATCCTTTCTCGTCTTGGCTGCTCCCCAGGAGCCTTCCACCTTTTCGCAATATTTACGCCGATTGAAGAAACGCTGGAGCGACGCCCAGGAGAGTGCTTCGTGGGACCAGACGACCTGAGTACCACGCTTACGAGAGGTAGCAGACGGCTCAATCCGCTATATCTCCTCCTTCGGTTATTTCGCCTCACCCTAGCCCAACTTAGGACGATCTTTACTGGAGTGAGGGAATTGATAAAGCCTCCTGTTTAAAGATCACTTTTATATTTAACAAGGTGATTAGTATTACGATGAAATTTGGTTAGGGTCGCGGCAGTTCAAACCTCGATGGGGTGGGACAGGAAGGAGAACGTGGATAAACAAGTAGAGCTAGTCAACAGGGCAGTCGACAACGGCGCTAAGCTGATAATCTTGGACGAGCTCTCTCCCACCGTGTACTTCCCCTTCGAGCAGAACCCAGAACACTTCAAGTTCGCCGAGACCGAGGACGACTACACGATCACCAAGTTCAAGGAGGTTTCTAAGGAGAGGAGTGTGGCGGTGGTTGTACCCATATTCGAGAGGGACGGAGGGGACTTCTACAACACCGCCTTCGTGATAGACAGGGGGGTGGTGGTAGGCAAGTACAGGAAGACCCATCTCCCTCAGGAGCCGGGCTTCAACGAGTACTACTACTTCAAGGTAGGGAACCTAGGTTTCCCGGTTTTCGATGTGGAGGGAGTTAAACTGGGGGTGGCCATATGTCACGACAGGCACTTCCCAGAGCCGGTGAGGGCGGCGACAGTGAATGGGGCCTGGTTGGTGGCTATCCCAAGCGTAGCGTCGTACAGGGAGATCTGGGAGCTGGAGATGCGAGCTCACGCGGTCTTCAACACGACCTACGTGGTCGGTCTCAACAGGGTGGGCTCGGAGTACGAGGGCCAGAGGAACCCATACTTCGGCGAGTCGCTGGTGGTATCCCCCACCGGAGATGTGGTGAGTAGAGCGGGAAGCAAGGAGGAGATCCTCTACGCGGACGTCTCAGTGGAGAAGGTCGCTGAGGCCAGGATCAGGAGGCCTTTCCTAAAGAAGAGGCTACCCTCCTATGGACTGTAGGTGGGTCTATGGACCTCCTCTTAAGGAACGCGAAGGTCTTCACTCCGGCAGGTCCGGTGGAGTGCGACGTCGCGGTAAAGGACGGAAAAGTCACGAAGGTGGCGGGAGACCTACAGGAACAGGCCTCCAAGGTAATTGACCTCACCGGTAAGTACGTCTTTCCCGGCCTAGTTGACGGTCACACCCACATGGAGTTCCCCTTCATGGGGACGGTCACGGCCGACGACTTCTTCCACGGAACTAGGGCGGCGGTCGCTGGAGGAGTGACTACCATAGTGGACTTCATCACACCTCCAAAGGGGAGTTCCTTGCTGGAGGCCTATAAGACGTGGAGGTCTAACGCAGACCCCAAGGTGATCTCCGACTACGGACTGCACATGATCGTGAGGGAGGCGACTCCCGCTACCTTGGAAGAGATACCTACGTTAATAGGACAGGGGGTAGTGAGCTTCAAGCTCTTCATGGCCTACAAGGGGGAGTTGATGTTGACTGACGGTGAAATCTACAGGTTGACCAAGAAGATCTCCGAGAACGGAGGGGTGGTGGGAGTGCACGCGGAGAACGGGGAAGTAATAGATGAACTAGTGGGGGAGTACCTGAGACAGGGGAAAGTGGAGCCAGTGTATCACTCCTACACTAGGCCCGAGGAGCTGGAGGTCGAGGCCACCAACAGGGTGGCGACCATAGGAAGTGTACTAGGGAAGGGCGTTAAGATGTACATAGTGCACACGTCTACTGGAGAGTCAGTTGACGTGATGAGCTCCTACAGGAGGAAGGGGTACAAGTTCTTCAACGAGACTACTCCCCACTATTTAGTCCTCAACGTGGACGCCCTGAGGAGGCCTGACGGCCATAGGTTCGTGTGCAGCCCTCCGTACAGGAGCGACGAACAGAGGACCAAGCTCTGGCATAGGCTGGGGTCCGGGGAGATATTTACGGTGGGGAGCGACCACTGCGTCTACTCAGACCAGCAGAAGAGGAGGTTCAAGGACACCGTTCCTCCGTTCAACGAGATACCCAACGGCGTACCCGGGACCGAGACCATACTCCCCATACTCTTCCACTTTGGAGTCAGGAAGGGACTGATCTCCCCGGAGACAATGGTTGCTGTTACGTCCTACAATTCAGCTAGGCTGTACGGACTCTTCCCGAGGAAGGGAACGTTCTCGATAGGCAGCGACGCTGACTTCGCCGTCCTAGATCCCAACTTGACTGTCAAAATAACTCCAGACGTACTTCACAGCAACATAGACTACACCATATACGACGGCGTGACTGTCACCGGTTGGAACGTAATGACCATAAGGAGGGGAGAGGTCGTGTTCCAGGAAGGTCAGGTGATAGGAAGTAAGGGATCAGGTTCCTACGTCCCCGGAAGCAACCCGACAGTGTAAAGTTCACACCCACTCGTCGAAAGTCCTCTTTATTTCCTCCACGTTTTTCCCTGCCCTCAACATCACGTACAACAGGATCCTAGCCTTGAACGGATCCAAGTGTTTGGCCGGGATTACTCCCTTAGATATGAGGTATATTTCCCCTCCCTTGAAGGAGTACGTGGATCTGAGAACTTCACCAGATCTGGTCCTAGTACTCATTACGACTATGAGCTCCTTGGCCAACTCCCCTATTAGGTCTGCCATCTTTGAGGTCACGTGCCCACCCCCCGTTCCAGCAATCACTAGCCCGTGATATCCCATGCCCTTAAGTCCTCTCAGAAGCTCTCCATCGTCATCTATCGATACCGTGTACAGGGCCACCTTTCTCTCTGGCTCGTTTCTATCCACTTCGAAGGTTGGGTGAGGTCTCGCGGGCCTAAGGGCTATGGTAACCCTGTCCTCCGTCACCCACCCTACAGGCCCTAGCAGGGGTGACTTAAAGGCGGCCAAGTTACTAGTGTGCATCTTCTGTACGTACTTGGCCAGGTGAACCTCATCGTTCATAACTACCATCACCCCCATACCCTTGGCCTCTGGGCTAGATGCCACCAGTAGGGCATCGTAAAGGTTACCTGCACCCTCCGCTCCGGGTAGCGTTGGGTTCCTCATAGCGCCAGTTACTACGATTGGTACGTCCACGTTGAGCGTCAAATCTAGGAAGAACGACGTCTCTTCTATTGTGTCCGTGCCCTGAGTGACCACTACACCCTGCGCTCCGTTCCTAACCTGCTCCACTATGAGATCCCTCAGTTGCAAGAGGTCGTCGAAGGTGAGCGCAGGCCCCGCCACTAGCTTAAACGTGGACGTCGAGACCTCAGCTACCTTAGTCACCTGAGGAATAGAGGCTACCAAGTCCTCGGCTCTCAGCGTTGCTGTAACACCTCCTCCCGCCTTCCCCGCTGAGGAAATTGTACCACCTAGCGCTATAACGGAGACTCTGGGAAGGGTCAAGGAAGATCACGCGTCTACTTGGAGAGCTTCTTCTGGTACTCCGCGATCCTCTGCTGCCTAGCCTTGTACTCCTCCAGCGCCTTCTGGAAGGGCTTCCTCCTCCTGAAGTCCTCCGTCACCTCCTCGTACGTGGCCCACCTCACGCCTGGGAAGGTGTTGATGTAATCTATGAACCTCTCAAGCATGAGCGCCACCTCCGGCCTACCGCTCACGTCTGGGTGAATGGTCAAGGGGAAGACCGCGTAATCGTAGTTCCTATACATCCAGTCAAACTCGTCCCTCCATATCTGCTCAATGTCTCTAGGGTTGGTGAACCCGTAGCTGTTGCACGCGTGCTTGTTGAACATCATGGGTGGTAGATCGTCCAGCATCCAGTTAGCGCTGTACTCCACCAAATCCACCAGGTCACCCAAGTATATTGGCTTCATCCACTCCTTGGCCGGCTTAGAGTAGTCTATCTTGGTCCACCTCCTGTTCACCCTGGCGTAGAAGGGTTGGAAGTCGTTGTCGGCCATGCTTCTATCGTACTTGAAACCGTGTTTCAGGAGTAGCTCTACCGTCACTGAAGACATCTCCCACCAGGGCGCCGTGTTACCCACAGGTTTCTTCCCCGTCAAGTCCCTTATGAGTTCTATGGACCTAACTAACACCGCTTCCTCCTGCTCTGGGGTCATGCTCACTGGGTTTTCGTGGGAGTAACCATGGGCCCCTATCTCGTGCTCATGTTCGTAGATCATCATCGTCTCCTCAGGGAAGGACTCCACAGTGTGTCCTGGAAGGAACCAGGTCACCTTTATTCCCTTCCTCTTAAAAAGGGACAAGAGCCTGGGGATGCCGACTTCGGAGGCGTACACTCCCCTCGATATGTCGTGGGGAGAGTCCTGTCCTCCGTAGGAACCTAGCCAGCCGGCCACGCTATCTGCGTCTGCCCCTATGGACACGAATATTTCTTTCACGTCTACCCATATACCTTATCACAATATTTAAACTTACTCACCTCAACTACCGACGTTTAGATAGTGTTTTTGCCGACTCGACGGATCGCCGTTCTATCACCGATTATATCTCAGAATTAAGGACCAAATGATGGATCGAAACGGCTCAAACTGTCAATTGGACCTTCGTGTCCAGAGTTAAGGAATTTAGTCCTGAATGAGTAGTAAGACTTATGAGGGCCATCCAGTTAATGGCCTACGGAAGGCCGCTCGAAATAAGGGAAGTTCCCACACCAACTCCGAGGGGGGAGGAAGTTCTAGTTAGGGTAGGAGGAGCCGGAATATGCCACACCGACCTTCATATAGCCGAGGGGAAGATCGCCACTCTACCTACGCTCCCCTTCACCTTAGGGCATGAGGTGGCGGGGTACGTGGAGAGGGTTGGTGAGAGCGTCAAAGGAGTAAGTGTAGGGGAAAGAGTCGTGGTCTACGGGGCATGGAGCGAGAGGACGGATAGACACAGTATAAGGGGAGAAGGCAACCTCTCCGACCCATCCGGATGGATGGGAGTTGGAAGGCCCGGAGGGTACGCTGAATTCGTCCTCGTCCCCTCATATAGGTACCTCGTCCCACTCAACGCGGATCCTGTGGAAGCGGCTCCACTGGCCGACGCAGGCCTGACTCCATATAGGGCGATAAAGAAGATGCTTTCCTACCTCTTCCCAGGAACCATTGCTGTAGTCCTAGGGATCGGGGGCTTGGGGTCCTTCGCGCTGCAATATTTGAGACTCTTCGCTCCCTACTCAAAACTCGTCGCTGTTGACGTTAAGGAGAGTAGGCTAAGACAAGCTCGGGACCTAGGTGCTGACCTTACTGTTGACGCCTCTGTTGAAGATCCCGTTGAAGCGGTTATGGATCTCACAGGAAGGGAGGGAGTAAACGGAGTCTTAGATCTGGTGGGAACCGACTCCACAATGGATCAGGCGTTGAGAATGGCGGGCAGGGAGTCCATAGTGGTAATAGTGGGACAGGCCGGAGGAACAATGAAGTACTCTCCGAGGGTGGCATCCGAAATAGCCGTAACTTTCAGTAGCTGGGGAACCCTAACTGAGCTGACTGAAGTCGTAAAGCTGGCTGAGATGGGCTTGGTAAGGTCAAGGATACAGAGGATCAGTTTCGAGGAGATCAACGACACTTTTAATAAGCTCAGGGACGGGGGTGTGGAGGGAAGAGCGGTCTTGGTACCCTAGCTGATCTATTACAGCAATTCAGCAAACAATTTTAATTTCCATTACCAAATACTTTCTCGTGAGTCAGATTAGAAGATACCTAGAGGCTTTAGGGGAAATAGGTAAGGACCCTAGAGGTGGCGTAAGCAGGCCCTCAATGTCAACTCCGGACCTCGAGGCTAGGGAATTTGTAGTATCACTCATGAAAGAACTACACCTTAAGACATTTTATGATCTTGCTGGGAACCTGATAGGAGTCAGAGAGGGTGAATCTGATGGTCCATTTGTCACCACTGGCTCCCACATAGACTCGGTCATGAACGGGGGGATATTCGATGGAGCTCTGGGGGTTATGGGGGCCTTAGAGGTGGTGAGAGAGCTCAATGAGGATATGGTGAGAACCAGACGACCCATTGCTGTAATAGTCTTCACCGACGAGGAAGGAAACGCATACACTCCGTTCTTGGGAAGCAAGTATTTCGCGGGGCTTCTGAGACCCACAGACTTAGAGGGCTTTAGGGGACTTTACTCTGGTAATCCCTTCCCTAAGGATTTTGAGGAGTTCTCCAAACGAACTAAGGCCACCAGGATCGACAGATTCGTAGGTAACGTGGCTCATCACGTGGAGCTTCACGTGGAACAGGGCCCAGTACTCGAATCGATGGGCAAGGAAATTGGAGTTGTCACCGGAATAGTAGGAGTCCAGAGGTTGTGGATCACCTTCAAGGGAAGACAGTCCCACGCCGGAACGACTCCCATGAATATGCGTAGGGATCCCATGATACCTGCTGCAAGAACCATATTGGCGGTGAGACGAGAGACCAAGAAAGTGGAGGAGGCAGTAGGTACGGTGGGACTATTGGACGTCACTCCCAACGTAATGAACGTCATCAGTGGTCAAGTGACGGTGGGTGTAGACATAAGGAGTCTTGAAGCCGAGGACATGAAGGCAATAAAGGAAGCCGTACTGAACGAAGCAACCGAGGCGGCCGCTGAGGAGAAGGTCCAGGTTGGCTACAAAGAGCTGTTTGAGGAGCCAGTCAAGTGCTCTGAAGAAGTTGTATCAAAGATAGAGTCCTCTGCTAAGAAACTTGGGCTCTCATATATGAGGATGCCAAGCAGGGCGCTCCACGATACGCAAGTAATGGCAAGCGTGGCTAAAGTCGGCATGATCTTCGTTCCCAGCAAGGGTGGAGTTAGCCATGCACCTGACGAATATACCGATTGGGAGCAGGTAGAGAAGGGGGTGAAGCTACTTAAGGAAGTAATAATGGAATTATCCGACTAAGAACATAAGAAAAGTTTATTACTTTAATAATTGACTCATTAATAGCTGATGTCCTCTAACTTCATTCCAGGCCTTATTCTCCTAGCGCCTAGGAGCAGTAGGCCACTAGCGAGGGTAGGTATACCTCCTGCTAGTATTGCGGCGATAGTCATACTGGCTCCACTAGCGAGAATTGCGGTTAACGCACCAGCTCCCGCTAGTCCCCCTATGGGACCCATGGCGTTCACGAACGCCACACCCGTCCCTCTAGCCCTAGTGGGGAACGACTCACCCATGTAGGAGAACAGCGCCGAGTACGGACCAATTATGAAGAACAGTGTAATGACGTAGAGGATCTCGACCAGCAGCGGGTCAGAGGATGGAGCTAACATCATACCTATTCCGGCCAGTCCCGCAACGATCCACCCCATCAATATGGTGTCCCTTCTGCCTATCCTGTCACCTAAGATACCGTGAGCTACGTATCCTATGTAGGAGAGGGCGTTAGCGATTATGAGCCATGTAAGAGTACTAGTAAACGATATCCCCTTCGCAGTCGTGAGGACAAGGGTGATCAGTACCACGAACACTTCTATTCCCATCCAGTTGGTCAGGAACGATAGCGAGAGGAACGTAGTGTGTTTCCTCAGTTTGGAGCTGAACAGTTGTCCGTAGGTCATCTTCTTGGCTTCGTCTATGTCAACCTTGTACTTGTCCATGAGAGACTTAGCCTCCTCCACCTTCCCCGCCTTGATGTAGGCCCTCACCGTCCTTATGTGGAAGTACCTCTCAGTCTCAGGGAGTAGGAAGAGGGCTAGTAGCGCGACCACCACGGCAGGTATAGTAGCGAACCAGAAGATAGCGTACCAAGGGACCTTGCCTAGCAGTAGAATTATGAACGCAGAGCCCAGTAGGACGCCTATGGGCCACCCTCCTTGAACGAAGGAGTATATCGTTCCCCTAACTTTCTCTTTGTAAATCTCAGTGAGGTAAGCGGAGTTGGCGGCCTGCTCGGAGTACCCGAAGCCCGAAAAGGCTCTGACCACCGCGATCCACACGAAGGCTATGGGTGCGACAAGTAGCCCAGCAATACCAGTTAGGAGTGAACTTATCGCGACTCCGGCCGTAGTAATGGCTATGGCCTTCACCCTTCCGAACCTATCTATCATAGGACCCACCGTGAACGATACCAGTAATATACCAATGGAGACCAACGTCGCCAGTAGGCTGGACTGCGTATCGGTCCAATGGAAGTAACTCTGCATAACGGGTAGCATGTTTCCGAAGAGTATGTAGTCATAGACTGATATGGTCCACGCCAGGAAGGCAATTACACTGATTCCCACGATAGACTTGATCTTTCCTTTCTGCGCTACACTTTCTTTAGGTTTCTCCATTGTAGATACATAATACCTTGAGTAATATAACCTTTTCGTTGAGGTATCCTAATCGCGTCCATCGGTTCGGCTTGGGTGGAGGAAATCTGAGTCAAATGGAGAGGGGTAACCAATTAAAGTCCATCGCGATGAGGCTCCTATTCATCCCATCCTCCGATGAGCTATCCTAGGCCTTCACTCTGGGGCCTCCCCTACCACACCCAGTACCAAGCGCAGGCCACTCGTTAACTGGAACGAACGGAGTCGGGAGAATCTCCGTACCGAGGAACTTTAGGAAGTTAGCACATCACATCCACACCGTCTCAACTTCGAGCTCGTCACCACTCAAAATCGAATTGAACATGGTTACTCTCTTCCAGGGCAAAGTTTATAGTTCAGCACTTTATGCGGTAATAACCTGCTAGCCCACAATAACATTTGAGGGTAATGGCCCTAGCCCGTGCAGGTCCCCCATGATCTGCTCTTCCCACTCTGGCTAGTGTTCGACGTTGCAGAATTCTATTAATTGGCTCCCCGTAGTGGATACTATGAGAGTCCTGGAGTTAGGTAACAACATCTCTGCCCCTCTAGCGTGCACCATATTAGGGGAGCTAGGGGAAGACGTAATAAAGGTGGAACCTCCTCAGGGGGACGACAGACGGAAGATAGAGCTGGAGGGGGTAAAGGGTCTTTACTTCGCCAGTGTAAATAGGAACAAGAGGAGCGTCTCCATAGACCTCAAGAGGAAAGAGGGGCTGGAGATCTTCGAGGAGCTCCTCTCCACGGCCGACGTTGTGGTGACTAACTACAGGCCTAGGGCACTCTCCAAGTTGGGCGTGGACTTCGAAGAGGCGGTGCGAGTTAACCCCAAGGTGATCTACTGCTCGATCACAGGTTACGGGCGGAGGGAAGGTGATAGGCCAGCCTACGACGCAACTGTGCTGGCGGAGAGTGGCCTCATGGATCTCACCGGCTACCCTGGCGGACCTCCATCGAAGTTCGCTACCTCAATAGCAGACGTCACAACGGCAATGATGGCGGCGATCTCTGTGCTCCACGCGTACGCCTCAGACCGGAGACCCGTGCTGCTCGACGTACCCATGCTTCAGACCCAGCTGTACCTTTCCCTGGAGGACGCTTACGCTGTTCTAAACGGAGGGACCTCTCCCACTAGAACGGGGTCAGCTCACAGGTACCTCGTTCCCTACCAGGCCTTCAGGACGAGTGACGGTTACGTCTACGTAGCTGTCTTCAACGACTCCCAGTTCCTGAGGCTCTGTGACGCAATAGGCAGGGAGGACCTGAAGGCGTACTCCACCAACTCGAAGAGGGTGAGGGCGAAAGAGATCGTGGTTGCTGAGATCCAGAGGGAAATGGAAAGAGAGACTAGAGACCGCTGGATCGACGTCCTGAGGAGGTACGACGTACCGTGTGCTCCTGTCTTAACCCTGGGGGAGGCTATTCGGAGGTACGGGGAGGTTACGGAAGTCGGGGCGATCAAGTACCTCAACTTTCCGCTCCAGACCTGGGTTGGCCTTAGGAGGCCCTCTCCTGGGCTAGGAGAACACACGGTCGAAGTATTGGAGGAGCTTGGCTACAGTAGGGAAGAGGTGGAGGACATGGCCAGGAAGGGGATCGTTAAGATGATGGACAGGCGAGCGTAGGGTTCGTCGTCCCCACCCGAACTCTTAGGAAAAAGCTGTCTGGAGGGATGTGGAAAGACCCTTGAGGTCGGAGAGGAGGCGCGGGGCACTCCAGCTGAGTCGACGCCAGCTCCAAACGCGCGGACCCCCAGTTACATTCAGCGCTACGCCGATCCGTGTCTGTGGTTTCCCTTGGAGGAGGAACAGGTTAGGAGTCGAACTCCGTGCGTTCCCCCGCGATTGCTTATAATGTCGGACCCATACCTCACCTACTGTGATCGAATTTCAGGTGGACGAGGACACTGAAGTTCTCCTTACCACCGTGAGGGGGCTCATGTCCAGGTACGGCGAGTCTTACTGGAATAGGACAGACGAGAGGAGGGAGTTCCCCGAGGAGTTCGTGAGGGAATTCATGGAGTTAGGACTAGGAGGGCTCCTCATACCGGAGGAGTACGGAGGTGGTGGAAGGGGAACGAGAGAGGCATCTCTCCTGCTACGGGAGATAAACCTCCTCGGGGGAAACTCCTACTTCGTCCACGGCCAATATTACCTCACGTCCATGCTGAGGAAGTGCGCAAACGAGAGGTTGAAGGAAAGGTGGTTTCCTTCAATAGCCAAGGGGACGAGGGTGATGACTCTCGCTCTAACGGAACAGGAGAGCGGCTCCGACTCCACCAGGATGAGGACGTTCGCAGAGAGGAAGGGAGGAAAGTTCGTAGTGAAGGGGAGGAAAGTGTTCTCCTCGAGGCTGGGCCACACGGATCTCATGGTGCTCGCGGCGCGTACAAGGAGGCTTGAGGACGTGGAGAAGAAGACGGACGGGATAACACTCTTCCTGGTGAACCTGAGGGAAGCTAAGGGACTGGAATACGACGAAATTAGAACGATGTCTAACACCGACGTCTACGAGGTCCACGTTGATGGGCTCGAGGTGGGGGAAGAAGACGTAGTGGGGGAGGTGGACAAGGGTTTCCCGTGCCTCGTGGCCGCGTTAAACGCGGAGAGAGTCATGATAGCGGGGGAGCTGCTAGGGAACGCTAGGTGGTTCGTCAGGAAGGCCTCGGAGTACGCGAGGGAGAGGTTCGTGTTTGGGAAACCCATAGGGGCCAACCAGGGAGTGCAGTTTCCAATAGCCGACGTCTATGCCAGGACTGTGGCTGTGGAACACCTCTTCAGGAGGGCCTTGGAGGTGGTGGACGGTGTTGACCAGAACCTCTCAGGGGAGTACGCTACGATGGTCAAGTACCTAGCTGCTGAGGTGGCATGGGACGCGGCTAACGTAGCCATGGACGTCCATGGAGGTTACGGGTACGCTTCCTCTGGGGTGGAGAGGAAGTTCCGTGAGACAAGGCTATACAAGGTGGCCCCTGTCTCCCAGAACATGGCCCTGGCCTTTCTCGCCACACACGCATTGGACCTGCCCAAGTCCTACTGAGCTCTCCTCTCTCCAGTCCACACCGCTGTCCTCTTTCTCACCATGAACGCCCTATCGAACTCTATGACCTTCTCCCCCCTCTGGTTCACCCCCCACGTCCTCACCTTCACCACTCCGAAGCCCTCCCTAGACTTGGACTCCCTCACTTCAGTAACCTCTGCCTCTGCGTAAAGTGTGTCTCCAGCGAAAACTGGCTGGAGGAACTTTACGTTGTCTACTCCCAACATGAACCCCATGGCGCTAGTGTACTCCACTAGGAGTCCCGCCGTCACAGCTAGTGTGAGGAACCCGTTCACTACCAGCCTACCCTTGAATGGGTCTCCAGGGAAGTTCTTGGAAGTGTAGTCCTGGTTGAAGTGGATCTGGTTGTTGTTGTTGGTCAACAGCGTGAACCAGACGTTGTCGACGTCGAGTAAAGTCCTTCCCACCTTACTCCTGAACTTCTGCCCTTGCCTGAAATCTTCGAAGAAGGGACCAGACTCCATACATTAGAGGGTGAAACAGAACTAAAAAGTTCGACTGTGGAAATGCCTAAGAGATCTAACATTTATTGTGCACATAGTTAAAAGTATTCTTAAATCAAATAGACCACCGCGCATGATTTCTTCCTTGGAAGGATGCGAGAATATCTGAGGAATAATGCTTGTATGGAGAAATCATCATAATCAAAATCTACAGATATAGCAAACGAGTTCAGGTAGAGGAGCTCCTCCGCAGTGAATTAAGGAACTTGGTGGCCAACTTCCTCTGGGCCCTCCTCAGGTGGAGGGTGAAGGTGGACTGCGACATGCCTAACTTCCTCGACACCTCCCACGTCCTGTGCCTCCTAGGGACCTCGAAGTACCCCATACTTATAGCTCCCTCAAGTGCCCTCACTTCGTCGTCGCTCAACACCACCTCCCTCTGAGGGACGTAGTCTGTCATAGACACCCTCACCACCGAAGCTGCCCTCTCCAGCTCCTCCAAGATCTTCCTAAGCTGATACTCGTAGGCGAGGAAGTTCCAGCTCTCAGTTCCCTCAACCACGGTAGGCTCCAGGAGCGCTACGCCGTTCTTCTGGAGGAGAGCGACGGTGGAGTTGTCGTAACTGAGAAGTATGTCAGCGACCACCACGTCCCCGTACCTCCTAAGGTTAACCACCTCCTTCACCCTGGTTGAGGGATCGAGCCGCGTCACCGTCCTCACGGCCTCGATGTCTCCCACGACCACGTCCCTCACGTAGGTTCCGTTGTTGACGTGGGACAACACCCTTATCTGGCCCTCCTTCACGAAGCTCGTCCAGCACCTGTCGTGCTCTAGGGTGACAGTGACTAACTTTAGAGGGTACCTACTGTACACGTTTAGTGTTGAGTTTATACATTTAAAAATATTTACATGGAGACCGACCTCCGGCCCACTTTACGGACATGTGTCAGATGGACGCATCCTCAACCCTGAACCCGGTCGGAGTTCTCCGGGCTAGGTTTCCAGCTTCTTCGTAGCTTCGAGTACCTCTACCGTTCCTCCAGAAGTCAGCTAGGTGTGAACCTTACAGTTGACGTCGGAGGCGAAGGGCCGCTGACTATTCCTTCAGTGATCGACGGAGAGTTTAACTAGTTGGGTGATAATTTAATCTTCGTCGACGAACCAAAGTCCAGCGGAAGGGACCTCTTCGGTAAGGAGAACGAGCTGAGGGATATGGACTCCATGGGGACGAGGAACAGGATGGCCCTGGTCGTGGGGGAGAGGTGGATAGGTAAGACGTTCTTTCATCCGAGTCCTGTCCAGATGTGGGTTTCCAGAAGGGTTAGTAGGACCTTTAGGTGCAGGTGGGGGTCTTCCCGCTGGGGGGAATTTGAATGGGTTTTCCCGTGACTCTAGAGAAGTCCAAGGGCTCAGAATTGGACACAAATTCGTGAAAATTCAATGAAGCTCAAACCATTAAGGGAATCCATGACGGGCACTCTTTGTTGGAAATTCAAGCTGACGAAATCTGTTCCAGCGGTTTCTGTTTAGTCTCAAAACTCACCAAATAAATGATAATCGCAGATATGATACTCGCGACGGTAACGAAGAGCGTAGAATTCATTGGTCCGAGAACGGCGTATATAGACAAGGCGGCCAAGGCTATCTCGAACTCGAAGAGTTTGTCCCATCCAACCGTGAGTCCTCTTACCTTTGTCGAGGTAACCTCTGCTGGTGGAACGTACTGCAAGCTTCCTATTGTTCCTACGTTTATTCCCATGAAAATGGTAAACAACGCTATAATGAGATCTATGCTTACGAAGTGAAAAACGTAACTAGAATAAACTATACCCATGATTATTGCGGAAAGGATGTAACCCACAGTTCCTATAAGTCTTCGTCCTATCTTGTCTATGTAGATCATCACCACCCCTACGCCAACTATTGCCGCCGCCGATATAATGGCCGTCCCTATTAATGATAGAGTGGCCGAGGCCCCTAACGCTTCCAATATCACTGGACTCCACGCAGCAACTAGGGGAATAGTTAGAGCGTAGGACGTGCCGATCCAGAAGATGTAAAGCAGCGCTCTCACGTTCCTACGTGAAAAGAACTCAAGCAGTACGTCCTTGACCCCGTAGGGGGAACCGAGCTCCTCATCTCTCACTTCCTGCTCGAGCCCTTGTCTTCTTAGCGTATCTATGGTCTCCCTTACCTTGTCCTTCCTTCCACTCTCGACGGACCACCTTAAACTCTCTGGAAACGATCTCCTCAAGAAGAATGCTAGTAATACAGGAACTGCCCCCACTATGAAAGTGTACCTCCAAGCCGAGAGGACCCCCACCACTATGGTGAGGAGAGCCCCTAACAATATGATGAATTCCTCACCCACCTTAAACATGAGGGCTTCTATTGTGAGAAGTCTCCCCCTATCTTTGGAGGGCGCGTACTCAGAGAGGAGAGGAACGGCTGCAGTGTAATCCATGCCTATGAAGAAACCCAATAAACTTCGAGTTATTAGGAACCATATTCCGTTGAGGGCCGCAGCGCTCAGCAGCGCGAAGATAGCCATACCAAGCGTGTCGTAAATGAAGATCCTCTTCCTGCCGTAGGTGTCGGTGAGGATGCCACCTATGAAGCCTCCTGCTCCCACTCCTGCGAAGTACGCTCCAATTACTAAGGAGGTCAATATGGCTGAGAAATGGAACAGGATCGGCACCGCGACTAACGCCGATGAGGCCGCGAACTGGTTTATAGCGTCCGAAAAAGGTCCTAGACCTGCTACTACTGCTAGTCTCCTATGAAAGGCAATGACCTTACTTCTATCTAAAACGTTGTAGGAGACCTGCCTTTTACTACCCACCCCACCTGACATGCTCCCTGGTGTCTAACTTGAGTTACTATTAAAAAACACGCAGTTTTATCTGTAAATTCCCTAATATGTGCCTTCACAACCCTTCAGCATAAATATGTTATCTAGTTAGTAGTTTACGGGTAAATAAGGAAGCTATTATATTAGGAGTATCACTCTATGGCGTGTCGTCTGGGAGGGAAAACATCAATAGCCGTGTAGAAGAAAACGTGGCGATCGTTTCGTTAAACCGCCCAGAGAGATTAAACGCCATGGATACTGAAACAATGAAGGGACTCTACGAGATCGTTGACCAAATGGCGAAAAGAACGGACGTAAGCTCCATAATTCTAACAGGTGAAGGGAGGGCTTTCTCAAGCGGCTCAGACGCGAAGGAATACCTCACAATGACTCTTTACGACTATATTAACCATCAGATAATTGGAAACAGGCTTTACCAGCTGATTGAGGAAGTGGACAAGCCAGTGATAGCCGCTGTTAATGGCTATGCGTTGGGGGAGGCTTCGAGCTGGCTTTGGCATGTGATCTAATTGTGGCCAGTAAGAACGCAAGATTTGGCTTTCCCGAGATCAGAATAGGACTTTCGCCAGGAGGGGGATTCAGGAAATTGCTCGGCAATGTAGGTCCTTATAAGCTTAAGGAGCTCCTCTGGACTGGAGAATTCCTCACGGCCGAAGAGCTCTACAGAGCGGGAGTGATCAATAGGGTCGTCGAGCCGGAGAACCTCTTAGACGAGGCTAAAGCACTAGCGAACTCTGTGGTGGGGGCGTGGGTAGCAGTGAAGAATGTAAAGAGGGTCATTAATGAGACGATGGCTAGGATCTTCAGTCATAGGGACTCCACGGAGGCGTTTCTCACCTCTCTCCTTTTCAACACCGAGGATGGTAAGGAGGGGCTGAAAGCTTTCATAGAGAAGAGATCGCCTAGAATGAAAGGGAGGTGATGTTTGTGAGACCCCTCGATGGAATCAGAGTGGTAGAGATGGGAGTTTTCTGGAATGGCCCTTACACTTCCAGGTTGCTGGCGGAACTTGGAGCTGAGGTCATAAAGGTTGAGCCGCCGTGGGGAGATCCTCAAAGATACGTTCCTCCCATAATAGACGGCATCTCCCTTCACTTCATGTCTTATAACGCGAATAAGAAGTTCATTACTCTCAACGTTAAGAAGGAAAGAGGTAAGGAGCTCCTCCTCAAGTTGGTCGAGAAGGCCGACGTTTTCATTGAAAACTATTCTCCAGGCACTGTTGAGAAATTGGGAATAGGATATGAGGAGCAAAGTAAAGTGAATCCAAAAATTATATATGTGTCCACAACTGGATACGGGAGGACTGGCCCATACTCGGCACTACCGGGATTCGATCCCACTGTCGAAGCGATGAGCGGATTCATGGATACTAACGGCTTTCCCGATAAACCGACGAGGGTAGGAATGGGTATCCTAGATATAATGACTCCGGCCTACGCTGCGGTGGCTATTCTAGCGGCCCTAAGACTCAGGGAATTCACGGGTAAAGGAACGAGGATAGACATGTCAATGTTCGATGTGGCCGTCTTGGCCTCTCAACAGAGCATGATTTACTTCCTAGGAGGGTTTCCCCATAGGGTAGGTCCGACAGGGATGTTCTTTTACCCAGAGTACCTCTATAAGACTAAAGACGGGATGGTTTATGTTATAATTCACAACGACGAGGCGTGGCGTAGGCTCTGTGAGCACTTCGGCAGACCCGACATGGCCAGAGATCCGAGGTTCTCCACTAATCAGGCTAGATTAGCTGCGTGGAGAAAATTGGTTGAAACCATCGGGGACCCAGATAAGCTACTCGAGTTGAAGTTCAGTGATGACGGGGATCCGCTCCTCAAGGCCGGTATTGAACTACACAGAACGGTTTCCTCGTGGTTCCTCTCGATCGGGAGTGAGGAGGTGATGAGAATCGTGAACTCAGTAGGTGGAGCAGCGGGAGTAATGAGAAGCCTGAAGGAACAACTTACCGATCCTCACGTTCTAGCTAGACGTATGTGGCTTGACTTAAATACTCCATCTGGAGCAGCTGTTAAGATCCCAGGCTCGGCTTTCAAGATAGAGGCGTCAGAAGGTGCGGTCGTGAGCCCCGGCCTTCCTCTGGGCTATAACAATGCAGAGGTATATCGTTCAGTGTTGGGGTTGTCGACCATGGAGATTGAAAAGTTGAAGGAGGACGGAATAATTTGAGTGACTTGTGTGTGTTAGAGGGCAACACATGGGATGACGTTAGAGGTGTCGGTGGACTTCAGGCGGCTTCCTCTAAGTACGTTCAAGCAGAGGTTAGGTGGCACACGAGATCCCTAAGGGACTTCACGATGAGGTCCCCCACCGAGCTCGCCGAAAAGTACGATATAATAGTGATGGATTATCCAGCAGTTGGGGATCTGGCCGCGAGCGGGATGTACATCCCCATGGATCAACTATTGACCGAACAGGATTTGAGGATAGTGGAGAACGGCTCAATAGGTGGTGCCTTTAGAAGCTATTTCTTTGGTGGACGTAGTTGGGCCCTACCCCTAGACCTCAGTGCACAAGTCTCCGCCTACAGGCCGGATCTGTTGAGCGATCCACCCAGATCCTTCTCGTCGGTAATTAACCTACTTAAGAAGAAGGAAGTTGTAGCCGCAGTTCCTCTATCTCCTCTTCATGCACACTCTACTTTCCTTACCCTCTTGGTGAATTCGATTGGAACTTCTGAGTTGCCCTTCGCAAATCTACAGGACGCAATCCTTGTGAAAACGTTGGAGGAGCTAAGGAGCTTGTCAGATTACTTGCATCCCATGAGTTTCACCTCGGATCCCATAGATGTGCTGGATGAGATGGCGAAGAGGGATGAAATAGGTTACTCGCCTTTCATTTACGGTTATTTCAATTACTCCAGACAAGGCTATAAGGAGAAAGTAATACTGTTCGACGACCTACCAAGTAAAACTTACGTTCCCAAGGGCTCCGTGTTAGGAGGGGCCGGGATAGCCGTATCCAAGAGGGTTAAGTGCATACCACAAGTAATTGATTTCCTGAAGTGGATAACCTCCCCCCAAGTACAGAGTTCGATATATGTGACTGGAGGAGGACAACCCTTTCATGTGAAGGCGTGGCTGGATGAAAGGATAAATCTCTCCTTCAATAACGCATTCCTGAATACACTGAGTACGATGGTGCACGCCTACGTTAGACCAAATTTCCCAGGATTCGTTACCCTCCACGAGAGGAGCGGCGAGTTAATTTTGTCTATGCTAATGGAAAACGGAAAACCTGAGGAAACCGCCAAGGAACTCAAAACACTGGCACAAAAATGGGGTTGGAGATCGTAACCTTCTTAAGTGTTACCTGTAAAATTCAATTGTTATTATAGTGATAGCAATGGATGTTTTATGACTCCCCTCGAAGGAGTGAGAGTTGTTGAGAACGGGCTCCACCTAGCTGGCCCCTACTGCGGCAGGCTCCTTGCGGAGCTGGGCGCTGAGGTGATAAAAGTGGAACCGCCCTCTGGAGAGTCCAACAGGAGGACTGCCCCGGCCCTGGGAGAGGACTCGCTCCTTTTTCACTACTATAACGCTGGAAAGAAGTCCGTTGTCATTGATCTGAAGGCAAATGAAGGTAAGGAGCTGATGTATAGTTTGATACGCGTAAGTGACGTGTTCGTGACAAACTACAGACCGTCCGCCCTGAGGCGGTTAGGGCTTGACTACGAGAAGTTGAAGAGTGTGAACCAGAAACTAATATACACGTCAATAAGTGGCTACGGAACCCAAGGTGAGCTCGGAGATCTGCCAGGCTACGATCCATTGGCTCAAGCTGAAACTGGACTAATGATAGCAAACTCCCCCGATGGAGCACCTAAGGTCAACGCCATGTCACTGGATTACGCGGCAGCCTCCATAGCTGCCTTGGCTACGGTGGCAGCCCTTCTGAGAAGGGAGAAGACGGGCGAGGGCGAGTTCATAGATATAGCCTTATACGACGTGGGAGTAATGTACGTTTTTCCATGGATAGCTTTTGAAATTTCAGGTCTTCTGCGCAACGTAAGGGGCAGCCGTCTCATGGTCTTCGCTCCCTACAACGTATATAAGACGGCCGATGGATATGTTATGATAGCTATCGGAGAAGACGAACAGTGGAAGAGGTTCATTAAACTGATCGGAAGAGACGACTTGATGAACGATCCTAGGCTGAACACAGTTAGGGAGAGGGTTAGGAACTACGACTTGGTGGACGATGTTGTAGGGAGCTGGGCAATCCAAATCCCTTCTAGGGAAGTGGTGAGGATCGTTTTAGAAGCAGGAGGAGCCGCAGCTGAAGTGAAGAGGCCTATTAGCGTTTTGAACGATCGGTTTGCGACGAAGAGAAATATGGTGTGGAAGGCCGATACTCCGGTGGGACAGATTCCTATACCTGGTTCTGCGATAAAATTGGGTCGAGACTCCCCGCCTCCCCTAGGGAGGGCACCTACCTTGGGGGAACATACGGCCGAAGTCCTCGCAGGACTTGGTCTATCTCGCGATGAAATATCACTCCTTGAGAAGAGGGGAGTGATTTCACTGGGAAAAGGTAGTATTAAGTAGGGCCTCAAATTACATCTAGGAGTTTCTTTATTGCCCTCCTTATTGTGATTGATATTGCCATTTTGCTTGTATCGTACTCGTCAGCTAACGACTCCAGTCCCACTTTCCTTGGGAGATCGAAGTATCCCATCAATTTAGCAGACCTAATTATTTCCCTTTCATGTGGAGTTAAAAGCAGGCTGACAACGCCCTCCAACCTCTTCCTATAAATCGAGTTTCGATCTGCTGGAAAACGGCTTAATCTTAGAATCGAGACATCAGGTCTTTCTCTAAGCCTCCTGATAATTTGGTCTCCTGAAATCCCATCGGATACGAAGTTGTAAACTTCCACGCCACCATTCAACAGGGCCGTCATGTCCAAAACCCCCTCAAGGTCTATGAATTCCATGACCACCGTAAACTCCGGTAGCACCGTCATTTCTACTAAGTATGTGCTCGAATCGACCTTCAGTACGTCGCTACTTGTGATGTAGTCTGAAGAACGAAGTAACTTCACAAGCCTGTAGATTCCCTCTCCTTTAGTCTTAGCTAATCTCCTGGCCGCTATTGTTCCCCTCCTCTCCTTCACGTTGAGGAGGACGTCAGCATAACCCTCAGGAGCACGGTATCCCCAACAACCTCTATGTTTCAATTCCACTTTGTACTCCCAGACGCCCCCTGGGATGTCAGGAAGATCCCTCAAAATAGATCAATATGTTGTAGAATCCACCATTATATTTTTTTGTGGAGAAGGGGGTTAGGAAACTTACAGACTGGAGGGTTGAGGGGGCAGAAAGCCTCGTCTCTTGAGGCGTAGATGGACAGCCCCCTCATATTTAGATGAGCTTCTCTCAAATTTCCTCTGATGACCAGGAGGGCCAAAGCGATCGGAGCCGCGATCTCGACGGAGGTCCCCCCCGAGCCTCTCCTAGTCCTCGTGAACGACTACGTTGTAGCGACGCGTTTCACCCTGTCCTGGTTGAAGGAGAACGTGATGAACCCGGAAGATGGTGGGGTATTGGGGAAAGTACACGAGGAGTTGTACAAGAGGTTGAGGGAGGAATTCAACCTACCTTCAAAGGTCGCTGAGGACTTCCACCGGGACGCACTCTCGGTGTACAAGGGTTGGTACGAGGACCGCAGGAGGGGTCGGCTCCCCTCGTGTACAAGCCCACGGTAAGGTCGACGCCCAGGGGGAGCTATAAACTAGATTTAGAGAAGATCACCGTCAGGATCGCTGAAGTCGGCGAGCTCCCGATCTCGGACCCGAGGAACTCGAGCAGTACGCTAGCTTAAAGACGAGGTAGGCCAGACTCCTAGTTCAGGATAGGAAGACCTTCCTCAAGCCTTCGATAGGGGAAGGTAACCCGAGTCGGGCGTCCCCGTAGAAGTGAATGTGGCTGAGGTGGTGGGGAAGGACGACACCCAATACGTTAGGATACCCACGCGCCTCGAGGAGGCTCGTCACTGGAAGTCCTTGGCTGAGAAGTTGCGAGGGAAGTATTCCAGGAGGGGGAACAAAGGAATCCTTCGAAGGGCCCTCTCATTTCACGAGAAGGCCAGGAGGATCGCGGAAGACTTCGCCAGGAAAGGAGAAGCGAGTCGTGGAGGAGGCAGTGAGGATGGGCGCCAACGTCATCAAACTGAAGGACCTCAAGAACCTAATCAAGGACGTGTGTAAACTACCCAGGAGGAGTTCACTGCCTTAGTACTCATGGCCATCCTCACCACGTTGATAGGCGCACCTTTGTTTAAGAGATTCGTCACACGGTTAAGATAGAGAACTAGTCTGAGCACTCCCACGACGTGTTTTACCCTCTAACCTCCACCGTCCTGTGAAAAGATCACTTCTCTTTTACTCAACTCCTCCGCAATCCTTATCAGATCCTCAGGTCCGAGGCTCAGGTCACCATATCCATCAGGTGGTCTCCCCCTGAGGCTCACAAACCCCACCTTCTCACTCGCCCCGCCCACCTTCTTCAACCCGTCGGAGGCCTCACCTCTGGTTATCTCGCCCATCTTGGCCTCAAAGGCCCACACCACTCTTCTTCCCTTCACTATCACCTCGTCTTTATCCTCCTTGGGGGAGTTATGGAGGATCCCTCCAAAGTACCTCGCTGACATCTCCCCCACACTGAACTGTACCTCCCTACCTATGGGAAGTTCACTCACCTTGGATTCCCTTTCGGTCACCAAGTACTTACTCTCAGCATAAAGGATCAAGGGGACGGGAGGAGACCTTGTAATAGTTCTCCCTTCCTAGGGTGGGTATCTTCTCCACGAGTCCCATCTTCACTAGTCTATTCAATAATGAGGTTACGGTTGCTTCCCCACCCATGGGTTGTATTATCCCAGAGATCTCCCTGCTTCTCCACACTCCCCTAGGAGCAGAAGTACCTTATAGTACAGGTAGGTCAGTTGCCTCTCCCCCCTTGAACACCTCCCCTATGAGACCCTTGGCTATTAATACAAACTCCTTCACCCTATCGACTATCTCCCAGTAGCTGTCCACGAAGGGGATCACCCACGGGTCCCTGAATATGGCTAAGAGGAGGGGTCCCTCAACTGACTCAACACATCCTCGGGGGTACCCCAAAACAAGGTGTACAAAAGTGGTGGAAAAAGTGGTAAAAATGAATGGTAATATTAAAGGCAAGGAGGAGGGTGATATCATGAAGGAGGAGTTAGCTCAGGAGATGCTCAGGGAGTTCAAGGGAAGCGGAGTCAAGGACGTCCTGAAGGAATTGGTGGAGAAGACGCTCCAGGGGATCCTCCATATTAGAAATTAAGGTAATTGCGGTTAAAAAAAAAAAACAGGATCGATCAACTACATGTACTCAACCAACCTGAACCTCTCCGCCTCCGAGATCCTAAGGGAGTGGAAGATCAGGTGAAACATCGAGAAGTTCCGCCGCGATCTCAAGTCGATAGGACTTGAGGACACCTCGTTCAAGATGAAGGACAAACTTGAGGGTTTTGCGTTCCTTCACGCCATTATCGCTTGGATCGTGAGGAACGCAATGGAGAGGCTCTGAATCTTGAGCATGGAGGAATTACATGAATTCTTTGAACATTGTTTACACATTTACGGTGGATTACTTAACATTGTAAAGGAGAAGATGAGTTTTACGTAATTCACGTAAAATTCAGGAAAGTGTTGTTTAAGGATGATCGACGGCAGGAAGTGTGGTTCTAGTGGGGTCCACGACGGCTTACCTGGAGTCACAGGAGGTGTGGTGGAGCTACACCCGAGCCGTCTCCTCGGATAATTCCCCTCGGTCGTCCCCGTGTGAGACACTGAGATCCGTCTTAAACTATCCCACCTCTTCACGGAGGGACTCCCAAGCCCAAAGGTCTACCGAAGTGTCACGTTCCCCCGTACGAACCCGTCACGATCCGATCCCAGGATCTGGCGTCCAGATCAAACTCGTCCGTCTCAAGATGATCTAACAACCCTAAGGACACCACTTCATCAAAGGTAGAACCGTCCATATCATGGGGGTCCAGGGTTCCCTACCGAGCCCCACGTTTTCATGGCCCCATCGGATCCTCTAACTTGTCAACTAATTGACAGAATCATCATCCAACTTGCCAGTACTTAGGCGAACTTTAAATAAAACTTGTCAGTAAACGAACAATATGTCCTGATAACACAGATGAGCTTTCCAAGCATCCTAGAAGGAATTGAAAGGTGGATGTAGGAGCGTGTACAACTGGTGTGAAATTTAAATAAAATAGGGTAGCGTTGACGAAGTAAAACCCCCACACCTCTCACCTCGACTGTCCCCCCCAAACCCCTCAAAGTGAGGTTAACCCATACGAAGCTACGTCCTTTGCGATTTCACCGAACTTGAGCACACCTGGGTTGAAAGAAACGACGAGGGAGGTGTTCGATGTGTTCGCGTTTCCTCGATAATACACAGGGATCAGAACTGGTTGAAGGCGACTCCAGCTAACGTTACCTAACGTAAGCGATGCATGGTGACGAGGAAGCGAAAGCGAGGGAATTAGTATGAATAGGTGTTTGAAATAAATTTAATGGAAAAATAGAAATAATCACAAACGTTACGAGCATAACCCTCAGGTAAACTCGATGGGACCTACCTGACCGACTTCCGGTCTAGGGGATGTGCAAATTTATCATCTTGATACAGAGATAATATAATTATCCCCTTCCTGTAGCTAAAGGAAATACGAGCCTTGGGAGGGGGCTAAGCGGGTCTGTTAACTACGACCTACGCCGAGTCCTCTATCTCACGCGTAGGGATAGAGGATCACGTACCCTAGGGGTAAAGTTTCCTCCCCCCCCCTGCAGATCCCACCTATGCCCCTCCATTCAAAGGCATCGGCCCTAACGCGAACTCCACCGTGATGGAGGATAGCCCTGTCCAACTCATCTCGATTTCACAATCCAGGCACGCTGACCTAGATCTTCAAAAAACTTTAATCTAAGAGAAAAACAGTGCTTTAGCGTTACGAATAAAGCCTTATGCCTTTTAACGAGGATAAGTAGTATTGCTCATGGTGAAATTCATTAAAGGTTTAACAATACAAACACCAGCGAGGACTGTGAGCGAAGCGGATATCGTTCTCTTTGCCGGCCTCAGCGGAGATTACCACCCCGCTCACACCAACGAAGTCTACGCCAAGGAACAGGAGTTTCTTGGAGGGAGGGTGGCCCACGGACTTCTGACCTTGGCCATTTCAGAAGGCCTATTTGTAAGGAGCGGTGTGATCGACTGGGAAAAAGAGCCGTTAGTTTCTCTAGGCTTTAATGACGTACGCTTTCCAAATCCAGTGAGACCGGGTGACACCATCAGGTCTACATTTTCTGTTACCGATGTTAGAGAGAGTAAGAGTAGGCCAGGGTGGTTAGTTGTAACGTTGAAGGGTGAAACAAAGAACCAGAAAGGGGAGATTGTGTGTAGCTACGAACACGTGATATTAGTTAAGTCCGAAGGGGAGAAGCCAGGCTGAGAAAGCGCGTCTTTACTTGTAAAGTATCCGCTTTAAGTATAAGGAATTTTATAAACAGTTTGGATGTAAAGATGGGTGAAGAAAAACCGGTCGAGCAGAGAAAAGGGAAAATAACGAGGTACCAATGGTTTATCTTCGCCGTCGCGTTGTTGGGGTGGACAATGGCTTCCTTTGACCTGAATCTATATTCAATAAATTTACCTCTAATAGCCGCTGATCTTCACCTCTCCGCTGTAACGTCTGGAATACTAACATCAGTTATATTCGCAGGAGCAACTGCTGTGATATGGGGACTGGGGCCCCTCTTAGACCTCCACGGAAGGAAAACGATATGGCAGATCAGTCTACTATTTACTGCCCTCTTTACCGGTTTCACCATCCTAGTTGCAAACGCCGTCGAGCTAGGGATCGTTAGGGTACTTTCTGACGGTTTCTCATACATCGAGTTCCCAACGGGTCTAACGATAGCCAACGAGGAGTTCCCCGCTACTCATAGAGGAAGCATGTATGGTTGGGTGCAAGGAGGTTTCCCTCTCGGCTACTTTGTGGCCATAGCGGTCTCCCTTGCGGTAGTGCCTCTCTATGGTTGGAGGGTTGCTTTCCTCGTGGGGATAGTTCCAATTCTAGTCGTTCTTATCCTGAGGAGATGGGTTAAAGAGCCGGAGAGGAGCAAGGTAACCCTGCAAGTGAGAAAGCTCCTGAAAGAGGGAAAGAGGCATGAGGCCGAGGAGCTCATAAAGAGGTATAAGGTCGATCTCTCCCAGGTCACTAAGTTTCCATACAGGCAAATGTTCACTGACCCCAAGTTGAAGAAACACACGGTAATCACTACAGTGGCCGAGTTTTTCCACGAACTAGCGACTCCCGCCCTCTTCTTCTTCACCTCTTACGTTCTAGTGAATTACAAGCACCTCCCCTACACCACTGCCTACGAAATCCTCCTTATTGCCACGTTCTTGGGTTTCTTGGGTTACGGTATAATGGGTCACGTGGGACAGAGGATATCTAGGAAGTGGGGAAGCGCCTTGATAGGAATTATAGGTGGAGTTGCCGTGATCTTTTTCGCACTTTCCCACGGGTTCCTGGATACAGTGATCACAACGGTAATCTTCTATCCGGCGGTCCTTTCGTGGAACGGCACGTGGTGGGTGTACATAGCTGAAACGTACCCCACCAGGGCCAGGGGAACTGCAGATTCCTGGCAAACCGGACTTAACGACTTCGCGTGGATAGTTGGTAGTGCGATATATGGTTTTGTCCTAGAGGCCCTCGGGTTCACTCTAACGTACATAGTGTTGGGAGCTGTTCCCGTACTTTTAGGTGCAATAATAATAGCTGCCCTTGGAAAGGGAGTGCCCCCCACGGCCGAGTTGGAGGAAATTGCTTACTGAGGTGATGGGATGGAACGTGGTTTTTCCCTCTTGGACCTAGGATCGAACTACCACAGGAGGTCCCTGCTAGTTCAGGATGGAGGCGATGAAATGGTGAAGGTACCTCTGGTGGCGGTAGTCGCGAGAGTCAGGGATCTCGTCGTATTATTCGACACAGGACCCGACGTCTCTAAGGGATATCCAATAATGAAACAACTCAACACGACGCAGAGCCAGTCCCAGAGGCTGGAGTCGCAACTTTCACTATTGAGCCTCAGGCCAGAGGACGTGGACGTCGTCGTCGTGTCTCACCTTCACTACGATCATGCGGGAGGGATAGCTAAGTTCAAGAACGTCCCGGTGCTGATACAAGGCCCGGAGCTTGATTATGCCTACAGACCGGATTGGTTTTACGAGGGAACGTACTGCAGGCCAGACTTCGACCTACCTGACGTCGATTTTGAGAGGCTTTCAGGAGATTACGAGATAGACTATGGTCTGAGAGTGATTTCCATACCAGGACACACTCCCGGAACACAGGGACTCTACGTGGAGACCGAGTCCGGTTCTAGGGTCATATTCGTAAGCGATGCCATATACACTAGGGACAATTTTCAGCCGGTAAAGAGGAAACAGGGACTAGATTGGAACACCGCCACTTGGGGAAGCTCGGTTGATAAGGTGAAACTTATGGCTCGCCTAAGGAAGGCGGAAATATATCCGGGACACGATCCAGCGTTCTACGCTGAGAAGAAATTCTCCCCCTTCGTCTATAAGTAATCCTGTGGCAGACCGTAGGCTTATCTTAACTGGGGTTTAAGTGGCCTAAAAACGAAAAGGGGGCTTCACATTTAATACTTCCTTAGACAGCAGTAAATCAATGTCAGTCACTAACGAAGTAAGCGTCACTGAGTCGCCTCGGTCGAAGGGAAGATTAGAGAGGCGCACCTACGCCTCAACCGGCGTCCCTCATGGGGTAAAAGGGAGTCTAGTTTCTGGAACTGAGCGGCCCTCGGTGCCCGTGGAGCTCGACCCTCAACCTTTCAAACAAGGCAATGGGGTGGAGAGCCTTCTCCGTCAACCCGATGTAGTTCGCTTCGTAGAGTGTTGGTGAGTCTGAATGAACGCCGGAGAGAAGCTAAGGAAGAGACTTAAAGCGACTCCGATACTAGTGGCCCCAGGAGTTTACGATTCCCTCTCAGCTCTCCTAGTGGAGAGGGCCGGCTTCGAGGCCGCGTATGTGAGCGGAGCCAGCATATCGTACACGTCACTCGGACTACCTGACCTAGGTTTCGTTGGACTGGAAGACGTGTCTAGGGTGGTGGAAAGGATATCGAAGGTGGTCAGTCTACCCCTAATAGTCGACGCGGACACCGGCTACGGAAACGACCTCAACGTCAGACGCACCGTGAAGGTCCTCGAGGCTGCTGGAGCTGACGCCGTACAGTTGGAGGACCAGGTGTTCCCTAAGAAGTGTGGCCACCTGGAGGGGAAGGAAGTAGTAGAGGAGAGGGAGATGCTCATGAAGATCAGGGCAGCCGTCGTAGCTAGGAGGGACGCACTGATCGTGGCTAGGACGGACGCGTTAACTGTCCTCGGCGTGGAAGAGGCCGTGCGCAGAGCCAATCTCTACTTAGAGGCTGGAGCAGACGTGGCCTTCGTCGAGTCCCCGAGGACCTTGGAGGAGTTGTCCGTGATTGGTAGGTCTGTGAGGGGAATGAAGATGGCCAATATGGTCGAAGGAGGCAAGACTCCGTTGGTTCCAGCCAGGAAACTGGAGGAGATGGGATTTCAACTAGTAATTTTCCCTGGGGCCGCAGTCAGGACGTTGGTTAGGGCACTGACCGAAATGTTGTCTGCTCTAAAGGCCGACGGCACAACCGAAGGGTATCTTACAAGAATGGTGACGTTCTCCGAGCTTCAGAAGATCCTAGGCGGGGTCTGAAAGCTCCACTGGCCTCTTGAGGAACTCCCCCTCCTCGCGTCACTGAACTCCCCCGAGTCGAACACGATCTCCCCGCGAAGGACGGTGGTAGTTGGCCATCCTCTCAATTCCATCCCCTCATAAGGCGTGAAGTCTTGGGCCGAGTGCAACGCGTCCGCCCTGACCCTGCGCGTCGTGTTAAGGTCCACGATAACGAGGTCGCCGTCGAACCCAGGAAGGAGATCTCCCTTCCTCCCATACAGTCCGTGAAACTTCGCGGGGGAGGACGTAACCAGTTCGACCAGCCTAGTGAGCGGCACTCCCCTCCTCAACCCTTCGGTGAGCAGTGAAGGAACCATCAGCTCCGTCGCACCGAATCCGTTCTCCGCCGTCCATAGCTCTCCTCCTTTCCTCGACTGTTCGATCGCCGCGTGATCGCTAGCGACAGTCTGTATTGAGCCAGAGACCAAGCCCTCCCACAGGGCTTCCCTATCCCTATCTGACCTTATGGGCGGGTTGACCTTTCCTAGCACTCCTGCCTTAGAATTGGTGGTGAGAGTCAGGTGGGATGAGGTCACCTCCGCCATCACATCTAGCCCAGGCCACCACCTGCGAACCTCCTCGATAGTCCTGAGCGCAGTTTCGCTGCTCACGTGGAGCACATTGATTGGACAGCCCGTGGCTCGGGCCATCTCAGCTGCCTGTAAAATGGCCACCCTCTCCCCCTCAGGTGGTCTAGCTGCACTGTATGCCTCGAGGGCGTTAAGTATCCCTCTGGAGAACTCCTCCTTAGCCTCCTCCAGGTGCACCCTTATCACTTCCGCGTCCTCTGCGTGGACGCTCAGCCTCGGCTGGTGCGGTGTCTTACCTCCCTTCAGGGACGAAATCCTCTTCATTATAGTGAAGAGGTGTCCCCCATCGTAGGGATCCTTGGATAGGAGGTATTCCTCCTCGACGCTTCCTTTCCTGTACTCGCTTCTCAGATTTAGGCCCTTGTAGAACATGTAAAACTTGAAGGTAGAGACCCCAAGCTTAAAGAGAGTCTCTATCTCCTCTACATGTTTCCTCGTTATGGGTGCTATGTTAAATCCGTAGTCCACGTAGAAGTTGCCTTTACTCATTTCCACTAGCCTCGGGAAGAGCGAACTGTAGTCCTCAGAAATGTTGAGGTAGTTCCTCCCTGTCCTGAAGTAGCTCAGGATCGTGGTAACGCCCCCAGCTATAGCACTCATCGACTCCGTTCTAGCGTCCTCCTGGAAGGGCCTGTAGATCCCCACGTGAAAGTGGGTGTCAAGAACCCCTGGTAGGACTAGCTTGCCCGACGCATCTA
This sequence comes from Sulfodiicoccus acidiphilus, assembly GCF_003967175.1. Classification (NCBI taxonomy): domain Archaea; kingdom Thermoproteati; phylum Thermoproteota; class Thermoprotei; order Sulfolobales; family Sulfolobaceae; genus Sulfodiicoccus; species Sulfodiicoccus acidiphilus. The sequence goes on along the minus strand of NZ_AP018553.1, from coordinate 1,951,534 downwards.
CGTTGACGTGCCCAGCGCCTAAGTTCCTGCCCACTGCCGCGATCTTCCCTTCATTAATTCCAACCTCTCCATCGACTACAGTCCTCCCGGGGAGGACCAGTTTTCCGTTTTTCACAAGTAGGTCGAACACGGGAGAGAACGTGCAGGGTGTTCGTAAAAAGACTTACCTGTCACTACCAGAACCTACGCTGGCCGAAAAAGACAAGTAAATTAGGCTGAACTACAATTGCCCAACCGTGGACAAAGAAGAACTTCTCAAGTCAATTAAGGAGAGTAGGGGGTTCGTGGAAGATTTCCACGAAGTCCTCGCGTCAAGGGACCCCGAACTCTTAGAGTCTTGGTCGGAAGTGTGGTCGCGCGCGTTCAAGTTCACCTCCCTTGACAGTAAGACCGTCTCGCTCATACGGATGGCCGTGGTTTCCGCCTTAAGGCACGAGAAGGCCATAGAGCACTCCATGGATCAGGCCGTGGCTGCAGGTGCCACACCGGAAGAGATCCTTGATGCGATAAAAGTCGCCTTCATCTTCACAGGCGTTCCTACGCTCGTTACCGCACTCTCGATATACAAAAGGAAATTTGGAGTATGAAAGAGTACTCTTTTAAATTCCTTTACACTAGAATCAAATAATGGAGAAGTATCACAAATACGTCGTCTCCACGTTTGTGGGGGTGATGCTCATGACTATGGACTTCGAGCTTTTCTTGGGGGCCATCCCAGCTCTCATTCCCTTGTTTCACCTCTCCTTAGGCGAGATCACTGTAATAACTGACGTCTCTTTCTTCGTCTCTGCGGTGGCCGCTTTCGCCTTCGGAGCTTTAGCGGACACGCTTGGTAGGAAACCCCTCTTCATGGTGACGGTCCTACTCTATTCTCTAGGGTCTCTGTTCACGGCGTTTTCGAGTACATTGGGTACCTTAATATTCTCTAGGTCCGTGACGTCTCTAGGAACGGGGCCAGATGAACCGCTCGGTTTCACTATAACCAGCGAGACTACACCTCCAGAGAGGAGGGGGCTCATGCTCACAGTAATAGCTATAGCCTTTCCTCTAGGACAGGCGCTAGGTGCCGCACTGATATATCTCTTCACCTTAGGGCACGTCTATCTTCCGTACGTGTTCTTGGTGGGTGTAGCTCCAGCGCTAATACTGCTGCTACTCAGGAAGACCTTGGACGAAACAGACAGGTTCCTAGACCTGAGAAGGGCTAGAGAGGCCGCGAAGAAAGGTGCTGGCGTCTCCACAAAGTACGAGGCCGACTTATCGAAGGCCGTCAAGAACCCGTTCTCCCAGATGTTTCAAGCGGACCTCAGGAGGAAGAGCGTCCTAATGGCAATCTACACGGTGATAGCTGCGGGCTCGGTCGCGGTCACCCTGATATCGTTGCCGGTGTACTATACAACCGTCAAACACCTCAGCTTCGTCGACACGATCCTCTACGAGTTCATCTCCTTCGCCATCGCGGCCGTGGGGTACGCCATAGTGGGGATGCTCGGGAACAAGTTGAGCAGAAGGAACGTGTTGGTGGTTTTCCTCCTACTTTCCGTGTTATCCTTCGTCGGGATAATTGAGGCACCTTCACCATCCCTAGTCCTCACCTTCAACGTCCTCTTCGTGTTCTTCCTTTTTTCCCAGTGGGCAGCGTGGCCGTTCTACTTAAACGAGATGTATCCGACGCGAGTTAGAGCTACCGCCAGTAACTTCGGCTACGGCTTTCAATGGTTGGGGAACATAGTGTTGCCTAGTGCCGTGACGCTCCTCCTGACCTCTTACGGGGCTACGGCGTCAGGTTGGGCCCTCACACTTACAGAGGTGGTGTTAGTGCCGCTACTTTTGGCAGCTCTAGTGGTGTCGTTTCTACCTAAGGACAATCCGCTCAATGTTTTGGAGAAGAACGCCATCTAATAATTTTTTACTACATATTTTATTTACTTTCAACTACTTCGTTCGATGTCGATGGGCTGTGTTATCTCTATCTCATTAACTTACGACAACTTTTTACTCGAAATTTTGAGTTTAATGAACTATTTCGTAAAGTCACCGTTTAGTTACGAGTTCCGATGCCAGTCTTCCTCCTACGACACCAAGTATTGAGCACTCGCCGTCTTATAACTCGTGTTCACCGTCTTAGTGGTCCCCTTGAAGCGAATCGGCCTATCCATCAAGGAGGAGTTAAAGGACTCGAGGTTAACAGGTGAAACCCACAAAGGTTGTCCAACCGGAAGTACAAGCTGTAAACCGCTTACCTACCACCACTCTAAGGAAGATGCCCCTACGCCGTCGCTAACAGTTACCAATAAATCGTGAAATTTATATACCTTATGCCCAAAGTATTTTGAAAGCTTGCTACCACATGTGGATGAATTTTCCCGAAAGGTAGCAAGATGTTACACGAGATGTGCGGGTTTCCCCACATCCATGAACGGGTGTGGGTTGGGGTTACCCCGCTAAAGGGACGGAGAGGGATGAACGGGGCAATGCCCCGCGACTCCGGTGAAGTCCAAGGGCTGAGAATTGGATACAATTTCATGAAAATTCAATGAAGCCCGAACCCCAAGAGAAGTATAGAAGAATTGTTGAAGAGCCTCTCGTACAAAGCCCTGTATTCTCGCACAAGCCAGGATCCTATCGACGACCTCAGCAACTACCTCGCCGTCGACCCCTTTTTCTGAACTCGACTACTCTTTCATTCGTTTTGACTCTCGACCCAGTGAAAACGGTACCTAGAGGCAAGTTCAAACTCCTCGATACGGCCCTCATACCATTAGCGTCCATATTCAAGCATGCTTCCAAACTTCCATAGGGAGATGGAGTGCGTGGGAAACGAAAGTCCTCTTTCACGACACCCCTTAACGCCGCTGACCTCACCGCACTTCACCCCGAGGTCTGCCCTAGGAGAGGCAGGTCCTGAGGAGGGGCTTCCTGTCCGTGATTTACCTCGCCCTTACTGACGGTAAATCCCTCCGACGAGGATTTACTACTGCTTTCAGGAACTTGCTACACACTCCCTCAGAAAATGGAATGTGTAGCAGTCCCCTGTCCATGGGCTCTAAGGGCAGTCCAAACCCAGCAAGAATATTCAGAGAAGCATTGTAGTCCCTATCTACTGTTCAACCACACTTGGGGCGTCCGAAAACATGACCCGCTAATCCGACCTCCTTCAGGTCTTGGAGTGAACGCAAGAGACTACCACAACATTCATTTACTTCTAGGGGTAGAAGTTACTTCTAGGGGTAGAAGTTGATCTTCGATCCGGTACCTAAGGAGTCTAGAAAGGATTTCTTTGATCGGGAGGAGGAGATAGAGAAAATTAAGTCCCTATCTTCACCCATAACTTTAGTTCTAGGACTCAGAAGGACAGGTAAGTCCTCGGTAATTCGAATAGCTTTGAGTGAACTCGACCTCCCCTACGTTTACGTAGATCTAAGGAAGTTTGAGGAGAAAGGCTACATATCTTATAGGGATTTGGTCTTGGAATTACAAAGGGAGATAAATAGATTGATCAGAAAATTTCCGAATATAATCGATTTCTTTGAACGGATAGAAGGAGTGAAGATCATGGGTAACGAAGTCAAATTGAAGTGGGGAGGAAACGGGAGGGTGAAAATCTCCTCTTTGCTGGAATCCATAAACGATTGGACTGAAAATAAGGCAATAATAACTATCGACGAGGCACAGGAATTGCTTAACTTAAGGGGAGCTAACTTATTACCAGCCTTCGCGTATTCTTTTGATAATCTGAATAAAATTAAGATAATATTAAGCGGTTCCAAAATGGGTTTGCTCTACAGGTACCTAAGCGAAGACGACCCTAAGTCCCCTCTCTATGGAAGGGCGATGAACGAGATCGAACTACAACCTTTTGATGCAGAGAAGAGCAAGGAATTTTTACAATCTGGTTTTAAACAATTAAATATTAATTTTAATGAATTTAATATAATTTATGAAAAATTAGGGGGGATACCAGGATGGCTCACCTACTTTGGGTATTATTACTATGAAGAAAGGGATTTGAACAAGGCGTTATCTAAAACGATAAGTACCGCGATCGAGTTGATAAGGGAGGAGTTCGACAACTTCCTCAAGACTAGGGCCATAGCTACGGGTAGGTACTTAACCGTCATGAAAACGGTGACTAACTGCGCCACCTGGAGTGAGATAAAGAGAGCGTTAGAGGCGAGGGAGGGTATAGAAGTGAGTGATTCCGAAATCTACAATTACCTAAACCAATTAACTGATTCGTCTTGGATAGTCAAGGAGGAGGGAAGGGGTTACTGTCCATCAGACCCCCTAATAAGTAAGGTATTTTCGCTTTCGAGATAGATATTGATATAAATTTTAACATAGAAATGGTCGTAGAACTACAAGCAATTCCACCTCTTGAGTATCCTCATCCTGGAGGTGGGGCGTTGTCTTCCCCCGATCACCTCGCGCTGACGTCCTTTGGACTTACGCTCCTCAGGAAACCCAGTCTTCCATCGTTAATTGTTCATTATTACCTTAACGACCCGATCTCCTAGTCTGTAGGCGATAGATCGTTCAACGAAGCGAGGAAATGTGTTCTGGATGGAGCGTAAGTGACGACCGTAACTCGTTTCTGTCGGAAAACCGTTGTCGTTTCATCGGTTAACCAGAGGTCCTCGCATCGAGAGACTAGTGAGGTTCCAGAGCACTACCAAGGTCGTGGGCGGGAGTTTAGATACCGTCGACGTATTCCTTACCGTTCAATTAAGGGAACTCTTCGACTTACCCCAGCAGACGCCAGCCCCTCACCTTCACCTCTTACCTCCGAAAGCCTCTACGAAGTCGTCCCTTAGGGTGAACCCCAGCCCCGGCCTGTTGGGAAGGACGATGTGGCCGTCGTCGTACTCTATTCTCTCCTTGAACAAGTTGTCTCTGAGTTCGTTCCTTCTCAGGTGGGTCTCCAACCACTCTGTCCCTAACGCTGCGGCCACGTGGGCGTTGGCCACGAGGGAGACGCCGGAGGCGGAGTAGTGTGGTATGACTGGGTAGCCCAGCGTCTTTGCCAGCGCCCCTATCTTCATCACCTCCGACACCCCTCCTGACCACATGACGTCGGGCTGGACCACGTCCACGGCCCCTGTCCTCATTATCTCGTAGAACTCCCACCTCGTGAATGCAGTCTCGTACCCCGCCACTGGAACCTGAAGCTCTCTGGCCAGCGAGGCGCTCCTCTCGATCAGGTCTGTCTGGATGGGCTCCTCGAAGAACCACGCCCCGAACTGCTCTAGTCTCCTCCCCATCTTGAGGGCCTCGTCGTAGGTGTATACGTTGTTGGCGTCTACCGCCACGTTGATTCCCTCTCCTACTACCTCCCTGACGGTCTTTAGCCTCTTCATGTCCTGTTCTGGAGACGCTCCTCCTATCTTCACCTTCACTCCCTTGAAACCTGCCTTCACGTAAGAGGCGACCTCTTCGCTCAGTCTCTCTAGGTCCTTGTGCTGCGAGTAGTACCCTCCCGTGACGTAGCACCTCACCCTGTCCTGAGAGGCACCGAGCAGTTTGTAGAGAGGCTTCCCAGCCTTTTTACCCATTACGTCCCAGAGGGCGGTGTCTAGTCCGCTCAACGCAGCTACGGCGATCCCCCTCCTGCCGTACCTCAAGGTCGCTCTGTACACTTTGTTCCAGAGGCCCTCAATGTGTTCCTCGTCCTCCTCCTTCACTAGGGAGGTAACCGTAGTATCCAGCAGGGCCTTCACCGACTCCGCGCACCCGTATCCAAGGGACTCTCCCACTCCCACATACCCGTCCGACGTCTCCACCTGAACCAGCACCACCTCCATCGGGTGCTCCGCGAACGCCTTTACGGCCAGCGCGTCCCGTTCGTCGTTTATACCCTCGTACCTGAGGATGTAGGACTCCAGCCTCTTGATCATCTTAACCTTGATTTCTTCTAGCGTACGGTTAAAAACCGTGTTAGTTTACAGGTTAAGGAAACTCGACGATTCAAAAGGCCTCCGCGTAAGACTCGGCCACCTTCTTCATGGCTTTCCTGAGGATCTGGAGAACCGCGGTCCTGGTCACGCCTAGCTCCGAGGCCAGCTCAGCCAGGCCGACCTCTCGAGGCCACTCGAAGTAACCCCTTCTCACAGCGAGCCTCAGGACCTCCTCTTCCCTCGAAGTGAGTCTCCCTTTGGCGGACAGGAGTGGATCGAACTCCCTCCTGAACACTCTGAGCTCTTCTGCCACCGTCCTTATAGTCGGCACCACTTCCCTCACTTTGGCGGAGTCTAGGAGGACGTCCCACCTCTCCCTCCCTTCGCTTATGTTCTCGACGCAGTAGTACGCCCCCAGGGAGAGGAGCCTCTCTAGAATCCCTCCCCTGAGCTTGACCTCCATGGTGAATGTAGCCCTCAATTCCCCCTCCCCCTCACCACGTCCACCAACTCCACTCTGAAAGTTCGAGGCCTTGAGCGCATGGCCCTCACTAGGTAGTTTAAGACCCTTGGTTCCTTGGTCGTCACCTCCCCTATTACGTACTCCCTATCTAGGTCAGGTGAGGCCAACCTACTTCGCATCACCACCCTGAGTTCGTCCCTACTGTACTTCTCGGTCACCAGACTCCAGTCGTCGTGACTCAAGATCATCGTGATTCCCGTTGGAGCCATGGGGTATTGAACTGCTTAATGAATTTAAACTTTCTCAACACAGTGTGGCAAGGGGACGTGAGGACATCCTGCCCTCTGACGGGTTCCTCAATCATCGATTGGGTGAACTCTAGAGAGACGAGGTCTCCAAAGCGTAGGTCCTCCGACCAACGAGAGATCTCGCGTAGATGTAGTCGCGAGCTATGTGTACCGCTTTTGTGCGGTTTCTCGTTAGACCTAGAGAAGTTAGGTCTAGAGAGGCCGCTTAGTTCAAGTGGGTCTCTCTTCGCTCATAGACGTATAATGCTCGCCTGAAAGCCGTAACTAAGTCTCCTCCACACGACTGACGGGGGCTCTACACCTAGCTTACGGAGGGCCCCAACGCCCTCCGTACTTGAGTCGAATCCCCCGATTTAGATCACGGAGTTAACACCTGTCTCCCTCCCACCACGCGGCCGGAGTCGAGGTCTAACAACGCCTCGTTGGCCTCCTCCAGGTTCCTCCTGACCACGAAAGGCATCAGCTTACCTTCGGCCATCAACCGCACCACGTCTGACATGTCGTTCATTGTGCCGTAGTTCGATCCGAGGAGTTTCCTGTTCCATACCGCAGTCTCAAACGTTGGAAGAGAGACGTTTCTACCCTCCATACCTACTAACACTATGGCGCCATCTATGCTTATGAGTGAGGAGAGTAACTTAGTTGTCTCCTCAGTTCCCACTAGGTCTATTGCCGCAGCTGCCCCCTCCCCACCGCTGAGCCTTCTCACTTCTTCAATCGCCTCACTCGGCGAGAAAGCGTGGTCCGCCCCAGCCTTCAGCGCCAACTCCCTGTGGACTTCGGACCTAGAGATGGCCACCACGACGGACGTGGGAGCCAGCACCTTAAGCAGCTGGACCGTGTACGGTCCTATTCCGCCTATTCCGTTTACTACCACCACTGACCCGACCCATAGGTATGGTAAGGTCATCCTTACTGCTCCCATCGAAGTAGTCCCGGCGTCGGCGAGGGGAGCCGCGTCCACCGGACTGACGTCCCCCAACTTGACCAACCACCTGTGGCTTGGAACGACGACGTGCTCGGCGAAACCACCGTCGGTAGTCTGTCCGGGTATGACCTGGTGAGGGCAAATGTTGTACAGTCCTCTCCTGCAGAACCTGCAAGTTCCGTCCGTCCAGGCCGAGTAGACGAGAACTCCCTCTCCCTTCTTCAGGCCTGTTACCGCCTCCCCGAAGTCCTCCACGGTTCCCGCGATCTCGTGCCCAAGGACTAGCGGTAGATGGAACCCCGGCTTGGCCTCCGTTCCCTTCCATATTCTCAGATCCGTCCTACACACCCCTGCGCCCCTAACTCTCACGATCACCTCCTCTCCTTTAGGTTCTGGCACCTCCCAACTCTCCAGTGAGAGGGGGGAACTGAATCTCCCAAGGACCATCCTCCTGGACTTCACAGCAGTCGAACCTCCGGCAGGTTAAAAAGGAGAGAGCCCAACCCGTTAATCACACTCCCTTCCCTCCGCCTCCCAAAGCAGCCAGGCCCCTTATGAAGTACCTGCCTAGGAAGATGAAGATCAGGAGCGGTATCACGCTTGCGAGAGTGGCGACCGCGAAGGTGTCGTTGTAGAGAGTCCCGTAGCCGCCGGTGTAGGACTCCACGGTGATTGGAACTAGCTTCATTGAAGGCGTAGTCGTTAGGACGAGGGGAATGAAGAAGTTGTTCCAACTCAATATGAACACGAATATGAGGGTCGAGACGAAGGCGGGCACGGTGAGAGGTAGAACTACCCTCCAGAATATCTTGAGGTCGCTGGCTCCATCCATTTTGGCGGCCTCTATGATCTGCTTTGGAACCACCGCGATGAAAATAGACATCAGGAGGGCCCCCGTGGGGACGAAGAATATCATATATGCCAACACTAGGCCTAGGTAGGTGTTGAGCAGGTTGAGCGAGACTATGAATCTGGTCAGCGGTATTATGGTGGCCTGGTAGGGAATGAAGGTGGCCAGGGCTATCACTGAGAAGAGGAAGTCGCTCACCGCGGCGGAGAACCTACTGTTGGCGTACGTCAGGGCGTAGAAGAAATAGGCACCCATGGCTCCTAAGAAGGCTGAGAGGGCCGTAACTGGCACCGAGACGATCAGGCTGTTGATTATAGGCCCCTCTAGCTGAGGCCAAACGGAGGTGTAGGCCTGCAAGGTGGGAACTGCTGGCGGTAGCAACACGGGCGTTGAAATTGCCCCTTGGTTGGTCTTGAAACCGTTTATCACCATCGAGTAGAAAGGAACCAACCACATCGCAGACACCAGCACCAGTCCGACTTGCTGCAGTGTCGCTCTCACCACCGGACTGACGCTCACTTCCTCACCCACCTCCTTATTGCGAACAGGGCGTACGGTATTATCACGGCCGTCGCAATGACGACTATCACCGTCGAGGTGGCCGCGGACCTGGCGAAGAACTCTGTGGTGGCGAGGTAATACATGTAGACAACTGAGGTCTGGAGGAAAACGTTAGTCGGGCCCCCCGCCAGTATGTAGGGCAGACTGAATATCCTGAAGGAAAAGAGGAAGAGGAGGGCCGTGGAGACCACGAAGGCGTTGAGGGAGTTGGGAACGAGGATCCTGAAGAGTATCTTCCCTCCCCAGGCACCGTCTAGCCTAGCCGCCTCCACCACTGACCGGTCTATGTTCATGTATCCCGCCAAGTAAAACAGCGTTGGAATTCCAGCGTACGCCCAGATGGCCACGACCATGAGGCTGGGGAACATTGTGGAGGTGGACGCCAGCCAGGGGAACCTTGGGAGGCCGATCGCAGTTAGGACCCAATCCACCCCTAGGTTTATGTTGTAGAGCCAGAGCCACACTATCCCGTTCACGGCCATAGAGACGGCCAGCGGAAGGATGAGAACGGAGAGGTAGACCGACCTAGCGACGTTTGACCTCAGAAAGTAAAGTAGTCCAGCGAACAAAATTCCCAATGCGTTTCCCGCAGCCACCACGACTACCGAGAGCTCCAACGAATGAACCAGGGAGTTGGCGAAGAACTGTTGTTTGAAGAGTTCCGAGAAGGTGTTGAAACCGACTAGGGAGTAACTGGGGTTCAAGAACGACCAGTTCGTGAACGATATGTACACGTTCCATCCCACGAGGTATATTAGGATGGCCGAGAAGACGAAGGTGGGCACCACCAGGACGATACTACTCCTCTGCATCGCCACCATCGGCTCAGGAAGACTAAAATCACTTACCTTAACTGGTTAAGTTACGTTCGTGAGGATTTCCGCCGGTCTCTCCTCCATTTAGTTAATAGGTTAAGCTTCGAGTTTAAAGCCCGTCATACCCTACGTCACTCAATGAATCGAAGTACTCGCAGGAAGGCGTTGAGCACTACGGTCCTCGCCGTGGTGGTGGTAGTAATAGTTGTAGTTGCGGCGGTGGGAGCTTACGTAGCCTTAAGCTCCAGGCACGTGACTACCACTACTCCCAGCAACGTCACCACGACCGTTCCTCCCTCTAACACTTCCGTTACACCCCTAGTGTTCTACACCTGGTGGGCCACGACGGGAAAAGTAGCGCTAGATCACCTCATCCCGACTTTCGAGGAGACGTACCCTCAATACAAAATAGAGCCGGAGGTCATACCGGGAGGAGGTGGAGTGAACGCTAAGTACGCCATCATAGCCCTTCTCGAGGCCGGTAAACCTCCTGCCACCTTCCAGAGCCTCACAGGACCAATGATGCTTGGGTTCGTTGAGGCAACTCCTAACGGGAAGACGGCCTACGTCAATTTCACCCCCATAGTGGAGCAGATGGGACTCTTCAAAACCGCAGTGCCTGAGGTCCTCGACGCCGCTGCCTACAACGGAACCATGTACACCATGCCTGTCAACGTTCATAGAGGAGCCACCCTGTACATCAGCAAGCCGCTCTTGGAGAAGTACGGACTACCCATCCCGTACAACCTCAGCACACTAATCTACGACACGGAGGCCCTCGCTAAGGACGGAGTTCCGGCCTGGGTGGAGGGAGGAGCTGAGGGAGGTTTCGAACAGTTCATGCTTTACGAGGCCATTCTCCTATCCCTAGGTGGTCCTAGAATGGTAACCGAGCTGGACTACGGGACACTACCCATGGACAACGCCAGTGTAGTTCAGATATTGAATGAAACTAATCAGATTTACCTCACATTCATGAACGCCAGTTACCCAGGCTGGCAGACCTTGACACAGGGCCAGGCCATAACGCTGTTAGGTGAGGGAAAGGTGGCCTTCGCTGTTAACGGCAACTGGGAGTACGCTTACCTCTTCGACTTCGACAACATAACTCCATATCCTGCAGTGCAGCCGTACGTCGGTTGGAACAACGTCTCCGTCCTCACCATGCCCTTCCCTGGGACTAAGTACTACTACGACCTAGTCATGGACTCAGTTGCCGTCCCCAAGGGACCTGAGGAGAACGCCGGACTCACCCTTGTGAAGTACTGGGCCTCCTGGCAGGGTCAGGAGGTGTGGAACAGGTGGAAAGCCGTCACCTTCTACAAGAACGACACGGTGGACTTCTACAACACCCCTTCGCAGTGGTACGACTACCAGGCCCTTCTCAACGTATCGGCCGATCCGGCCAACTTCACGGTCTCTCCAGGCTCTAGTGCTGGGCTCTTCCCAGACGTCTCGTCCACATTGGACGGGGCGCTCCTGGAGTTGGCGGAAGTGGGACCAGCAGCACTTGCGACTTGGATGCACACTTTGAATACCAGCATGGGGACGGAGAGGTCAGAGTGGCTAACTGCGGCTTCCTTAGGACTTGGTTACATAGGTATGCCTGGACACCCCCTCGGAAACTACCTACCTCCGTGGGCGTCTGATCCGAGCCAGTCCACCACTGGAGACTTCTTACTGAACTTTTACACTCTGGTTTTCCTCTCGTCACTACCATCGTTGTTGTTAGTTGCCGATTTACTCAAGGGTAATAATTGAGAAAGGATCAAACAAAGGCATTCCTTTTTTCCCATTCCTTTTTTCCATCGGAATCCTGATACTCCGCAGGATTCTCAACAACGCGAGCTACCCCGCCCCGAAAGGAGCAGCCTCCCTCTTCGTCGCACACCTCGCTAGGCTGAGGGTCCCACTTAGGGTGGTTCCCGCACCCCTAGAAATGGCCTCCGTTGAGTCCACGGTCGGAGCGTAGGGGTACCACCCCTCGCCTAGGGAAGTGACGCTCGCTTAACCTAAACGGAGATTGAGGGGAGAGAGTCTTCCACAATGGGCAACCCTCATTTAAATAGATGATGGTAACTGCGAGCTCGTAAACACACGGTGCTACTAAGTCCCTTCAGAGCGGGATCAGTGAGCCCTCAGGGTAGAGGAAACTTCGCGGTATCCCTCCAGGTGCTCTGTGGAAGACTGGGAGCGATATGTCGTACCAAGTTCCGTTGTAGATCGATACCTCCCCGAAGTTCAGGGAGGTGGAGTTCTCTATTAAGTAGATACCGTCGAAGCCGGCCATCAGTGGCCCTCCGTGCATGAACGTCTCGTTATCGAACCTGATCTCAACGAACTTCCCCCAGAACACCAAGTACACGGTGGAGTTAACGATGTAAATCCCCTCTTTGGGAGTCGAGGTGACGTTGTCCAGGGAGGGATATCTAGACGATGTATTCTCCCCTCGGTTCAGTAGGTCCTGACTTATTAGAACCGCTAGGGAGGCAGCTGCAATTGCAACTATGAGGAGTACCGAAACTAATCTCACAGTTTCTACCCGTACCTAGTGGAAATAAACTCTATCTCAACAATTTCGACGCCAAACGGGCGATGAAGGTCGATTTCCAGATCTCCGTGAGCTACATCACAGTCATCCACCAGCCCGTTCACCACAGGAGGACCTCCACGTCTTATTACTTAGGTTGAACACCACCTAGTGTGAACCCGTCTGAATTGTTCAAGTTGAGGGACACGATTTCCCCTCGAGCGTACCTCTCTAACGGAGTTTACCCACCCAGGTTAGTTAAGCCGTGGACAAGTCGTTCGTCCGGTCCCACGGAAGAAGCACGGAACTGGTGACTGACGTGATGGAACTCAACGTGGCTGAGATAATCCTAGAGCCAAGGCCCTCCCCATTCTGGAGGATATTAAGGCAGATAGGTGTGGATAAGGCTGTTGGAGTCCTACCGAGGACGTTCAACGATTGGAGACAGAACCCAGAGGAGGACCCGTGGGACTACGGGCCTCTCTCCAAGTATAGGAACATGTTGGCCGACAACGGCCTCCAGTTGGTCGCCATAGAGGACAACCCTCCAATGGACGGCATAAGGTACGGGATTCCTGGACTCAAGGAACAACAATTGGACGCAGTGGCCAGGATGTTGGAGAACATGGGGAAGCTGGGGGTAAAGCTCTGGTGCTACAATTGGATGGCCGGGCTTGGCTGGTCTAGAACCAGGACGCACGTGAGAGGGCCAAATGGGGAGTTCGTTACGGCCTTCGACGCGAAGGACGTTGAGGACGCCCCCCCGCCTAAGATGGGCAAGGTGGACGCCTCGACTCTCTGGAGGACACTTAAGGACTTCCTGGAGTACGTCGTCCCCATAGCGGAGAGGTATGGTATACAGTTGGCCATGCACCCAGACGACCCACCTATCCCGGAGTACAGGGGAGTCGCCAGGATAATGAACTCCCTAGAGTCTTACGATAAACTCCTCGGACTAGTGAGGAGCCAATACAACGGGATCACCCTCTGTCAGGGCAACTTCACCCTCATGACTGACGACCTACCCGCAGCTGTGAGACACTTCGGGAGGAGGGTGTTCTTCGTCCACTTCAGGGACGTCGTGGGGGATAGGTACCACTTCACCGAGACCATGATAGGGAGGGGAAAGACCAACCTGGTAGAGGTGATGAAGGCTTACTCGGACGTCGATTACAAGGGTATAGTGAGGGTGGACCACACTCCCACCTTAGAGGGAGACGTGGAGATGGCTCCCGGGTACTCCTACCTCGGAAGGATATATAGCATTGGGTACCTCAGGGCACTCTACTATGCGATAGCTAAGACCTCTAGCCCACCCTGAAGCTCCCTATCGTGAGATGGGTAGCCAACTCCAGCGGCCGAGGTCTGTGGCCGCCAGATTTTAGGATCAAACGCGTCAGGTATATCGTCCCCCAGGATCTGTCCCTTTAACCATTCGGAGTCAATTTCAAGATTCTAGGTTGGCGTTAATGTAATAGTCGAACTCCTTCGGTCTAACCACCTGGATCCGTTGCGACTCTATGAACTCTTCCTTATTTTCCGTCCTAAATGCGGTGTTGAATTTCTTCTCAAATCCTATAGTCGACTCTGGCTTTCCGCTTATGCCGATTCCACACACGGATCCGGATGTGTGAGCTGGATAAACCTCTACGTAGTCTGGTAGTTCCTTAAGTTTCTTAAGGCTGTAGAAGAGGAGTTCTGCCGAGTCTTCTCCTCCAATGTCGACTCTCCCCACCCCTCCAACGAAAAGTGTGTCACCCGTCATTACCATCCAGGGTTCCTCTCCCCTCCTGTAGTCCGTCACGAGGAGTGAGAGACTGTCTGGGGTGTGGCCAGGCGTATGGACGAACCTTATCTTAACGTTTCCAGACTTAAGCTCCTCTCCGTCCTTAACCCTCTCTACTGGAAACTTGACCTTCGTGGACTCATGAAGATAAATCGAGGCCCCCGTGAGCTCGGCGAGTCTCCTCTTTCCGGAGAGGTGATCCGCGTGGGTGTGGGTGTCAATTACATATCTCACTTTCATCCTCAAAGATTCCGCAAGCTTCAGGATTTCCTCCACCTCCGAGGCTTTTGGATCGACGATGAAGAGCTCTCCAGCTTGCGTACAACCGAACACGTATGTTACACATCCTCCCTGCCTTGAGATTAACTGCCTGAATATCATCTTTTATCAACTTTTCCTCTCTTTTAACAGTAATAAAGGCTCTTCACCATCAGTGGTTAATTTACTCCAGAGTAGCTGAAAGTGTTCTGTCGAGTGAATCATGCAACCCTCACAGCTCTCCACAGTTATGTAATCTTCCCCTGTGAAAATAACGGAGAAACTCTCGTCTATTATTAGATATTTAGATTTGACCTCGTTTCTGAACTTGATTTCTCCCCTAATACCAGAAAGTTTCCCTCCATCCTCATCTTTCACGACCAGATATAGCTTACCACTAAACTTCCTCAGTATACCGATCAACCATGAGGGAATTCCTGGATAGACCACCCTCAGCTCCTTCGCTTGTTCCACTAACTCCTTCACGAACGCGATCACCTGCTTCCTTCCCTCTACGTGGGTAGATCTCCTGGTTCTCGATCCTTCCGATCTCCTCTTGACATCCTCCTTGATCTCCTCTATGATACCCAGGATGTCCTGCTTGAACCTCTCGAAACTCACCTCCGGATCCACTAGCTTAACCTTCTTCGGCCTGCCTTCCACGAACTCCAAGAAACCCTTGTTTACAAGCCTAGCCGCGACGTCGTAGACTTTCTGATATGGAACTCCAGACTTGTCCGAGAGTTGCTTCATGGTCGCCACGCACAGGTCGACTGTCGCAGTGTACACCAACGCTTCATAACGTGAGAAACCCAAATCCTGGAGCTTTCCTTGGATTTCACCACTCATAGGGAATAACTAGTTTAAGAGTTAAAATGTAGTCGAGTCAATGAGAGTCCAGTTCCTCCTATTCACCGTATTGGTATTCTTCACAGGGGTGTATCTAGGTGAGTTCAGATTGGTATATCCGTTGGCGTCAACACATGTGTTTGAGCTGGTAGAACTCTCCCTAGTTATCTTCGGTTTCGGAAAGGGGGCGATGAACTTCGCGTCTGGGTTCCTCAGCGACGTTATGGGCAGGAAGAAGGTTCTGACACTGGGATGGTTAGTTGCTACCCCTCTACCTATAGTCGCACTGCTTACCCACTCCCTGCTTTTAATTGCGTTCCTGACTGTTCTGGTCGCGATCAACCAGGCCATGACCTGGACCACCACCATAACTTCCCAGATAGACATATCGAAAGGTAGGACCGGAATGGCGGCAGGTGTGAACGAAGCGTCGGGATACGCAGGAGTGACAGTAGGCAGTCTAATAGCGGGGTATTTCCTTTCATTTCACCTCTCTCCATATTTCGTGATGGGAGGAATCGCGCTAACCTCGTTTCTACTCTCCCTATTTGGGACAAGGGAGACCAGGCCTACGGCAAGGAAAGGAAGGACAGTGCTCGAACCCGCTGTAGTACTGGGGTTTGGTGGACTGTTGGAGAAATTCGTGGACGCCTTCTTCTGGGTAGCAGTCCCAGTATTCCTTTCCTTGAGGGGTGTTAGTCCCGTGGTAATTAGCTACGTAGTGGGAACCTACGTTGGAGTGTGGACGTTGTTGCAACCAGTCGTGGGACACCTAAGCGACGTGTGGGGAAGGAAGGTCCTCATCCTAACTGGGTTCCCGGTGATGGCTATTGGTTTGGCCCTTTTCACCTTGAATTACTTTCTTTCTTCCGTCTTATGTGGTCTTGGAATGGCTCTCGTCTATCCCACTTTGATAGCGGCAGTGGACGACTATTCTCCGCCTGACGGCAGGGGAACGTCCCTAGGTGTGTACAGGCTCCTCAGGGACTCAGGGTACGGCTTCGCTGGCCTCCTAGGGTTGCTCCTGACGGTAGGAAACGAATTTCTCTATATTAAGATAGCGGGTTTAGCCCAGCTGGCGGCCCTATTAACCTTGGCGTTTTGGTTCACAGTTAGGAAGGGGCCGATCATGAGAAGGTGAGCTTTTGAGGTAAACCTGACTCTCCTAGAACAGACTCAGCCGTCCCCTATTAGAAAATCGTTTTCAGGGACCCTATACCCTCCCCAGCCAGATAGAGAGTTCAAAGGAACCGGTTGGATGAGCATGAGCTTTATTCGTCTCTATGAATCAATGGGTGTTCGGCGAAAGGTCCACAGGGGATCTTCGACTCTCTTCGAGCAGTATGTCTGGAAAACCCTCCCTACCTAACCCAGACTAGCTTCGAATCCGCGATGAAAATTACACTAGGAGGGGCCGCTACAGAGCCATGAGGAAGGTGGTGACTTGGAATAGGAGTGCACTGAGTCTCAAGTAAATGAAAAATAATTCCAATTAATAAAAACTTTTCTTATAGTATTAATATTAAAGTTTTGTAGAAGCTTAATTCCATGCCTACCGATTCGAACAACCTTTCATTGAACCGAGTGACACGGCCCCTTCGTAACTCCTACGATGAGGATGTGTTCCGATCGACTTCGTTCAGTGCGACCTGCATAACCGAAGTTTTCCCTATCCTCCTCACTCCAGTCAACAGGATGAGAGGTTTATTCACGTTTCTCTTCATTGACCCTATCGAATAGTTCCTCTCTTCTCTCCTTCGGCCTCTCTTCGGATAACAACTTCACCCCCTGAACTCAGATAAACCCCCAGAAGTCATAAACTAACGGATCGCTTGAGTCCAACTTGACAGTTGTTAAGAGTACGAAGGGCCTCCGTCTGACCGTCGCCCTTCATAGGAAGTCACAGAGAAGGGGGTTGAGGAGGCGGAAAGCCTCGCCTTTCACGGCGGGGACGGATTGAACCCTTACCTTCCTGGAAAGTCCTTTCGGTTTCATTCAACTTCTCTACTTCGATCGTCGGTACTCTACTTTCGTAGCGTGAACCAGCCCTGGCCCTTGGAGGTCTTTCACTCGTTCATCGCTCTGCAGTTCTCGTCCAGGAACTCCACCACCCTCTTCACCGAATCCACGTAATTCTCCTTTTTGGAGAACCCGTGTCCCTCACCTTTGTACACTTTGTACTCCACCCTCCTCCCTAACTCCTCGAGTTTCCTCACTACCTGCATCGTCTCTTCCGCGGGGCACCTAGGATCGTTCTCTCCAGCCAGCAAGAGGAGTGGAACCCTGATCCTGTCCACGAAGAATATTGGGGACCTGTCCCTGAGAAGGGCTTCGTCGTTCCCCATCTTAACCTCATCGTATTGCTTCAGGACTTCCCTCTCCAGCTCCTTCTCCGTGAACCAGTTCACGAAGGGGACCACGGCCGCGGCCGCGCACCACCTTTCTGGGTGCTTGGTGACTGCCATCATTGTGAGGTAACCTCCGTAACTCGCCCCCGTCACAGCCACCCTCTCGCCCAACAGTTCCGCTGCCCTCAACGCGTCCCTCAGGTCCCCTCCTCCTAGGTCGCCGTCGTTTAGGTGGTTGAACTTCCTCCCCCTCCCCGTCGACCCTCTGTAGTTGGGACATACCACTTTGAACCCTCTGGAGACGAGGAGCTGCACCTCTGGAGAGAACAGGTTGAGACACTCCCAATCTGGACCACCGTGGAGGTACAGGACCCCTCTCTCTTCTCCTCCCCTCGAATATAGTAGGGCATCAATTTCTAGCCCATCGGAGGTGTAGGTCACCTTCCTGGGCTCAACGAACTCCTCCGTCACTCCCGCCATGGAGTCCGTCAACCTCTTCACCTCTCCGTCGTAGACGTAGAGGTCGAAGTCCCTGGAGCTGTCCGACCTCAGGAAGTAGAGCCCTTCGTCCACCTTGAGGTGTACTACCACACCAGGTGAGATCTTCCTTTCCTTCACTACCAGAGACACGTCTCCCCCTCGTTCACTGTGTAGGCTATCCCCTCCCCGTACGGCACCGCCTCTAACTTCTCCCCTCGAGCTGTCTTAAGCCATTCCACCTCCCCGGAGCTGAAGTCCCACGTCCCAATCTCCGAAGTGTCGCTGACATTGCTCAGGAAGAGTATCGAATCGCCTCGAAAGCATTGCGACGACGCAGGGACGTCCTCCGCCCCTCGGAAGGAAAGTCTGCGCCTCTCCCAAGAGGAGAGGTCGAGGAGGAAGAGGTCGTTGTCGTAAACTCCCTGCGAGTAGACAACGTACCTCCCTGAGGGAGAGAGACACGGGTCTGACACCGGTAGCTCCCCTCGCTGAGTCTCGTCACTTCCCCTCCGTCGTAAAGGTAGAGGTGTGTCGTCCTCCCGTCACGGTTGGAAATGAACAGGAACCTGTCCTCCCGCACGAACGTCGGGTCCACGTTATCGTTCCCGTCGGCTAGAAGCTCGTGGAGAGAACCGTCGTAGAGGTATATCGACCTCTTCTCCGATCCCCCGGAGTCAGCCACCAACGCGAGGTTGTCTCCAACCCAGCGCACCTGCTCTGGTTCCCTCACCTCCACCTTCCTGCCCTGGACGTACGCATTAGGTTCGTCCTCCCAAAGGATCAGGGCCACCCTGCCTCTGGAGACGTCGTAGTCTAAGACCGGCCTCGAGTTGAGCACGGAGTAGTCCACAGCCTTTAGACGACAGATCAAGGTTTAATCTCCAACTCTCATAGGCTCTTTAGGTCTGTCCCTTCTTCTCCTAGGAGCTTAGTCCTCCCGGTGACGTCAACCCTTTCCTTGATGAGCCTGTTGAGTGCCTCAAGCTCCTCTTCCCTCCTGTTCACGGCTAAGTAACCCGTAACCAGTCCCCCCTTCACGTATATGACGCTGAAGGACTCGCCTCCCAACTTTCCCCTGACTACGTACTCATCGTAATCTCCTGTCTCCCCCGCCGCCTCTATGTGAAGGTCGAATATGTCGGACCACACGGTGGAGAGGTAGTCGTAGGGTTCCTCCCTCCCAGCCATGTTTCTGGCGGACAGTTTCCCCGTGTAGTCTGCGTTGTTCCAGTGCTCTATTCTCCTCCTCTTCCCTTGGGCGTCTAGGAAGTTGGCCACGTCCCCCGAGGCGAACACATCGTGGTGCGAAGTCCGTAGGAACTTGTCCGTCACGATCCCGTTCTCCACTTGGAGACCACTGCTCTGAGCCAACTCGACGTTAGGGGATATTCCTACAGCCATTACAACGAAGTCCGCCTCCACTTCCCTGCCACTGGACGTTATCGCTCTTTCAACCCTTTCCCCTCCCCTCAGTTCCCTCACGGACTCGTTCACCAAGAACTTGACTCCCCTTGACTCGAAGTACTCCTGTAGGACGGAGGCGACCTTCTCGTCCACGAAGGTGTTCCAGATATAGGGCTTCACCTCCACTACCGTTGGCCTCAGCCCCATCAGAGTGAGGGACGCCGCCACCTCCATCCCTATGAACCCACCCCCAATTATGAGAGGCCTCCTGCCCGGAGCTGCCTCTGCCCTGACCGCATCAACGTCGTCTAGCGTCCTATAAAGGTATATTCCCTTCCTGTCGTCGCCTTCTATTCGCACCCTCCTAGGAGATCCTCCAGTGGCCAGTAACGCTTTCCCGAACCTCACCTCGCCGTCATCTAGGACGGCCTCCCTGTCCCTGAGGTTTAGCCTCTCCACCTTCCTCCCTAGAAGGACTAAGACGTTGTTCCTCCTGTAGAACTCCTCCCCTTCGTAGAATAGGGCCTCCCTACTCGTCTCTCCCCTGAGGTAGTCCTTGGAGAGGGGCGGCCTGTCGTATGGGAGGTACTTCTCGTTGGTCACGAGGACTACGCTTCCCTTGGGATCGACCTCCCTGAGCTCCCTAACTGCACTGAATCCGGAGGGGCCTCCCCCCACGATAAGGTAGTCTGCTTCCATGACCTCCAGTGGGTCTACCTCCAATAAAAACGTTGGTGCGATCGATGTACGAGTTCGGTCGAAGGGAGACGTTATTACAGTAGGTTAGGAGAATTGTGTAGATAGAACTCACAATTGATGCCGCTTTCTTCGCTCCCTCGGCTGTAGCTCCCACCGGCAAGTTAACCATTTTACCACTAATCCCATCGCTAATCTGTGCAACTCCCAGTGTCCCTCCTCGAAGTTCAGTTCGCCCACCTTCCCAAGGATCACCTCAACGTACTCGTTGAAACTCGCGTTCCCACATGCCACGTACACACAGTCTTTCATTACCCCGATCGAGTCTAGGATCAATCGATCCATTTCCTAGGGACGTGGAAGCTCAGGTGTAGGTCGGAGAACTCCCTTGACGAGATAAACCACCCGTACCGAGGTACTCGTCATCTATTCATGCGTCGTGTTGAATGTCGACTTAACGCGAGCTTAATATGTCACAAGTCCACTATACTTGGAGAACTTGAAAGTAAAGGAACTGGCCCCCAGAAGGAGGGCAGACGTAACTGTGAAGGTAATTAATGTAGGACAACCTAGGACCGTGGTTGGGATGGACGGGAACTCTAGGCAGGTCACGGACGTACTCGTGGCCGACGAGACCGGCTCCATACTCATGAGCCTGTGGGGAAACGACGCCTCCAAGGTTTCCGTAGGGAAAGTGATCTCGATCACCAACGGGTATGTATCGGTGGTGAGAGGTTCAATGAGGCTCACTCTCGGAAGGGAGGGTCAAATGAGGGAGATCCAGGCTGACGTGAAGCCCAACACAGAGAATAACCTCTCTGACCTCAAGGTGGAGTCAAGGAGGTTCAGATAAGGCCTTTCACCTAGCATAAGAACGAAGATCCCCAGACCTCTTGGAGAAGAATGGTAGAGTCGTGAACTACCCCGCCCTCACGGACGGGGCGTCCTCGCGGTGAGTTCCGCACCTCGGAGGAACCTCGATCTCCTTACGTAGCGGAGGTTCCGTGAACAGCGTGGAAGAGAGGTCCCGGAGGGTTTCCTATGAACAGGTTTAAGTTCCCCCAGCCCCTAGGGTGCGACCCAGCTCTTACTGCCGAAGTCTAGAAGACGTTGGAGTCTCATTACGAAAACGTTTCTATGAGGGGGTATCAGTCCTCACGGAAGGGGACTTCCGTCCCCTCAACCCATTGTAAGGTTAAATTAGTTCTATAGACGCTTCTAATCAGAACGTAAGGAAGAGTGGCACCTTCAGTACAGAGATTTTCCGAGTAGGAGATCAGTATGGCCGTCACTCTATCGTGTAACCAAGGGGGTAGATGAAAGGTCCCCTTTTGGGACTGAATCCTTTTTCGCTTTAACAGAAGTCCTTTCGTACTGAATTACGTCCAACTTTCGTAGACGAAAGTCGAACTTCCACATCGACGTGGGCTACGCCCGGAAGGATAGGAGCGACGGTCGAGACGCGAGCTCTAGGACGTTGACCTCTGAAGAGTCCCTCGACTCATCGGCCGTGAAGCCGGTTAGTGAGGGCTTAAGTCCCTACACTCGATCGCGATCGAACTTGAAACGAGCGAAAGGATGGTATAGGGACAAATGATAAACCTCGACTCACGGGGTGAGGCAAGTGTTCACTCTGGCCTAACTTAGCCTCCCTTTAACACGGGAGGAGTTGGAGTGACATGACCGCGACGGATGCTCCTGTTGCCAGTTTCGGAATCGTCATATCCTCGTCCGTGGCCTTAGATCTCCTTACCGAGAAATCTTCGTGAAATAGTGAAACTAATAGTAGCCTCTTTATACCATTTCTTTACTAGAAATAAGGCTAGAATACGTAGGGGCCAGCTGCTATCCTGGAAAAAGCCTCAACTATTTTCGCTAAGGTGAAAGAGACCTCGCCAGGGAGCGAAGCGATTAAATAGGGGGTGGGGAGGAGTTAATGTGGCTCTCCTAGTCACGGTTGTGGGGTTCGACGAGAAGTTCGCAGTGAGGAGCTTCCTCAGGAGGGGGAGGACACAGGTCACCGAAGTTCTCGCGGTTAGACCTTCCAGGGCTGATCCCAGGAGCGACAGGGCACTTAACGCCCTCAAGTCCCTCTTAGAGGAGGCCTCTGTACCCATTTCTGTGATGGAGTTGGACCAGTTGGATTTCGTCTCGTCCGTGGCCAAGGTCGCCAAGTGGGTGAGACGATCCAGCCACTCCGAGTTCGTGGTGAACCTTTCCTCCGGTATGAGGATAGTGGGACTGGAGGTCTTGGCGGCCTTCCTCCTCCTCAACTTGGACGCGGAGGTTGAGGTGGAGGCAGAGGACTTCTCGGGCTTCACTACCTGGAGGACCACGGACCTCCTGCCTACGGACATGGACCCCAAGACACTAGAGCTCCTCAGGTTAGTCAGACAGGGACTCAGTGTAACTGAGGTCGCCAACAGGACTAGGCTCTCCGTCACTACAGCGTGGAGGAGGCTCAAGAGGATGGAGGAGGCTCGCCTCCTCTGGAGGGAGGGAGATAAGCTCTCTCTCACATTGAAGGGAGAAGTCTACCTTGCTATTTCAGAAAAATGAAATGCTTTTCAGATCCTTACCACCTCAAAGATTATATACCAAAGTACTAAGTTATAGAAGATGGGTGTATTGTCCGTCGAGCAAGCGTGGCTAAAGAGGATATCCACAATGTTGGCGGCAGCCGTTCTCTACTCCGGCTCACCTGGCGTGGTGGACAGGATGGCCAATGCCCTGTCCAAGGAGGCGGTGGCCAAAGTGTTGAACGACGCGCAGAGGATCGTCTCGGTGGGTATAGACAGGGGAGAGGTAGTAGCACAGAGGAGTTCCTCAGGCCAAGCCGACTACGTGGTTGTAACTGTTAGGACCGTGGACAGGACGTACACTCTGTACGGAACCCTCCCCTCCCCTGGCGACGTGGAGGACTTCACGAGGGAACTGGAGAAGAACATATACGTGGCAAGGAAGGTCGGTGCCCTGGCCATGGCAGCGGTGAACAGAGCTAAGCTGGGGGGAGCGCAGTGATAGGGGGAACAGTGAGGTTCTTGGTCAACGTGGAGTCACTCAACGGTGTCGAGTCTGTGGGTAACCTGACCAGACACAGGACGGCGCCTGTCGTCCTGAGGTCCTCTAGCGGGTACGTTGTAAGGTACGTCCCAACCGTGTCCGGGGAGGCCTTGGCTCACGCTTACCAGACGTTTTTGGCCGAGTTGGCCGTGAAGGAGAGTCTGCCAGTGTCCAAAAAGACCAGGGAGGGTGAGCTCACTAAGTTCGCCGACGACGACTTCGTCAAAGCAGAGGATGTGACTCCGCCCAAGGACGAGGGAGACATGAGGAGGTTTGAGGTCGACGTCATGTTGAAGGACGTGGTGGCCGATGTGGGAGGGTTCCTCTACGCAGGGTCCAGGCCCGTCAGGAGGTCTTCAAGGATCTCGATAGGTTACATGATACCTGTACTTCAGGGAGACGAAGTGCCAGCTCAGCTGGAGGCCCAGTTCCACGTGAGGTACGCAGTAACCAGCCCAAAGGAAAAGCAGGCCATATATAACGTGGAGATCGCCTCGGCTCTGTACACCCTCTCCTTCTTGCTTGATGATGAGAATGTTGCTGTTCCCTCTTCTCCAGGCCAAAAGGTGAAGAGAGAGGAGGAGTTGGAGGGACAGTCCGAGAAGAGAAGGGAGGTTGCGTTGAAGGCACTCTACAACATCCTGTCGGGTGACTTCGGAGGTAAGAGGTCTAGGTTTCTTCCATCAGCAGAGCTGAAGTCCGCAGTGGTGGTGAGGACCGATTTCCCTTTCGTTCCTGAACCTGGGCACAGCGACGACTACGTAGTCAGGACCGCTGAGAGGGTGGAGAAGGCGGCCGCAATACTAGGAGGCAAGACAAAGCAGGTGTACGTGATAGATAGAGAGGGCTTGAAGAAGAAGGGAACGGAGGTGGTAAACCAGGAGGAACTGGTGGAGATGCTCCTGAAATGATGGTGTCGCTTTCCGATAAGGTAAACTACTCGAAAGTGAGGTTGAAGCTTCACTGGGGGTTTTCAGTGGCCGTACCGCGAGCCTCCAAGGCAAAGGCGGCCTTCCCCCTCCCTCCTCCTACCACTTTGGTGGGCGCCCTCTCTTACGGCCTGTGGAGAGGGAAGGACTACACTCCGGACGGGAAGGGGAGCCCGGCATCCGAGCTCCATGGGAAAGTCTACGGAGCGGCCAGGTTCGGCGACGGTACGTACGGTGTCTACATCGAGGACGTGGTCAGGAATGTCGTATCCTACTTCCAGAAGCCTGAGAGGAGATCAAAGCGAGAATACACCTTCGGGATAGTTCCCACGGGAAAAGTTTACTCCTCTGGAGAACTGGTGGTGGTGTACCTCTCCTCTCAGCTCTCCACAGGGCAATTAGAGAAGCTCAGTTGGTCCTTGGTTAGAGTCGGTTCAAAGGAGGGATTGGTCAGCGTCGAAGACGTCGAACTGGGCGAAGCCTCTAGAGTAGAGGGGGAAGTGACGACAAAGTTCTACTTCCCCTCTTACCTAGCTCACGAGGAGTCGCCTTTTCTGCGGCAGGTCACCTTCTGGGAAGGCGGGGTAGTGTGGGGGGAGGAGGGGAAGGACGTGAACTACCTCATCCCCCTCAGGCCTTTTCCCCTCGAGTCGGTGGAAGTCCAGGTTAGGGCGAGGGAGGCCTACGAGGCCAACGGCGATGTCGTGGTCCTTGGTTGAGGCCTACGACGAGGCGCTTAGGAGGCTCAAATACGAGCCCAGGAGAGCCCTAGAGGAGACCGTCAGGGCCCTAGAGGGAGGTAAGTCCGTTCTCTTGTTTGCACCCACAGGATACGGGAAGACGACGCTTACTGAGGCCCTATCCTTGGCGGCCGTCAATGGTAACGAGCTCTTCGCCAGAGTGATACATGTACTCCCGCTCAGGAGCGTGGTTCAGGACCTCTACTTAAAGTTGAGAAGGGACTCTGAGAAGCTCGGAATCGACAAGAGGGAAGTGGCAGCTCAAGACACTGACTTCAACGACTCTCCGTACTTCCTTAGGAAAGTTAACGTCACAACCTTGGATACCTTCGTCATGAACCTATTCAAGCTCCCCGTGGCCGAGTTGGGTAAGGTAGCGAGAGGTGGAGGATCGCACTTCGAGCTTCCGAGGGCCATGATATATAGTTCGGTGGTCCTGTTCGACGAGTTCCACCTCTTCTCGGAGGACGGGAGGCCTCTCACTGCGGCGATCGCCTCCCTCAGGGCCCTGGCCGACGCTGGAGTGCCAGTAGTCGTGATGACAGCGACTATGCCTTGTTTCCTGAAAAGG
Source organism: Sulfodiicoccus acidiphilus (assembly GCF_003967175.1). Classification (NCBI taxonomy): domain Archaea; kingdom Thermoproteati; phylum Thermoproteota; class Thermoprotei; order Sulfolobales; family Sulfolobaceae; genus Sulfodiicoccus; species Sulfodiicoccus acidiphilus. The sequence continues at coordinate 1,926,061 of NZ_AP018553.1, read as the reverse complement.
TTGCTGAGTGAATACGTGGAACTTAAGGAGGTGAGGGCAACAGACTTCAATGTGAGGAGGGAACTGTCCGTCCACTTCATTGAGGATCCCTCGTTCTATGTCCCTCCACCGGGAAAGAAGGTCCTGTTCGTCTTCAACACCAGGAGGGATGCCATCTACACCTACAGGAAGTTCAGGGAGAGAGGGGTCTCACCTCTACTACTGCACGGAAAGCTTAACGGGAGGGATAGAGCCGAGAGGCTCAGTCGAATCGACGGTGGTGAACTCGTGATCTCGACCCAAGTTATAGAGGCAGGTTTGGATAGAAGCTTCGACGTCCTGGTCACGGAGGCCGCCCCGGCCTCTGCCCTGATTCAGAGGGCAGGTAGGGTCGCGCGTTACGGCGGGCAGGGCGAGGTGTTCGTCTTCCCCTACAGGGGAGGGGTTTACAACAGGGAAGACGTGGAGGCAGCGACGCGCGTGTTAAGGGATGGAGGGAGGCTAGATGAGGGCCTCCTAGCCACCGAAGCGAGCACCCCAAAGATTCGAGAGACCCTTCGGTACTCCCTTGAATTACTTGACGCTAACGTGCTTACTTCGTCGAGTGACGCCTCAAGATTGATGACTTACATGTGCAGCATGGTTAGAGAGGTATCGACGGTAATGGGATTCCCACGTGGATGTTACTCTCCGGAGTGTGGAGTTCCGCTCTCCGACCGGGAGGCTTACAAGCTCATAGCTGGGGGAAACCACGGAGTGATGGAAGGAAGAGAAGTCGAAGTTAGGAAGATGGTCAAGGGAGACGAGTGTCTCTCCCTAGAGTTCATGAGGAAGGGAATAGACGGCATCGTCGTGGAGTACGACTCGGAGGTCGGGGCGATCCTTTGAGGCCGTGTGCCTTCGCTGGACAGGGACTCGTCGAACACTCGATCGGATCGGTGAATTGGATGGATAGGGCCTTCGACTTGAGCTATTTCTCAGTAGTGGCCAACAGGGTGAACAGACTAACACAGGGAATCGAGGCGCCGGTCGACAAGTGGTGGACACACGAACTCACCGCTATCCTGACTGTCCTTCACGACGTGGGGAAAGCAGGAGAGGGTTTTCAGTCTCAGTTCGATGACGGATGTGGTTCTCAGAGGAGCTCCTTCAAGTTGCACGAAATCGTCAGCGCTGTCTTCCTCTACAGGAACCAGGTCAAAGTGGCGGGTGAAGAGCTCCGGGGCATAAGGAAGTTCTGGGCCGTGATGACAGTCATTAACCACCTCAACGCCATGAGGGGGCTTCACACTCTGAACGACGCGCAGTTGGCGACGCTGAGAGACAAACTCAAGCTGTCCAAGTACGGCAACACACTTCTCCAAGAATTGTCGAACAGGGGATTCGACGTCGGTCACATGAGGGCAGGGGATTACACAATCGCCGACGTTCAGGACATGGTGCAGTGGCTCCGCGGGCTCTCCACGAGGAGTGAGGGAAAGCTCTACGTTCTTTTCTTGGCTCCATTGATGATAGGAGACAACTTGGATAGCAGCGTAGCCAGGGAAAGAGACGAGACTTCGGTCCTGAAGAGGAGGTTCGTGAGGAGATTGATGGAGGTGGTGGTAAACGATAGTTGAGTTCGCGGGCATTTTCGCCGACAACTACGTCAGGACGGTGGGGTCAATGGCCAAAGGGGCCAGGAGAGTAGAGAGTGGAGTCGACGTGAAGAAGGAAGAACTCCTTAACGTGATAAAACTGGGGGCAGAGCTCGCCGAGGTCAGGGAATCCTCCCCTAATAGGCCGGTTATGTTACTCCCCATGAGCGGGAACGATAAGAAACCCTTCCAGGAACTGCTCAAGTGCCTCAATGTAACTGCCTTCACTCTGTCCGAGGTCCTGAGGAAGTATGGGGACACTCGAGACGAATGCGAGGTGAGCGCGCTATCGTTCATGAAGCCCGAGCTCTACGAGTACTCTAGGGTGCCAGGGTACAAGGGTTCTAGAAAAGAGAAGATAAAGGTTAACGCCAACTACGCCGTCGTCTCCATGGCGGGGTGGGTGCTAAGTAGATTGGGGAAAGCCAGGATTGGGAGGGATTCTGTGGGGGTCCACCTCTTCCCTTTGGACGTGGACTCTCGTTACGGAGTCCTACCCGAGTTCCTGAAGGACGTGGAGAAGATCCCCGGGATAGCTCCGGTCACCGCGTTCACTCTATGGCTCGCCTCTAAGCTTGTCAGGAGGGGAGTCGCGGTGGAACAGCTGATGATGTACGCAGTCCACGACGCGGGAGGGATGAGCCCAGCCTCCATTGCTGGAGGGTGGCTCATTGGGCTGGATAGAGTGTTGAAGAACAGGAGCGTGTTGAGTGAGGCGGGAGACCTCCTAGAGGAGGTTGTTCTGGACGCCATGAGTCTGGAGAGCAAGACGAGGGCCTTCTCCATAAGAGTGTCGAACGCCTTATACGACGTTTTGAACGGTTCGGGGAGTCTCGAGGAGTTCCTCTACTTCTCCAACAGGGGAGCCTTAGAGGCCTGGAGGACAAACGACAAAAGACTTTTGGAGAAGTACGTCAGGATGGCCCAGCTGGGATGGATCGTCTACCGTCATCTGGTTCTTTGACTTTTCACTCTAACCCCAACCTCCGAGCCTCTTAACCTCCGCGACGATTCCCCGGGCTATAGGTTTCCTGAAGGCCGTTGCTCATCTCTGTTAGGGGAGAGACCGATCCTTTGACCTCCACTACCTTTCCTTCGTTCACCTCTCTTGGTCGTCTCCCACCTCAGGTTGTAACCAACCTTAGAAAACGAAGGCCGGTGACTCCTTCCTAGTCTGTATGGGTCCAACCACTGACCGCTCAAGGCCGACTTTTCCTAGGAAGTCGACTAATTAGTTCCATAGCGTCGCCTGCTAGGCGGTCTAGATGGAGTGTCGTAGGGTCGTTCTAAACGAGAATCTACGCTTCCTTTAGGGAAGTGTAACCGTACTTCGTGTACAATTGAGCGTGTGAGTCCGGCAGGTCAGGAGCAAGGAGGTCCCATATCGCACGAGAGCTGGGGATCTCTAGCCTGTGGGAGTGAACATCTAAACCTATAGGGATATCAGGCACCTCGGCCCCGGAAGCTAGGCCTAGGGACAACCCTTCCACGCGGTAAATGAGAAGGAACGGCGTGAAACAACTCCTTCTTCTTATGGAGAAGGGGTTCAAAGGGGGGCTATCTATCCCCGCCCCTAGAAGGGCGAGGTTTTCCGCCCCCTTTCAACTCCATTCTTATAAGTCCCTATCTCCATATTGAAGAGGTGGTAATCTACAGTTCTTGCCGAGAACTTGGGGCTGGACTGCCCCTAGGTGGTGTGGGGGCTGGCAAGGTTGAGATAGATCCCAAGGGTAAGATGAGGAACCTTACCATCTTCAATAATTGGAGCAGACCACTCCCCCAAGCCAGAGGCTTCCACCTGTTCCTTAACTCAGGGAGTAGAGGAACCTTCCTTGAGTGCGGAGTTCCAGTCCACGGGATGGAGAGCAATTCCTCACCTTTCCTCTACGAGGGGAGGTACCCGCTGCTCACGCTCTCAACTCTAGGAACTGAAGTCAAGTTGACTGCTTTCACAGCCCTCGTCAAGGGTAACATCCAGGACTCGTCGCTGCCGGCCTTCGGCCTAAAGGTGGACGCTCCCCGGAGTGTGAGGATGGCGGTTTCGTTCCCCAACCTCGTAGGGACGTCTCCCGTGGGCAGGAAGAACTCCAAAGTCGAAGGAGGTTTTAGACTAGAGAACGAACTCTCTACCTCCCAAGACCCCGCAGCAGGGAACATCACCGTGGTTGCCGACTCGCCGAGCCGAGTGATTCACCAATACTCCGTGAACAGGTCCCCTAGGGAAGCTCTGAGGGAGGGAAAGTTCAAGGAAGGTCCAGAGGAACCCTCGGTCTGGAGGTCCCTCATCTCTGGCCAAGACTTCCCTTCTCTCGACAGGCCGGCCAGGAGCTTCTGGGACGACTTCGCCGGCCTCGTGGAGGTGGAGGGCGAGGCCAGGATCGTCGTAGCGTGGTACTTCAACAACCCGTGGATTTACTTCCCCTATAGACACTACTACGGGAACTTCTTCAGGGATTCCACAGAGGTCGCGAGGCACTTCTTGGACCAATTCGACCTGCTCCTCAAAGCGTCCTCGTCTTTCCGTCCCACGGATCCTACCATTCCACAGTGGGTCAACGACGCGGCCGACAACGGTGCCTACGTCCTCTCTACTAACACTTGGTTGGACGAGAGAGGAAGGTTCTCCATGTTCGAAGCCCCGGAGAACTTCCCAGCTCAGGGTACCATCGCTGGCTGGACTTACGAGGCTGGATCTATCCCAGTACTGCTGAACTTCCCGTCTCTTGAGAGGTCCTTTCTACTCAACCTCGCCTCACACTTAAGTGCAGACGGTCGCGTACCTCACGACCTGGGCCTATGGTCCCTGGACCTGCCCATGGAGGGAACTACCTCCCCTCCTACGTGGAAGGACTTGGAGCCCACCTTCGTCCTTCTACTCTACAGGTACTACCTGACCACCGGTGAGTTGCCTCAGGAGCTTGCGGAGGCCTTGAGGAAGGTTGTGGCGACCATCCTGAAACGCGGTGTGCCCAGACTGGAGGGGTCGGGAGACACCGCCTTCGACGCCACGCCGGTGGAGGGTTTGGACAGCTACACTCTCACCCTCACCCTCGCTTCGCTCAGGGCAGCGGAGCGCCTCCTCGGTGGTGAGTTCGTGGAACCCGTGAGGGAGCTAGCGTCTGAGGTTGAGCGAGCCTTATGGGCGACCTTCAACGGCGAGTACTTCAAGGCCTGGGAGAGTCCTGACGTTGGAGACGCCCTCTTTCTCGGACAGCTCGCTGGACCGTGGTGGTGTTCGTTGTTGGGGCTTGAGTGTTTCGACGAGGAGGAAGTGAGGTCGATCCTCCGCCGGGCCTGCGAGATCAACGGTCGGGCCTCGTCCATCTGCTCTCCCAACCTCGCGTCGAATAGGCCGTTGAAGTTGTCTCCCCAGACAGCCAGCTCTTGGCCTCGGCTGGTGTACTCCATGGCCTGGCTCGGACTCAGGTACGATGTTCCCTGCGTCTTGGAACTAGCAAAGAGGGAGTGGGACTACATGGTCTCTCGCGGCCTAGTCTGGAACCAACCCTCTAGGATAGACGCCGTTACTGGCGTTCCCGACGTTTACCTCGACCACTACGTCGGTAGTCCAGCTCTCTGGTCAATAGATCTCGGAAAGTTCATTGAGGGTAAAGTTAAGGGAAACCAAATTCCATAGAATCTTACTCATTGTGTCCTCGAGTTCTTCGACTTCACGTGGCACCCGACCGCTGTCAAGTTTTCGGACCCAGAACCTCCTAGGACCACTTCCCACTGGGAGGAAAGAACTAAGCGGGCTCAGACGCTCCTTCTACTCGCGGCCCTCATAGTCCTGAGCTCACCCAACTTGAGCTCCACTTCCTCTATCTCTTTCTTCAGCTCTAGGGACCTCCTTATGAGGAGGAGCAATTTCCTCCCCTTATCCGTGGGGTAGACCAGGCCACCGTTCTCGTAAAGCAACCCCCTCTCTTTCATCTCCTTTAGGTACCTGCGGAGGAGGACGTAACTGAGGTTAGTCCTATACATTAGAGGGGTCTTCCTCAGGCCAGAGGAGCAGGCATTGAGCACGTCCCCGTATATCTCGACCCGATTTCTTTTCCTTGCCATGGTTTGCTCTCGTAGGTCGAGCAGATAAGTCCGCTCTGAGTGTCGACAGAAAATGTTGACACAAGTGGACACGTTTTGACAGACTTTCCTGTCAGGATGGAACTTTCTGTCAAAACACCGTTCAAGGACCTCAGGTAGGCCACGAGGGGTTTGGGCTTCATAGGATTTCATAATTTAATATCGATCCTCAACCCTTGGGCTTCACCGGGGTCACGAGGGAACTCGTTCACACCCCTCCGCCCCCTTAGCGGGGTGACCCCGACCCACACCCGTGGAATGTCGCGGACGTGGGGAAACCCGCACATCCTGAGGTAGATGTTAAGTGACGCGTTCAACTGCCTATCTAGTGTGAACCCACACCTCCCACACCTGAAAGTCCCGCCGACCTTTCGGGAAACCCGTCCACACCTGGGGCAGGACTTAGACGTGAGGTACGGGCTCACCTCCTTAACGAAGGAACCGTAAAGTGGGGCCTTGTATTTAAGCACGCGATGAATTGACCTCCACACGGTCTTGGAAATCTTCTTGGACAGCTTACGGTTAGCATCCTCAAACATCTCCTGTTTATTCAACTTCTCGACAGCAAACATCGTAATGGGATACATTTCCAGCAACTTGTTCACGAATTTATGAAGGTAATCCAACACGCGGTTCCTCTCTCGATGAGAGTACTTCCTCAACAACTCCTTCCCCTTCCTACCGTGCTTTGAAGCGAAAGATTGTATCCTACCCCTCTTCAATTGCATACCGAACTTAAGACTGTACAACCCCCCTTATTGAGAACGAGATGAACTTACCACCATCATAAGCGTCTAGAGTATAGAGGTTACTATCGATTGCCAGGAAATCTATGGGAGTAAACCGAGGTAACTTATGACGAAACGGTAAATACACCTTGTCCTCCTTTATCACGGGCTCACCTAGTTCAAGCCCTTTAACTCTTCGTGAAAACCAAGTGCGAGACCAAGAGAAGTTCACGTATTCGTAAGGTCTCACGGTGATCCTTACGCTCTCACCATCAACCTTCCTAAGTGTCGACTTCACCCTAACGTAAACCTCCTTCAGTCTAGGTTTCCTCAACGCTTTTCCCTTCTCGGCCCTCCTCCTCCAACTCCTCAACACGGAATAAGCGTCGTTTATTGCCTCGTCAACGTAGTGGGAAGCTAGTACGTTGATCTCCTCCAACTCGTCTCTCAACACCTTGTACACTTCCTTCTTCTTTAGTAAGGTTACTTTGACCTTCGTGGCTTTCTCACCATTCTTCACTTCTTTCCTCTCTATCCTAGTTCTATCCCACAACCAGTCCAATGCTTTCTGTAGTAGGACTCTGTAGTTCTCTAGTAGTACTTCACTCTCCTCCCTCTCATCGTTCTTCATGGAGTACGTTAGGTAAATGTATTCTTCTTCTTGTTGGAATGATTTAATTGAGCTCTTCGACGCACTCCTTCACCTTCTCGTACTTATGACTCCTCATTCCGTATAGCTTCCCGCCGAACGATACTAGTATAGAGATCAAGTCCTCGATTAGTTCCTGTTCTGGTGTTTCGTCCTCGTTGTTCAACACCACGAGCTCGCAGTTGCGTGCTTTACAGACCTCCTCAACTATTTCGAAACCGAACCTCACAAGTCTGTCCGAGTATGCAATAACTACTTTCGACACCTCGTTGTTCAGTATCATCCTCAACAGCTTTAGGAATCCCTTCCTCTTCGCGTTTAACCCGGAACCTACGTCCGTTATCACTTGGTCGTAGTCCTTTACTTGCTCTTGTAAATATTTCACTTGGTTTACCAGGTCGTCTCTTCGTGTGTTCGATGATATCCTGGCGTAAAGGATCTTCCTCTTTCTTACAATCCCCATCAACTTCTCTACGTCCTCCTCTCTGAACCTCCACTTTCCAGTCTCTAGACTGGTTTAATGTAACCCTTCTTAACGTATTCTCTAAGTGTCGCATAGGATATCCCTAGGCGTTGGCAGACTTCCTTAGGTCTTAGCATTGTATAAGAGTTTATGATGAAATAATATAAACTTTACGGTATATTGAAAACTGTTGACAACGGCGTTCTAGTCCAAGAAGATCTGGGATCGAAGGTTACGACAGTTACAACCCTCGAGCTAGAGGGATGAGGGGCCATCAGTAGGCCGAGAAGTGCTAAACGCACCTCTACCCTGTTCTAAACCACACGCTTGAGGCCTAGGGGAGGATTCGGAAACCATCCCAGATCGTTCCGCGGACCTCGGTATCAAGCCCTCGGAGTCCCCGGCCGACCCTCCCGTGTACGACTCCAAGTCATGTATGTCCACCTCCTAGGTATTTCGTGTGCTAGAAGTCAGGGTTAAAGTAACTCGACACCGAGAGGGGAATGTATCGTCGTGGAGTGAGTAAATTAGAGGGGATACACCGACTTACCGTCCGCCCACACGGCCTCTGGTCGGCCACCTGATCGCCCTTCTCGCTAACCCCTCGACGCCACAGGTCGTTCCTTTCTACGTGCAACAGCTCAAAAAGTCAAACTGTAGAGCTGGAACCTCAAGAAGACGTTCCTCTCGGTCCTTCAACTTGGATGAGGTCGAGTAGGTTCTTGGAGGCCCAGCTGAACTTCCGTGCCGCGTTGGCGTCTGGTAGGTACGGGTAGCAAGACCCAGGTATCACCTTCCCCCTCGGAAGCCGTTCCAGCGTTTCCTCTTTGAGGTCGGCGGTATCGAAGTAAACGTTAGTGAACTTAGAGAGCCCAGTGAGGTCTATCCCGTTGTCGTGGTGGAAGAGTACGAGTGGGACGTCGAGTCCGTCTAGGAGGAACAACACGTCGTCAGTAGTGAGGCCCCTAACGCTGAGGAATAGGGGTAACCGGGCCCTTTCCACCACCCTCACTACGGGCAGGGCCTCCCACACTCGGTAACCGTGATTGGTGGGTGTGAGGACCATCCCCACTATTCCCTTCTCCAGTTGTCTACTGAACTCTACATCCAGCGACACCCGGCATCTGGGATTGAACACCCCTAGCTGTCTGTACCTCGCTCTCCCTTTACTCCATAGGTACTGTTGGTAGAAGCCGTCTACACAGCAGTTGCAGCCGTACTTGTAGGAGGGGTTGAGCAGTATTAGGTCGAACGGCTGCTCCCTCCACGAAATTCCCCTCATCCCGACGTGTTGGTGAGCGTCCACTCTCACGAGAGACGTGTGGAGCATATGGAAATAATCCTTTCCGTCGCGTCCAACTACTTCTCTTAAAGGACGGGAGGAAATCGTCGTGCTCGCCGAGTCACAAAACTGAGATATCGTCGTAAACTGAAGTATATTCGCCCCCGACCCCACCTTGGAGTCCTACTTCATTAACGCGGAAAGACTTAAGAGCACGAATGTAAAAGTACAACTTGGTGACACTGAAATGCAGCTCACTCTGCTTAAACAAGCTTCGCAGGATCGTCCTACACGTCCTACCTTCATCGACGGGCTCCCCTCCGACTACGTCAGATTGGAGTACCCAACGGAGTGGAGATACGCGAAGTCCAGAACGCTGAAGGAGCTTCCTTGGCGTCTGTCTTAGCGCAATGGGGCTTAGGTCGAGTCGTAGGTTATCCTGCCCTCGTTAAAGACGAGGGAGGCACCGTCGTGGTGTCGCAGGGCCTCCCTAACGTTCTCCCTCTTGAGTAGGACTAGGCTAGCCTGGGAGCCAGGTCTGAGAGTTCTCTCTAGGCCGATAGTCCTCGCGGCCCTCCAAGTGATCATGTCGAATAAGTTCTCCATGTCCCTATCGTTCATCATGTCGAGCAGGTGGGCCGCGAGGAACGCCACCTCCGCCATGTTGCACCTACCGAATGGGTAGTAGGCATCGTTACAGTCGTCCTGTCCCAGGGAAACGTTAATCCCTAGAGATAGGGCCTCCCTCACCGGTAAGTTGAGGTTACCTGTGTGCGGATTAGCGACTAGGGATATTCCTGCCTCCTTGGTCAACTCAAGTACCTTGCGCCTCCTATCGGGATCGTAAAGGGAGAGTGCCCTAGCGTGGCAGGCCTCCACACCACCCTTCCATCCCCTGGTTAGGACTTCCCTAGCTAGGATCTCCAACGTGTTCAACTTCGGATCTGGGGCATCGTCCACTAGCAGGGCCACCGGTTTGCCGCTCTTCTCCGCCAAGTCCAACACTATCCTGACGTGTTCCTCCATTTCCCTTTGACTTCTCTCAATCCAAGGTATACCTCCTACCACGTCTGCACCCCGCTTCAGGGCCTCGTAGAGGAGGTCCTCCGTCCCCTCCTCTCTGAGGATTCCTTGTTGTGGGAAAGCTACCACCTGGACGTTGAGAATTCCTCTCAGCGAGTCCCTCGCCCTGATCAGTCCCAGCAGTCCACGTAACTCTGCGACAGGATCCACGTCGGCGAAGGCCCTCACGTCCGTTACTCCCCACTTAACACATTGAAGCAAGGTCCTCGAGGCTCGAAGTGCCACGGATTCCTCGTCGTAGTCGACCTTGACCTTCGCTGCTCGTTCTATCGCGGACCTACTGTCTCCCTCGGTTCGGTAAAGGGAGACCCCCTCTGGGACTTCAGGGCCCGTCTCCACCTTGTCTAGGTGGAGGTGGGGGACGACAAACGACTCGGTGAGGAGCTTCCCCTCGCCATCTAGGTCTCCATTCTCCGAGCTCTCCTCTATCCTCCTCACTTTGTCCCCCTCTATCCACACCTTGAAAGTTCCTCGTCTTCCCCTCAGCTTGACGTTAGATATTGTGAACACGTGTAGCTACTCGAGGCTCAGAATAAAAATCGAGGTCTAGCGGCGAGAGAGGGTCAGTTGTTGCGGAACTCTACGACAGATCTCGGCTATCTGATGTCGTGGGTCCGAATTCAGGGCAGAGCTCAACTCGGAGTTCCGTACCCTCCTCCACCAGGAGTCTCAAGGACCACCTCCTCCCCCTGCTCCAGTTTTACGGTAAACTTGCTTGGCATCTCCTTACCTCCTACTGTGGCCTTTCCCGGCTTCCCCGGAGATCCCCCAGCCAGTCCCCAAGGTCCCACTTGGAACCTGTCGGCCAACAAGGAGAGGGTGGTGGGGGCCTTCACCCTGAAGGCTCTAATTATACCGTCTCCTCCCCTATATTTTCCCGTCCCTCCGCTTCCTCTCCTCACCTCGTACCTAGTGAAGAAAAGTGGGAACTGTCTCTCGGCCACCTCTATGGGGGTGTTGAGAGTGTTGCTCATGTTCACGTGGACGGCGCTCTCCCCGTCCCCATCAGGCCTTGCCCCGCTCCCTCCACCTATGGTCTCGTAGTACGACCAGTACTTACCGTTTAACGTGCCACCCATCATTACGTTCATCATGGTCCCGTGGGCCGCTGCAGGTACTTCCCGTGACGCTCTCGAAAGGGCCAGGAACGTGACGTCAGCCACCCTCTGGGAGGTTTCGACGTTACCTCCACCTACCGCAGCTGGCTTGTACGGGTTCACGAGAGACCCGTGGGGGGCCTTGACTTCCACAGAACTGTAGAAGCCTTCGTTGGTAGGCACCTCACCCACAACACACCTCACCGCGAAGGAGACGGCGGAGTAAGTTACCCCAGGGACAGCATTGAGGGGACCCTCGATCTGTGGATCTGTCCCCTCGAAGTCGGCCCTAACTTTTTCGCCCACCTCCAGAGAAACCTTCAACTTCAGGAGGCCGTGTTTCCACTCTAGGTAGTCCTCGGCGTCGTAGGTCCCCCTTGGTAGAGACAGAAGTCTCCTCCTCACTAGTTCCCTGGCGTAATTTATGGAGGACTCCCACCCCTGGGTCACCCTCTCAACTCCGTACTTCTCCACGGCCTGTCTAATCCTCGAGGCCCCCAACCTGTTGGCCGCCACCTGGGCGTTGAGATCCCCGAGGGAGATCGAGGGAACCTTGAAGTTCTCTTCTATCATCTTGAACACCTCCCTCGCTGGCTGTCCCCTCCTCATCAGCTTCAGTGGCGGTATGACGAATCCCTCTTCGTAGAGGGTGGTGGCGTTCGGGTTTATACTTCCCGGCACGGGACCTCCCACGTCCACGTGGTGGGCCTTGTTGACGGCGTAGCCCACCAGAGACGGGGCAAATATCGGAGTGAGGAGACCCACATCGTTCAGGTGCGTCCCCGAGATGTAGGGATCGTTGAAGATCACCGCGTCTCCTTGCTCCAGTTCCACCCCCTCCTTCTCGATGTAGGTGAGGAGGTTTCTCACACCAACCTTGAAGGATCCTAGGTGGACGGGTATGTGTTCCGCCTGCGCGACTATCCTGCCTTGTACGTCGACGATCGCGCAACTGTGGTCCATCCTCTCCCTTATGTTGGGGGAGAGGGCGCTCCTCTTCAGAGCGACTCCCATCTCTTCCGCCACGTACACTGTTGACTTATGAATCAGCTCCCAGCTCATGTGCTCACCTCTCCATCACCAACGCTCCAGTCTGGTGTACTGTGAGCCTCCACCCTCTCCTCACCACAGTAGTCGACGAATATTCTTCCACTACAGCTGGCCCCTTCACCTCGAAACCCTCTGGCAATTCCTCCCTCCTGTACACCGACGCTTTAGTCCAACCGTCCAAGAAGACCTCCCTCTCCTTGACCGAAGGTTCCCTGTCAAGGACGGGGGCCCTGGTTGAAACCCTTAGGCCCGGGGCCACTGCGAACACCCTCACCGTCACCACTTCCACCTCCCTCTGGAGAGTGAAGCCGTATGTCTTAAGGTGCCTCTCTTCGAAGACCTCCCTTACCTTGGAGACGTCCTCTACTGGAACTGTGAGCTCCCAACCCTGTCCCTCGTATCGAACGTCAGCGTACCTGAGGAACTTAGAGGCCTCTGGGAACCTAGAACGTAGGAGTCCCTCCAGTTTCCTGTAGGCCGACTCCAAGTCTCGAGGATAAGAGGCGGCGGACTCCAACCTCCTGTCGGCCGACATGACGCCCAAGGCGCTGAACAGTCCTGGGTGGGGTGGCACAACCACCTTTCTCACTTCCATCTCCTCAGCCAACCTCAGGGCGTACTGCGGTCCAGCCCCACCGAAGGCGAAGAGGGTGAAGGACGAGGGATCGAGTCCCCTCTCTACAGTGACTAGTCTCATGGCCCTTGCCATCTCTAACGACGCGAGTTCAGAGGCCTGAAAGGCCACCTCTACTTCCTCTCCCAGAGTCCTCAGGGCGCTCACCGCCAGGTCCTTCCTGAGTTTCAATCCCTCGGCAAGTTGTTCTGGCACCCACCCCATAACTAGAGACCCGTCAGTGAGGGTGGGTGAAGTACCTCCCTTTCCGTAACAGGCAGGCCCGGGATCTGCGCCTGTACTCAAGGGGCCCACCCTTAACGCACTGGCATCGTCCCTCCAAATCACAGTCCCTCCGCCTGCAGACACCTCAGCCAAGTCCACGAAGGGGAACCGGATCGGGTAGCCCGAACCCTTTACCACCCTACCGTGATGGGTCCTCCCTCCCACCTCGTACTCCTGCGTTGTTTCGACCTCGAAGTTGACGACGGTGCCCGCCTTGGCAGTAGTTCCCCCATGTCAAAGCTCAACGCGTTCCGTTCGCCCATGGTTCTAGCTAATACCGACACTCCCACCACTCCTGCCGCTGGACCGGACTCTATCACCTGCACCGGCCTTTCGCTGGCCTCGGTGGAGTCTACGAGTCCCCCTGAGCTGGCCATTATGAAGAGCCTCGGCGACCCCACCTCCCTCAGGCCCTTCTCGAGCCCCTCGACATACCTGCTTACAATGGGTTGAAGTGCAGCGTTGATCACGGTCGTGGACGTCCTCTCGTACTCCCTAGGTTCCGGCGAGATCTCGTGGGATGCGGAGACGTAGGTGAAGTACTTCCTCGCGACTTTGACCACCTTCTCCTCGTTGGTGGAGTTGATGTACGAGTGGAGGAAGCAGACGGCCACCGACGTCGCTCCCGCCTCTTTGGCCTTCTTCAACACCTTCTCCACCTCGTCGTCCAGGACTGGCACCAAGACTCGTCCGTCCGCGTCCGTCCTCTCGTCCAATTCGAACCTCATGTCCCTCGGGACGATGGGGGTCGGCTTCCTGAACTTCAGGTCGTACAGGTCTGGCCTGTTCTGTCTCCCTATCTCTATCACGTCCCTGAACCCCTTGGTGGTGAGGAGGGCCACCTTGGGTAACTCCAGTCCCACCTGCCCCAACAAGGCGTTAGTGGCGATGGTGGTGGCGTGAAGTACCGAGCTCACCTTCTCGAACCTCCTGAGGCCCCTCATTACTCCCTCCTCTGGATTACGGGGAGTCGTGGGGCCCTTGTAAACCGTGAGGTTTCCTGACTCGTCCACGGCCACCACGTCAGTAAACGTCCCTCCCACATCTACGGCAACTATCACAGGCAGTAGTCCCTCTACCTTCCCTTATAAGCTAATTACAAGAGGGACACGGGGAGACTCGATTGTGGAGATAAGTCTGTGTCGTAAAGAGCCCCCCATCCCAACTCAATAGGCCGTGTTACCTGGGGTGAACCTGAAAACGTCTAGTCTCGTCCGAACTCGCCCAGACGCCTGTTTAAACAATACTCAATGGGAGAGTGTAGAATTCGATGATAGTTCTTTCTCATCTCCTTAGGCCCCTCTCGGGTTTCAGAAACAGTTTTCGCCGTAAGGCAACAGCAAATGGACGATTTTCAAGAAATTACAGGACAAAGCTTATTACTAGACTAGGAACCTAGCCGTAATTGTGAAGAGTAGGAAAGGAATTGGTAAATCGGTCATAGTTGCGGTGGTGGTAATCGTGGTCGTGGTAGCAGCTGTGGCTGGGGTTCTTTTAACTACCAACCACAGCAAGCCCACGGTCCCTTCCACCTCTCCTCCATCTAACACCACGAGGGTGACTAACACCACCTCAGTGACCACAACAACCACCTCAAACGCTACACTGACCACAGGCTTCTTCGAGGACGTGACTTCTCTGAGTCCGGTCAACTGGTTCACCATATCTGACTTGGACGTACTGCAACTGATCTTCAACACCCTCGTTGAAGTGAACGCCTCTGGTCTACCCGCTCCCGGCCTGGCTCAGAGCTGGACTGTCTCCGACAACGGTCAGGTCTACACGTTCTACCTTTACCACAACGCCACGTGGCAGGACGGCGTCCCAGTGACGGCCAAGGACGTCGTCTTCACGTTCAACTACTGGAAGAAGTACCACTTCCCTTACTACGCGACCCTGGCGGCCCTAATAGAGAACGCGACTGCCATAAACAACTACACGGTACAGGTGACGCTGGTGCACCCAGACGCAGGGTTCCTACTGGACCTGGCAGACCTAGGGATGATAATACCCCAACACATATGGCAGAACATAACTAACCCATTCAATCAATCCAACCTCATAGGCGATGGTCCGTTCGAGTTCGTCTCCAGGACACCGGGAGTGGACATAGTGTTGAAGGCTAACCCCCACTACTTCCTGGGCGAGCCACACTTCAAGTACCTCGTGATAAAGATATTCAGCTCGGTCGACTCAGCGCTGGCGGCCCTTGAGTCTGGTAGCCTCAACATGCTGGAGCTCCCAGAGGGCACGAGCCTGTCGGCGTTGTCGGCCTACCCATCGATTCACATAGTTACCACTCCAAGCACCATGATATACTACATCTCGATGAACACACAGACCTTCCCGTTCAACAACACGCTCGTCAGGCAGGCCGTAGCTTACGCCATCAACAAGACCGCCATACTTGACCTGGCCTTCCTGGGACAGGGGCAGGTGGCTAACTCGGTGATATCCCCGGCCCTATCCTACTGGTACAACCCTGACGTGCCCAACTACACTTACAGTCCATCTACCGCAGTGCAGCTCCTCGAGAAGGCGGGCTTCACTAACTCCAGTGGAAAGTGGGTCAATTCGCAGGGAGAGCAACTCGCCTTCAACCTCCTCATCCCCAACGAGGCACCTTGGATAGAGATGGCGACCATCATACAGCAGGAGTTAGGACAGATAGGTATTACGGTGAACGTGCAGGCAGTGGACCCCACGACCTGGGAGTCCACAGTGATAGGCACCCACAATTACCAAATGACCCTGGGATCGTGGAGGCTCTACTTCGATCCAATGCTCTTCCTGGAACCCTCCTTCGATTCCAACGAGACTGGACCAAACGGATTGAACTTCGCCGTCTTCAAGAACTCCACGGTGGACAACCTCATAAACCAGGCAATATACTCACCCTCACTCGCCACGGAGAGGACATACGTCGACCAGATACAGTACGCGGTGAACCAGCAGGTCCCGTGGATAATGTTGGCCTACGGGCAGGACATATGGGCAGTACAGGGATACAGTAACTGGCAGGGAGTCCCGAGGTACGGACTCTGGTACTACACCAACTTCCTCAGTATGACCCCCACAGGATGATGGAAGGTGGCGTGGAGGAGCTACGTAGTTAAGAGGCTCACATTTTTCCTCTACTCCTTTGTGATTCTCCTCGTGCTCAATTTCCTCATTCCCAGGTTGATGCCAGGTAACCCGGTATCAAGGTTCGTCAACCCCCTCATGTCACCTCAGGCGCAGCGTCAGATACTCGAGCAGTTCGGGTTAACTAAGCCACTTTACGTGCAGTTCCTGCTCTACCTCAGGGGCGTCTTCACGGGTAACTTCGGCATATCCTTCCTTTACTACCCCACTCCAGTGTCGACCCTAATAGCCCAGAGACTCCCGTGGACGCTCTTCCTAACCGGTACCGCCACTGTATTGGCGGCCCTCTTGGGAATGGCCCTAGGCCTCTTGGCCGCCTGGCACAGGGGGAAGGTGGACTCGGCCTCGGTGTTCTCCTCCCTCGTCCTGAGGTCCACTCCCACCTTCTGGCTCGGCCTCGTTTTGCTCATATTGTTCGGAGTGACGCTGAAGGTCTTCCCCACTTCAGGTTACTTCTCCACCTCACTCCTGGTGTCAGGAGGCGGGGTACCGGCCTTCGTGCAGAGCCTCCTCTACCACTCCTTCCTTCCCATCGTGACGTTGATGGCCTACCTAGTGGGAGGGAACCTCCTGATTATGAGGGCGTCTACCCTGAGCACCTTGAAGGAGGACTACGTAACTACAATGAGGGCGTTCGGTTACGACGACCGGAGGATCCTCTACGGACACGTCCTGAGGAACGCTTCGCTTCCCATGTTAACCAACATAGGAATCCAGATGGGTTACATAGTTAGTGGGGCGGTGTTGGTGGAGACGGTCTTCTCCTACCCTGGAATGGGGTTACTCGTGTACCAGGCGGTGCTCGCCAGGGACTACCCTACCCTCCAGGGAGCGTTCTTCGTGCTCACGGTAACGACGTTAGTCGCATTGCTGATCGTGGACTTACTCTACGGTGTCCTAGATCCGCGGGTGAGGAGGTAATGGAGGTCGGCTCGAGGTACGGAGGCCTAGTGAAGAGGGTGGTGGCGGACCCTAAGGGAGGAGCTGGAGTCGGCATAATACTAGCCTTCACCGTGCTGCCCTTCCTTAGGCCACTCCTCACCAAGTACCCTCCGTTGGCGGTGGGAGTGGGGGCACCGAACCAGCCTCCCTCCCACGCCCACCTGCTGGGGACCACGAGCCTAGGCCAGGACGTGTTCAGTCAGTTCCTCGCTGGTGGACTAGTCCCCGTAGAGGTGGGGGTCCTGACAGGCGTCTTCACCTCCCTTCTAGTCGTGCTAATAGGAGTTCCAGCTGGGTACTACTCCGAGAAGTTGGGCAGGCTCCTGACCCTGATAACTGACGTGTTCCTGATCATACCGTCGCTTCCCCTGATCATACTCCTAGGAGTCTACCTCGGGCCAAGCCTCCTCAATCAGGTCCTGGTCCTCACCCTCATTTCCTGGCCTTTCCCGGCCAGGGTGGTCGCCTCACAGGTGATAAGTCTGAAGGAGAGGGGGTTCGTGCTCAGCGCCAAGGCCCTGGGAGCGTCAGACGGGAGGGTTATGTTCGGGGAGGTACTTCCAAACGTGGTGAACCTTATCATCTCCAACAGCGTCCTGGTGATAATATTCGCCATACTCTTCCAGACGGCCATTTCGTTCTTGGGACTCGGCGTCCCCACTCAACCTGGGTGGGGTAACATGTTGTACTACGCTGAGCAGTCTGGGGCAATAGCGAGCGGGGAGTGGTGGTGGGTCGTCCCTCCGGGGCTGGGGATCCTGACGGTGGCCTTCGCCTTCTCTCTCCTCTTCCTGAGGATAGAGGAGATCCTAGGACTGGAGGTGAGGTGATGCCACTACTCGACGTGAGGGAGCTCACGGTCGCGTACGTAAGCGACGGGAGGGAAGTGGAGGCGGTGAGGGACCTGAGTTTCTCAGTGGAGAAGGGCGAGTCCCTGGCGGTCGTGGGGGAGTCGGGCTCCGGGAAGACGACTCTGGCCATGACGCTGATGGGACTCCTCCCCAAGGAGGCCAGGGTTAAGAGGGGGGACGTGGTCTTCGACGGAGTGAGCTTACTGAGCCTAGGGAAGGAGGAGCTCAGGAGGATAAGGTGGAGGAGGATGTCCATGATCTTTCAGGCGTCCCAGAACGCCTTAGACCCAGTTAGGAAGGTCGGGAACCAGTTGGTGGAGCTTTACACTTATCACAACAGGGGGGCTAGGAAGGAAGAGGCAGTGAACAGGGCCATAGAGACCTTAAGCACGGTGAACTTGGCCCCCTCGGTGATGGACATGTACCCTCACGAACTCTCAGGTGGCATGAAGCAGAGGGTGGTGATAGCGGCGTCACTCCTGCTGGAGCCCGAGCTCCTCTTGGCTGACGAACCCACCACGGCCTTGGACGTGGTGACCCAGGCCGAAATACTCCTCCTCATAAGGAAGGTGGTAAAGGAGAGGGGGCTCACCCTGCTCTTCATAACACACGACGTAGGACTTGTGGCGTCCCTTTGCGACAGGGTCATGGTGATGTACGGTGGGACGGATATGGAGCAGGGCCCTCTGCGGGAGGTGCTGTCGAGGCCGGCGCACCCGTACACCGAGAGGCTCATCAAGACCCTCAGGGGGCTGGAGGAGGGTAGGCTAGAGCTTGAGGACGTCAAGAGGGAGGTCACCGGGGGATGTCCCTTCCTGAGCAGGTGCCCTGACGCAGTGGACAGGTGCTACAGGGAGTTCCCCTCAAGGAGGGAGAAAGGTAAGGTTGAAGTCAGGTGCTTCGTGAGGGGTGGGGAGAGTTGAAGCTCCTAGAGGCCAGGTCTC
The DNA here is from genome assembly GCF_003967175.1 of Sulfodiicoccus acidiphilus. Lineage (NCBI taxonomy): Archaea > Thermoproteati > Thermoproteota > Thermoprotei > Sulfolobales > Sulfolobaceae > Sulfodiicoccus > Sulfodiicoccus acidiphilus. The sequence goes on along the minus strand of NZ_AP018553.1, from coordinate 1,907,231 downwards.
TGAGTAAGACGTTCAGGAGGGGGAAAACCCTTGTGAGGGCCCTCGACGACGTTTCGTTCTCACTCGAGGAGGGGGAGAGGCTGGCGGTCGTGGGGGAGTCGGGCTCCGGGAAGACGACTCTGGCCAGGTTGTTGATGGGGCTGGAGGTGCCTGACGCGGGAGAAGTCCACTTCGAGGGAAGGAAGGTGTTGGACAAGTCCACGAGGATGGACGTCGAGACGAGGAGGAAGTTCTCAGTAGTGTTCCAGGACCCATACGAGTCCCTGAACCCGGCGAAGAAGGTCTTCGACATAGTGGGCTTCCCACTTAGTGTGAGGGGAGAGAGACCCGACTCGATAAGGGAGGCCGTCTACTCGGCCCTGAGGGAGGTAAAGCTAGTCCCACCCGAGCTCTTCGGGTCGAAGTACCCCACGCAGCTCTCGGGAGGCCAGAGGCAGAGGGTCGCCATCGCGAGGGCGGTGATATACAGGCCAAAAGTGCTTATAGCCGACGAGCCCACGACTATGATAGACGCCTCCTTGAAGGCGGAGGTGCTGAAGCTCTTCCTGGACCTCTCCTCCAAGTATAGGATGAACCTGATAACTGTGACACACGACTTCAGCGTGGCTCCGTTAATCTCCGATAGGGTGATAGTGATGTACAGGGGGAGGGTGGTGGAGGAAGGTCCCACTAGGAAGGTCCTCAAGTCCCCCTCCACCCATACACACAGACCCTCATATCTGCTGTGCCGAGATTGGAGGGGGAGATCAGGCTCCTAGCCAGGTCAGACGACTTGGGTGATGGTAGGGGATGTCCGTTTTACTCCAGGTGCCCAATCAGAGTCGACAAGTGCAAGACAGAGGATCCGCAGGTGAGGGAAGTGGATGGAGAGAAGGTCAGGTGCTTCTTGGCGTGATCGCCCTCGCTAGGACGAACTCTATCGACTCCCTCACACCCTTGACTATGGTCTCCAAGCTCATGGATGGAATGGGCCTGGAGATCGAGGCCGCACACTTCTCGTGACAAGGCACGTGAATGAAACCGCCCAGACCCCCATACATCCTAACTTCCCTGAGTATGACGTACATGGCTGTGTTGCAGAGGTAACTTCCGGCCGACAGGCTCAACTCCGCCGGGATCCCAACGGAGTTCAGGTGATCCACCAAGTCCTCAACCGGGATGTCGGCGAACAGCCCATCTGGACCGTCGTCTATCCTCTCTCCCTTAGCTACCAGTCCCGCGTTGTCCGGTTCCCTGGAGAACTTGTAGTTTATCGCCACCTTCTCTGGCGTGATCTTCGCCCTTCCCGGTGCCACCCCCACTCCGAGGGCCAGGGCAGGTCTCGTTGCCCGTAGCTCAGCAGATATGAGCCCCGGGACTCTGTCGTACTGCACTGGGAGGACTACACCCTTGATCCTGTGGCCTCCCACCTCTCTTCCGTCCAGGGATTCCGCCACCAACCTAGCTGGGTTCTCCCTGTACTCCTGGAACTCCTCGAAACCGAATACGACTATCACGAGCTGTGTTACTTGAGCCGGGTAAAAAGTTCAGCCCACAGCGCCAGACCCCTTCCTCCTCCCGTCCGCTCCTGGAACGGGCCTCCCTCCGCGCACCTCCACCCCGTTGAGGGCCCCGAAGGAACCCCTCCCAGTGGAGTGTGTCTGGCCAAAACGTGTCCTCTCGCCCTCAGGTAATTGATGGTATCCGAGGGTATCCCTTCCTCAACCTCGACCTCCGTCCCGGGAGGGTAAGGGATGGAGTTTGTCCTGTATCTCATGAGGTAGCGTGGCGAGTTGACAGCGTCGTTCACTGCAGCCCCGAACCTCAGGGACTTGAGTAGGGTGAGGGTCACGGTCTGTGGGATCGTCCAACCTCCGGCGGCCCCCATGGTCACCGTCCTTTCTTCGCTCACGGCCACCACTGGAGAGAGCGGGAAGCGTGGCCTCTGGCCAGGCTCCACCCTCTCCTTGTCCGCGGGGTCGAGGCTGAAGTAACACGCTCCGTCGTTCAAGTTGAACCCCAGGCCCCTCAGAAGTCCGTTCCTTTCGAAGCCGTACATCTGGGTCATCGTGATGGTGACCGAAACGTCGTCGTCGACCACTGATAGGCTAGTCGTGTGTTCGCCGTACACGCTCCTCCCAACCTTGGGGTAGAACTTAGCCTCGTTAGAGACCTTCCCAGCGAGCGACTTAGCCCTCTGTCTGCTCAGGAGGAAGTCTAGGGGCACCCTGTAGTAGTCCTTTCCAGTGTTCCAAATGTCGTCGTCCCTGAGCGCCAACTTCCCTGCTTCGAGGAAGAGATGGGCGAACTCCCCCGATCTCCAGTCCCCCGCGGATCTAGCTCCTCTACTACGTTCAACCACTCCAGCACAGTTGGCCCTGAGGTTCCCTGAGGGAGGGAGTAAACTACGTAGTTACCGTGGCTCACCTCGATCGGGTCTACCCACACCGGGGAGTAGTTCCTAAGGTCCTCATCGTCCATGAGTCCTCCCTGTTCCCTGACAGCTTCCACCGTCTTCTTGGCTAGTGTCCCGGAGTAGAAGGACCTCCATCCCTCGTCTGCCAAGGTCTCGAGAGTACTCGCGAGGTCCGGCTGTCTCAACGTTTCCCCAGGTAGCGGAAACCTGCCGTCCTTGTAGAAAGTCTCGTAGTTTGCGTGAAACTGCCCCGCCCTTCCCTTTATTCCCTCGTAGAACTTCCAAATCCTCTCCGTGACTACGTGTCCTCTGGCCAACCTAATCGCAGGGAGTACCACCTCCTTCCAGTCCAAGGTACCGAACTTGGCGTGCAGTTCACCCCAACCTGCTACGGAACCTGGAACTAGCACAGACAGTGGACCATCGAACGAGGGCCTGTACTCCTCCCAAGGATCTTCCCGAGTGAGGAGCTCTGCCCTGAGCTCGCGAGGGGCGGTACCGACGAAGTTGAGTCCGTAAACTTTGTCTCTCTTCACTATGGCCACCCCGAACCCTCCCAACCCAGACATGTATGGGTCGACGACGCTCAGTGCCACGGACGCGGCGATGGCCGCATCCACCGCGTTTCCTCCCTTCATTAGAACTTCGACCGCGGCCCCGGTGGAGAGCTCGTGGTCGGTCGCTACGGCAAACATGAGGCTTCATGTGTAGGACGAAATTAATAGTTAATGGACGAGCTCAGCCGACTTTCCCTCTTTAGTCCCCATACCAGGTTCTCCCACAGCCTGTTCGCTACATGTCTCGCTCTGTGGGAAGTTGGGCGGACCTGAGGAACCCACGTTGAATCTTAAGGTTGTTCTAACGACTCACTGAAGTAATTCAAAAGCAGCCACCTCGTCGGCAGATCGAGCTGTGGTCCACGAAGTTCAGTTGAATCGCGGTAAAGTGGAAGGGCCGCGCTTCGCTCCGTTTAAGCACACTTCTATCTGGAGGATCTCCTAGTGGCATCGAAGGGTTTGCGCTGATGAGGGGCCTTTGGACTGTTGACGCCGACCATATCCTTAGTGTGTCTGTGACACCCTCACAGTTAAGTCACGAGGTCGCGGCGTCCTCCGTTCGCTCACGCGAAGTTCACTCACGTGACCCGATATGTTTCCCGCTCTACGGTAAAACTCGTTGAACCTTCCGATGGAGCTCACCTCCCATGGACGTGCCCTCTAAGTTTTGGGATGAATTGACCCCGTTTGCCCCTCGTGTTGTGCAGCTGGTCTCTCCACCACTATCCAACCTCAACCCACTTCAGGGCTCCAAGAAAGTGGCGTCCCATCCCTGTTAGATCGGAGAAACAGTTATAACAGCGAGAGATAAATCCGCATTGAATGGGGATCCCAACCTTAGCTGATACGTGATGACGCGCTTTACGCCGACAGACGGTGGCGATACATCTTTGGAGCGACTGTAAAGCCATGGACTGTTCTCTGTGAAGAAAGTATAAATAGGTGGACTTGCCGTTATGCATTATGTCCTCGCAACAGGAACGGGACGGGATCGAACGGATCAGGGGCGGGATGGTGTTCGGGATGATCTCCATCCTGGTGGGGTTCATAGGGATAATCTCCTTCGTCGGTGGCCCTGTGCTAGCCGGAGTGTTGCTGGTGGTGGCCCTAATCCTAGGGATACTGGCCTTAATCAGGCTCTACAGGGGGTTCAAGATGTTGACGCCGTACGTCCCGAACGCGAACCTAGGTAGGATAGGTTCAATACTCCTCGTCATACCGATCCTTGATCTGATCGGAGTCATACTAGTAGGGTTAGCACTATACTTCGTGGGGGAGAAGTACAACAACGGAACCACCAAAGTCGGGGGGATACTCACCGCCATACCCATAGGGTTCATATCTTTCATAGGGTTCATCGTCTCCTACGTTGGACTAGGGAACATCCTCTATCAGGTCCCAGCTTCACTGACTCCCCAGACCCCCCAGGTCCAGCAACCCGCACAGGTGTACCAGGTGGGACAGGGGAGCTTGAGGGGAAACGTCGCCACTTTGACGCTTTACTCCAATTTGCCGATCGGCCTGACCTCAGCTACGATAGAGGGGTTGGCCTCGACGGCGGTGGCCATACAACCATCCTCCCTCAAACCCGGTGAGAATAGGGTCGAGATTACGTTCTCTTACGTTCCGCCGGCCGTGGTGCAGGGAACGGAGTACAAGCTGAGGCTACTCCTAGAGAACGGTTCCACCGTGTACGCCACCGTCACGAGTTGAAGAACGACCTTATGGCCAAGTAAGGGACACCCGCGTCCAAATCTGGAGGTGGAGCTGTGCTATGGCCTTCGCCTCAGCTGCGGCCTAGTGGTTCCACAGAAAGCCTGAAGTTCGAAGTTTCGCTGAACCCCCGATCTATTCCTCACCCTCGAGTTCCCGTATAACCTCGTCCAACTCTAGCCGTGAGACCCTCTTTCCCCTTATCGTCCTCCACAATAATGGCCACCTTGAGGACAGGTACTTCCTCAAGGCCCCCTCGGGGTCAGTGTAGTACCCCAACAGCTCCGGAGCGTAGGTGAAGTCTCCCCAGTTCTTCAGTAAGAGCATCACCCTCTCGAACCTGAGCTTGGAGAGTCCGCTCCGCAGTTCTCCGTCTCGTGCGACGTTGTCTCTGCCAGCGATGTCCAACTCCACTATTACGTTACTCGACGTCTTCATGTAGTCCCGACCCCTAAGTCTGTCTCCCTTCACGACCGAGAACTCTTGGAAGTTGACCGTGTCTTGACACTCCGTGCCTCCCCTTTCCTTCAATGACCTCGCGAACTCCCTCCAGTCCACGACTAGTGCGGGAACCGCTACCCTGTCACCCACGCAGTTCATCAACGGATCTCTCTCACAACCTAGGATGACTGACTTGTTCCTGGCGGCCATGAGCCACCCGTCGTATTCCATGTCGGAGCTTGACAGGAGTTGCTCAGCCGCAGCGAGTAGTGAACACACCTCAGATGGGAGAAGTCCCTTCTCTTCGGATAGTTGAACAGCCCCTACGCCGAGCTTCCTCTCGCAGGACACCTCGTTCTTTGTGCAGGAGTTTAGGGCGTCGGAGAGGGCCCTAAATGAGGTAGTACTGCACTCCTCCATCTCCCTCACCGCGGACCTGAGCACCCCCAAGTTCCTCTCAACTAAGGCCTTTGCCGCTCGACGGTAAACTTCTCCACACTCAGTCAAACTCTACCAGCTCCTTGTGCAGCTCAAGTAGGGCCTCCCTGAACTTCCTTCCCCTGGAGGGGAGGTGCTCACACAGGAGCTCAACTACGTGGTAGTAAAGGTCGTCCTTACCATCAGACCTCTTGACGTCCTTCAACACATCACTGCAAACACCCCTTCTCTCGTGGACTAGCTCGTAGAGTTTGCTCAAGTACTTGTCTCGTTCACCCTTCACTTTCGAGAATAGGTCCCTCCTATCTCTCCCAACTTCCCCTAACTCCCTAAGCCTCTCTCCGAACGCGAAAACTTTCCCGTCTAACACTATCGCCTCCTTTACGAATTCCTTAACCTCCAGATCGGTTGGAGCCGATCTCCTGCCGAAAGGAAATGACCCGCTTTGGAACACCTTGGACTCCAACAATCTTTCGACATCTTGAAAGAGGGCTTGAATTGCTCTCTTCCCGTTCTCGGGGTCACGCAATGCCTCAAGAGCCAGATCCGGTTCCGATAGTTCCGAGGTCTCCGCTCTCAATCCGAGTTCCACCTTAAGCTTCGGACTCAGAGAGCTCAAGATCCTGGGGCAATTCTCTTCCAACGCCCTTCCCAGCTCGTGGGAGAGCTTGCCAGAGAGGGAGTTGAGCGACCTAGCCAACGCACTGCACTTGTCCTCCCTAGGAGGGAGAGGGGATCTCGTTCTACCTCTGGTGAGGTAAGCCGAGAGCGCCCGCGAAATTTCCTTCTCGTCTAACCCAACCCCTTCAATCCACTTGCTAAGGTCGTCTGGAGGCGAGTTCTCTAAGATGTAGCGACGTAGACGAGGATCCCTGACTTTAGCGTTCCACTGAGATATGTACGCCCAGTACTTGAGATCGACATCAAGGTGGCCCGTTGGGCTTACCTCCATCTCCAACTCTTCCCTCTTCGCTCTCCTCAACTGATCCAGGACTTCGGCGACAGGGTCTAGTACGTTACTGCTAGGAGCTCTGGCGGGTCTCCCCTTCATCACGTAGAACGTCGACGAGCGGTTAGCTGGATTAGGAGACTCCTCCGCCTCACTGATCGAGGCGAAGTTGCTCAACCTGAGGTTGAGGGGGAGAGCCCTTATCATGGCTAGGAGAGCCTGGTGGGGTTCGCAACTGGTCTCCGCCGTCCCACCCACGTTTCCGTTGAGGACGGAGTAAGCCCAGATCATGGCCAACTCCTTCCCCTCGCCACAACTCACCTGGCCATCTCCTTCAGGGATCTTTGGCTCCTCGAGTTCCTTCACCTTCCCCACCATCAGGTCCTCCCTAATTCTGTAAAGTTCGTCAGTCAACTTCAGGAGGGGAGACGGATCGTACTTCCTCTCCCTGTACTCTGGCTCCGGAATGATCATAGTGTGGACGAACACGTTGTCTCTTCCGTCTGGAGACTCCTTCATGCCCTTAAGCACTGTCACAATGGCGTACATGCCTGAGTCCTGTCCGTTTCCTAACTCCGTTGTGAAGGAAGTCCTAATTGACGTGAAGTCCCTCCTACGATCCTTTACCCCATCAGTGCTAGAGATCCCACCCAAGCTCTCCGGCTTCAGTAACTTCGTGCCCGGTGATCGAGCGGCTACGCTATATCCTCTTCCCTGAACCCGCATCTCCACCATTTGAAGGATGGGCAAACCCATCACTCCAACAACTGATTTACTAACCTGTTGATCTGGGGGAAGGGAGCTGCGAGGACGTCTCCGTCCCGCCTCACGTACATCTTGAGAACGTCGTCCTCCCTGTACTGGAAGTACCTGTGGGCCACGTTCCTGAAGGTTCCTCCCAATCTGTTCATCAATTCTAAACCCGACAGCCTGGAGAGAGCCTCGTCCCTCTCCAGCAAGTCGGTCTTTGTGAAGACTATGCTTATGGGGACCTTCGGAAACCTCCTTCTCCCCCTCAGGACAGCCTGTTGCGCCGCCCAAGAGAGGAAAACTAGGTCGAGCAGTTGGGACTGTCTCATTGACGACGTTCCTTTCTCAGGGTGAAATAGCTCTGGGTTAGAGGCGTCTATGAACACTAGGTACCTGTCTGCGTAGAGCAACTGGGTGTGAGGGCCTAACGGCTCCTCTGCGCCTCCCCTGACACAGTCCCCACCGGAAACAGTGAAGCAGTTAGTCACCTTCGCCACGAACGGATTCAAGTACTGCCTAACTGCTTCTGAATCGTCGATCCTGAGCTCCTCTCCCTTCTCCGTTACATGTGCGTAGAACTTACCCAACTGCTTCCTGTTCACGTAGTTGGTCATGGCCTCGAATGTCTCTCCTCCGGCGTCGTTCAGGGTCAGGTTGACCTCCACCGTCCTCTCTCCTATAAACTTCTTCTCCTTCCTCCACAACTTCACCCCGATGGGGAAGTTCCTCCCGGCTGCGGTGAAGGGTATGTCGGGAAGGTTTTTCCCCCGTGGAACTTCGTCCTTAAGGAGTCTATCTCTAGTCTCCATCAAGTAGTCCTGTCCGTACGTGATTTGGTAGGATATGCCAGTGTCGTAGTTGGTGTCGAAGTAGTACGTCAGAGCCGCCAGGAAGACGGTCTTCCCGGCCCCAGGGTACCCAAGGACCGCGACGACCCGAGATCTGTGGTACTCCCTCTCCTTCACCGCTAGGATCTCTCCTGGGTCGAACGGTCTGACTTCAGCCTCTTCTACTCTCTTGGACAATAGGTCATCTTCCCTCCTGCGTGTTAACTGTGGTGGGTTTCACGGGGAGTGAAGTGTTGGAGTCGTCCTGAGGTTGTACGTTAGTCGCTTGAGGTGCAGCTACCTGAGGAGCGGTCTCCTGAGGATCTTGTATTTCGAGGACTAGCCTCATGGCCTTGAGGAACTTCTTCAGGGTATTGTCGTCGTAGGCTGATGGAGTCTGAACTAGGGACAGGTAGAGCTTCCCCCTCTCCTCAGTAACGTAGTTCCTGCTGTTCGGGGAATCTCCCGTCACTACGCGGTTCACCTTCTCGAAGAAGGCCGGCATTAACTGCTCCCTCACCTCTTCTACGAGGAGCAACGGAACAACGTAGAATCCCACAAGCGCTAGGAGGCTGTTGGAGCTATCCACCTGCACTAGAGAGACGCTTTCCTCTTTAACTCCTGCCTTAGCCGCCAGCATGGGCCTCAGTTGCCTCGCCAACTGCAGGTTGTCCCTGCTGTGGACCAGGTAGAACCCCTCTGGTCTGTAGTAGTAGCCGTTAATGTCCTTATCCTCTCCAAGCCTCGCCAAGTAGTGCCTAACCGCCCCCTCGTCTACTGTGGCGAATGCTTTCCTTACCACTCCGTCCGCCATGCCCTGTGCTAACGAGTTAAGGAACTGCCTGTAGTCGTCTCCCTTTCTCTGTCTCATCACTTCGAAGACGTCCCCTATGCCCAACCCCCCACTCGTGGCCTGCTCCATGAGGGCCTGGAGGTTTCCTGGGTCTTGCAGGTAGGTTTCCAGCTCCCTCCTGAGGTCGTCGTGAAGCCCACTCATGTCCAAGGTGTACAGGTCCCTGAGTAGCTCCGACAACCCCTCGGAGACCGCCCTCCTCGACTCCTCAGTGGCCTGTTCCAACTTGGACTCGAGGTCGCTTATTGTGGTCCTCACGCTAGTGTACTCTTCCTCGCTCTTGCCTAGACTGTTCATCACGGTGCCTAGTCGTTGATCCAACGTAGAGAAGACCTTGCTCTGGACCTCACCTATGCTCTTCAACCACTTGTTGAAGCTCCCCGCCTCGCCGAACAGCTCCTGTTTGTTGATCTCCTTCATAGCCTGGGTGATGTCCTGGAGGGTGTCGCCAGCTTCGTTCAGTATTCTCTTGTGTAACCTACCCCACAGGTTTAGGGGACCCTTGTGTGAGTCGGCGGCAGACCTCACTCTGCTCAGCATCTCAGCCAAGTTGTTCATCTCGGAGTTAAGTTTACCTAGGGCCCCGCTCTTCGGGTTTCCTAGGTCTAGGAGCAATTTGTTGAGGACTAGCAAAGATACGTACTTAGACTTCACTTCCTCGGGAGCGTTGCCCTCTGCAGGAACCGCATCTCTCAACATGCTGTTCACCTCGTCATCAGATATCGGAATCACCCTCCCCCTCAGTATGGTCATGAAGGTGGTGGACTGTTCCAACACGTTACCCAATTGAGTCAACTGATTGAGGCACACTTCTCCCCTCTCTCCGCTGTCTACATACGTCTTGCACTCCTGTAGGAGGGCCGCCCTCTGAGCAGCGAGATCACCTGCTAGTTCGCTCAAGCTAGATATCCAGTTCCTGAGTGGGTCAACCGTTAACTTAGCTGTTGCCGACAACATCCCCTCACAGATCGCCTCTCTGGACGGGTCGGAACACTGTTCCTTAAGTGCGGACAGTTCCGCCTTGAGCTTGTTGACGCTGTCAACGGAACTGGATAGTTCGCTTTTCCTCTTACCGATGTCCGAGATCCTCGGCCTCTCGCTTTCCAGCCTGGACTGGATCAGCTTCACCTGTTCGTTCGATCTCCTTATGGCGTCTAACTTCTCCCCAGGTATCCTACCCACCCACGCCGAGATGGTCGGTATAATCACCGGTTGGGCGAGCACCGAAGTTAAGTTGGGCAAGTCTGGATCAGTCCTGGACCACCCCTTTCTACCTAGGTACTCAGTTAAGAGGGCCGAGAGGTTCTGCCTGATTATCCCAGCTCTCATCGCCTCTCCGTTGTCCTTCATCAGGTGGGGTCTCATGTCCACCCCCGTAGAAGTCCTAGAGAACTCCTCTTTTGCCAGAGCTAACATGATGGCCATGGAGACGTCGTGGTAAGAGTACTTCGTCTCCAGGCTCCCTGTCGGTCCATGATAGGTAGTAAGTATCAGGTAGGACTCACTAGTTCCGTCCCAGACTGCGGCTAGCCCGTAGTCCTCGATGTGAAGGGAGTTCCTCACGTTCTCCGTGACCCTGTCTTTGTACTTCCCGTTCAGTTTGGTCAAGTACGAGAGCCACAGGAGGTCGACCAGCGAGGCGGCGGCCGCGGCCCGAAGGTCCCGTAGGTCTCCCAGGGGCATGTCTGCCTTGGAGTAGGTGACAGCGTTGCCCTCTCCTGCGGGTAGGTTGAGAACGAGGTGATACTCGAACGGTATGCCAGAGGTCGAAAGCGCGTTCATCACCACGCTGCTCACATCGAGGAAGCTCCCCGAGCCGAACCCTCCGCCTCCATTGAGCACGAAGAAGACGCCAAGTCTGCCTGGTCTATCCCTGGACACCTCCTGCACTGCGCTGTTAACCCCTCCCACCAACCTGTCAGAGGTGACACCTAGGTAGTACCTCGCCAACGGACGATACCTGGATACTCCCTTGCCTACTCCCAGGGACTGTATTATCGACGTTAATTGATCCCAATATCTCCTCAGTGGAGGGTAGGCCAAGTTGGGTGTTTCAAAGGTGTTTTTTCTTAACCTGTCCTGCCTGAAGTACGCTTCATCGGCCGAGAGTTGAACGAAAGTTATCCTACTCGAGGCGGATCCTACTTTCCTCTCTATTTGTGGCAGGTCACTCAAATGCATGTCTATGGCCTGAAGTTTCGCCCCGGAACCCTTGATTCCTATTCCACCGTCGAACTGGGCCAATATGGTTGTCCCTACGTTCCCAAGGCCTATTGCGTAAAGAGTAATTGGCAACCCAAATCAAGGGAAGTCCGCTTAGGAAAAATATAAACCTTTTGGAGCAACCTTTTTTATGCTAATCGAAGGAGAAGCTAATCGATATATAACAAACATAGGCGAGATCACTCCTGAGTGTGTGGAATGACCATGTGATCTAGAGGAATTCCTCCATAATTTCGTGAACTAGCACTCCTTCCGCAGTAGTTTCAATTGGACGAGAACTCCTTAACAGTACGTAAGGCAGGACATCGAGCGACCAGGGTACACAATTTAACTTTACGGGGGTCGAGGGGACGGAAGTCCCCTTCCGTGAGGACGGATGGCTCCATTATAGAAACGTATTGTAATAAAAACCCAGTATTTACCAGACCTAACTGAAAGAGCTGGGTCGCACCCTCGGGACTGGGGGAACTCACGCCCGTGGAGAGGAAACCCTCCGTGACCCCTCTTCCACAGGACGGTCCCACGGAACCTCCGTTACGTAAGGAGATCGAGGTCCCTCCGAGGAGCGGGACTCACCGGGAGGACGCCTCGTCCCTGAGGGCGGGGCAGTTCACGTAGTGACAAGGTGTTGCTTAGATAGTTGCCAGATCCCCTCCCATCGCCCAAGAGTTAACCCAGATTGAGGTCGGTACTAAAGCTGAGAAATTTGGGCGACGCTTAGGGACAAACCATTCTACATTTCAGCTTAAAAAACAGCAATGGAGTGTGATGCCTGTGGACTTCGCTCTGATCATCGACAATTCCGGTTCGATCTGTAACACACATAACAGGGAGGTCGTGTCGTCGCTGCTCACTCAGGTCTTGGGCAGGTTGAGAGCAACGGCCGGGCCTCGAAAGTTACCATCAATGTGGGTTTACACGTTCCCGCGTTCTGGATCTCGCATGCAGTCCTTAGGGGTCCTCGACACTAGAACTTACACTAGTACTAAAGTCCTAGACGTCTGCAGGGGTGAAGTCGGCAACACCGACGTGGGACCGGCCCTGAGGCTGGCGGCCACCTTCGGGGGAAAGGCGGTAATCCTAAGCGACTTCGTGAACACCGTAGCTACGGGGGTCACGACCGTGGATTTAGGTGCTCTTAGAGGTAGGGCTTATCTAGTTGTACTGGAACCAGTAGTCCTGTGGAAGCCCAACTACGGTGAAGTCGCGGGAATTTTGAGCAGATCTGGACTGGATTGTGGAGAGGTTAAGAGCGGAAGAGCGCTAACAGAATGCCTTAACAACGGGGGAGTTAAGGCGAGGTATTTAGAGTACAGCACAAGGGACAAGAGCATCCCAGATCTCTCGAGAGAGATAGCCGAGTTTGTCCTGAGCTAAACCGTGAGTTCGAAAGGGTCGGAGTCCCTAGGTTAGTTCCTTTGGACTTTTGTCCTCAGGGGGCACCAGGCACCGAAGGCTGAGGCCTTTCCCCAGATAAAGGAACAATTACGGTACATTCATCGACAAATAGAAGTCGCAAAGGAGTCCTGACCACCGATCATTCAGGGGAGGTTAAATTTCGTTTTACAAGCTATTAAAAGTATTTTCTATTTTTTATACTAAAAAATGATTTATTTCTGCATGACCAGTTTCGCATCGATAGGGAATTAGGGAATGTGATAAAAAAGAGGACAAACCTCGCCCTTCAGGGCGGGGAGGAGGTCAGATGAATCGGAAATGGTCGCTGGGTGTAAATCGGGGGCTCGTCGAGCGACTTCAGCCCTCTTAGGGGGAGTGATGTAAATCCGCAACAGGAGAAGCACGTGTAGGGACTATGGGTTCGTCCAGTTTTCAGTTAAGTGTAGACCTCACTTTGCTCCCCTGTCCATCTCTCCTCGGCGCTACCTCGAGTCCCCCCTCCTTCCATGTGTGAATAGACGGAGGTAAGCCATTGCGCCGGTTACATTTACCTCCAGTCGGTAATACTCCACTAAACATGGAAGTGACTATGTACTGTCGAAACCGACTTCCTTTTTTATAATACTGAAGCCAAAAATCCCCCGAAGTCGTGGACTTACCGCGAGCTTCTATTCCACCTACGTAATACCTCTTACCGTCTTCGTCGATAACATTAACGAGCACGTGTACGACGTTTGACACCAACACTAGCCCCCCGTCCTTATGTTCGGTTTCCTGTAGAAACTCTGCCACCACGTCACTAATCTACTCCTCCCTAACAGGCCATACCGAGGGGCCTGTCTGTGGGTAGTTCTTGACCTGTGATCTGGGTCCCCGTATACTTCTTCCTTTGAGGGGGTAAGTCTAGGAAGAAAGAAAAAGGCAACGGCCGCTGCACTTCAACCGTTGTGGCCCCTAAGATCAGCTTTCCAGAAGTCTAGAGGTTTCAAGTCTAGAGGTTACATATGGGAGTCGCGACCCACGAGAAAATAGTGCATAAATTACGATATGACGGCCCAAATGACCCCTGAGACGATAAATTGAATCTATGAGAATAAAAGCCAAAACCCACCATATCACAGTGAAGATCGTTCATGAAGACTTTACCTAGCCAATACAACTGTCATACGGGCGACTCTTAAGGATCTAATACCCTGACCTCACGGTCCCTCATCGAGGACAAGGTATAGATATCCGACGTCCCAGAGGAACTCGTCGAGGAACGGCGCGTTTAGTGATGTCTCCCTCCACTCATTTTGAAATAGAGACGGGCCAAAACGGGCGTGGCGATTTGGGTGACTGGAGGGCATTCTCGTCGCATACAATGTGGTAAAGTGACAACGAGATGATGTGCACAACGACGTGTACTGGGAATGCCACAGCTAGGTAGTAACCTATGAACATTTGACCTCAGGACGATCCCCCTTGATGATGGATGCACCTTTCCCGACTCCGTCTCACTTCCAGAGGAACTTGAGGCCGTCTAACAAGGGATGAGATAGTCTCACTTTCCTTGTGCCCTAAGTTATCCTTAGGTGTCCCATGCGCAGAATATTGAAGTAAAGAGATTCTCAAGTAAGAGGTGATAGTGAAAACGCGGTGGTTAAATTTACAAAATTCGGGGGTTGAGGGGGCGGAAAGCCTCGCCCTTCACGGGGGTGAACAGCTCCCTTGTATTTAAATACTTCTTTGTGAAATTTCTCTTAGTGGTACTAACGACGCTCCTCCCCAGCTCGATCGAAGGTTTAATGGGACTGTGGGAGGAGCAACCATCGTCTCTCTTCTCCCTTAAGGGACTAGAGCTTTGCGATGAAAGTCCCCTCCTCTTCGAATGGGAGTGGACCTCTGATCCACTCGACTGCCCACCAAACGAGACATGTAAACCCGAACCGGTGGTGGGAACGACGATCCCTCTGGGAGGGAACCATCGCCCTTCCAGGGCGGGGAGGAGGTCAGTTCCATGTACTTCGAACTCAGTTCGCTATTAGTGAAGGGATTTCCCTACGCTGAGAGGTCTTCCTCGCTCTTCCCTTTGGACCTCTTGGGTTCTTCCACCAGATTTCCATATATCAGCTTAACTCCGTGGGCCTTGCTACTCTCCACCGCGTCCTCCCTAGCTGTAACTGCCAAGAACAACTTAATGGGGTTCTTCAGTCCTAATACTCTAGTCAGGACGTCGCACTTAGTGTTGAACCACTCCACATCGTCGCCCTCTGCGAAGGATTTGACCTCCATGAGATAGACCTTATCGTCTTTAGCATATATATCGACTTCATACCTAGTTCCCTTAGCACCGAAATTACCCTGTTGGTCTTTGTAGGTGAACCTGTTTATGAAGTCTAAGTTTATCCCTTCACTCTCGACAATCTCTTTGAAGAACTCCCTTATCAGCTCCTCGTAACTGACTCCCCACCTTTGACCGAGGCTACTAATGGTCTTGTCTAGCATCCCTATTTTGTTCTCCAACCTATCGAACCTCTCTGAGAACTCCTTCCTTGTAGCCAATAAGAACTCCTCTAACTTCCTCTGGGCCTCCGCCAACAGCTTGAGTTCTTCCTCCGTCTTCCTCTGGGCCTCCGCCAACTGGTCGACCCTCTGCGTCAGTTGGTTCAACCTCTCCTCCGTCTTCCTCTGAGCATCCGCCAACTGGTCCATCCTGACCGCCAACTGGTCGACCCTCTGCGTCAGTTGGTTCAACCTCTCCTCCGTCTTCCTCTGGGCCTCCGCCAACTGGTCCATCCTGACCGCCAACTGGTCGACCCTCTGCGTCAGTTGGTTCAACCTCTCCTCCGTCTTCCTCTGAGCATCCGCCAACTGGTCGACCCTCTGCGTCAGTTGGTTCAACCTCTCCTCCGTCTTCCTCTGAGCATCCGCCAACTGGTCGACCCTCTGCGTCAGTTGGTTCAACCTCTCCTCCGTCTTCCTCTGAGCATCCGCCAACTGGTCGACCCTCTGCGTCAGTTGGTTCAACCTCTCCTCCGTCTTCCTCTGAGCATCCGCCAACTGGTCCATCCTGACCGCCAACTGGTCGACCCTCTGCGTCAGTTGGTTCAACCTCTCCTCCGTCTTCCTCTGGGCCTCCGCCAACAGCTTGAGTTCTTCCTCCGTCTTCCTCTGGGCCTCCGCCAACTGGTCCATCCTGACCGCCAACTGGTCGACCCTCTGCGTCAGTTGATCGACCCTCTGCACCAACCTCTCCACCACGCCCTCTAAACGGACAGCTAAGTCCCTGGACTGGACTACTACCTTAGACAACTGCTCTGTAGCCTCCTTGAGCTGGCTAAATGCCGTGAGCCCTAATACATCACTTAATTCTCTTCGGAAATCAGGGTCTTCCTTCAACAGTCGCAATATCTCCTCTTTAACGCTCATCAGGTCAGGATCCGTTGGACCCTATTTTAACCTATCGGTGAAAATTTCATTCAATCCATAGGACATTCCCAACTGGAAAGTACGTTTGTGATCCGCAAGATGGTCTATGATTGGTATCCTTTACCTAGCTTCCTCCCTGTCCTTGAAGGGTCCCCCCAAGGGTTGGATATTCTAAGCGTTGGTTGGGGGTCACATCTCTCTGGGACGGTCGAGCGACTCGGAGAACCGTCCCCAGAGAAGGGCACTTTCGTCGGCGAGCTCCCTTAAGGGGAGATATGTCAGCTGCCCACACCTGAGTCTAGTTTAGTCCTCAACGGAGCTGAGTAGGGATGTCGCTAGTATCACTAAAACAGATCTTACCAAAGCTAATACTTAAATGAGGAGGTTATCCCCCTCAACTCCCTCTATTGTAAACTACGTTGCTTTAATGGAGCTTTCCACCCCGTTACACCTAATATTTTTCAAAAAGGAATGGGGGACTTCACGGACCTCTACGACTAAGGCCAGGCGAAAGACTCTCCCAATTAGGGTGGAAGTTTAACGGATCGACCTTCCTCCTGCGATGTTCTCTCGGTGTACTCCATCAATGACCATCATTCGTAAGATTTCTTGAGAACCGCCTATTGAATGGGGCCTTCCTTCCGGAGAAGTCTTCCTTTCACCCTCACCAAGGTAAAACGATGCGCATCGAGTAATGCCGTTTAGATGCTCGAATTAGCTGTTGGCTTTCATGGACAAGTAAACGAAACACACACCTCTGCGGATCATACCCCATACATTTTAGGTAGAGCGAAGGCCTTTACTCGTGGAAAGGAAGAAGTTGGGTTGGACCGGGGAGGAGATTTCTCCCCTAATACTCGGCACATTCGAACACGGCGTGAGAACCCTCGTCAGTGAGGAGGAGGCAGTGAAGCTCCTGAACAGGGCCATAGAGCTGGGGATCAACGCGTTCGACACTGCGGAGTCCTACGGCAAAGGAGAGTCCGAGAGGGTGTTGGGCAAGGTGATAAAGGGGGTGAAAAGGGACGAGGTGTTCCTCATCACCAAGGTTTCCCCGGAACACCTAAGGTACGACGACGTCCTCAAGTCTGCGGAGAGGAGCATGAGGAGGCTAGACGTCTCCTACATCGACCTCTACCTAGTCCACTGGCCTAACCACTACGTCCCCCTCAGGGAGACGGCGAAGGCCATGGAGAAGTTAGTTAACGACGGGAAGGTGAGGTACGTGGGAGTGAGCAACTTCTCCCTCCCCCTCCTGAGGGAGTTCAGGGAACACCTGTCGAGGACGGACGTGGCGGCAGACGAAGTGCATTACAACCTACTGTTCAGGGCAATCGAGGAAGAGGTCTACCCTTACGCTAGTAGGGAGGGGATTCCGATTCTGGCCTACGATCCCCTCGGCTTAGGCTACCTGGTAGGAAGGAGGGAGATTAGGGACGAGTACAGGTGGTACTTCCTCGCTAAGGACGGAGTAGTCGAGGCCCTCGCTCCCCTAGTGGAGGAAGTGAGGAAGACGGCAGAGAGATTGGGGCTCACGCCAGCACAGGTCCTCCTAGGCTGGTTGACATCAAAGGAGCTAGTGTTCCCTGTATTCAACACGACTAAACAGAAGCACCTAGAAGAGAACGTCGGCTTCAGAGAGACGCCGCTCGACGCCATCCAGTCGCTTGAGTCTATTTCAACCAAAGTGTGGCTAGACTTACGCTCGAAGGAACTGGTATAGACCAGTGGACTAAAACGACCCCACGGTACGAGTCAGCCCTCCATTGATACCTCCTTAGACTCCCTGGCCCTGAGTATGAAGCCCAACGTGATCACCGAAAGAACTATCATATATAACGGATATAGGAGGACCGACAATGAACCTAGATCTGCTGAAACGTAGCTCGCCGGTCCCCCAGGAAGGCGTTGCCGAACTGATAGGCTGAGGACGAACCGGTGTACCTGACGTTTGTGGGAAATATCTCTGCTATCAGGGCCGCGAGGGGAGAGTAACCCACCCCGTGGAAGAAACCGAACAGGACCATAGCCGCGAAGAACGTCGCAACGGAGTGGAAAAGGAAAACTGGGTAAACCGCGAGGAGCGGAAGACCGTTCGCTATTAGGAGGACGGGTTTCCTTCCGGCCGCATCTCCTAGGGCTCCACCAACGAACACGAAGGTCACCTCGGAGGCGGCGAAAGCGAAGGCCCCCAAGAACACCGAGGAGGGACTAAGCCCCAACAGGGAGTAGTATGTGGGTAGAAGCACCGCACCGACGTAGAAGATCGTCCCGAGGGAGCCCGCTATTACTGTGCCCAACAGCACCTCCCTCCAGTACTTCCTGAAGGTATCCCTGGACGGTACCGCCACCAACAGGCCTCTCTCCTTGGCCTTCCTGAAGAGAGGGGTCTCGTCGACTTTGAGTCGGAGGGCTAGACCCACGGCCACCATGAGGAACGAGAGGAGAAACGGTATCCTCCACCCGTAACTCAGCATGGCACTCTGTGGGAGGACGGAGGTGAGGGCCAGGAAGACTACGCTTCCCAGCATCAGCCCGATTCCCACGGTCGACTGAACGAAAGAGCTGTAGAAAGACCTCCTCGACCCCGCCTCCTCCACGGTGAGGAGAACTGCCCCTCCCCACTCCCCCGAGCCCGAGTCCGAGGATCAGCCTCAACAGTACTAAGAGGCCTATGGTTACCGCCCCCGCCTCCCTATAGGTGGGGAGGATCCCTATCAGCCCGCTCGAAACCCCGGAGAGGACTAGGGTGAAGACCAGGGAATACCTCCTTCCCTTGAGATCACCGTAGTGGCCGAAGAGTAGTGCTCCCACCGGCCTCGTGACGAACCCTAGGGCGAAGACCAGAAGCACGCCCAGTACAGCAGCTAGCCTGTTTGTGCTAGGAAAAAGCTCCTCTCCTACGTATACTGCTCCGGAGGTGAAAATGAAAACGTCGTACCACTCTATCAGTGTTCCTGTCATGGCGGCCGCAACAGTGAGCTTTCTCATTAAATAAAGAATGATTTAAGCCTTTTTAAAAGTTTTTATTATGCACTAAATGCTATTATGCGGATCGATCTGATCCTACTAAGTCCCAGACTTAACTCAATGGAACTTCCGCGGTCTCCCGAACGTTCCGTTGTAAGCGCTAGGGGCTCAATCGCTCCATTGGCCTTCAACGTGAAATTCGTTGAAGTAAGTAGGAACTGGTCCAAGGACGTAGGGGAATCTGGTGAACTCCCACGATAACCTCGCTATTTACTGTCAATTTAGTTGGAGTAGAAGACGAAATGATGTATAAGGTCCATCGACTTTTCGATGTTACCTGTTAACTAGTAACGGTAAAACAGACCGTACTCCTCGAACCACACTGCTTGAGAGAGCACGCCCTTGGGGGCCTAGGCCTCCCGGATGAACTCACCGTCTTGAGGCCACATCGTCGATGCGCCGAGCACGTAGCTAATAAAAATTTTCAAAATTAAGAGGCAAGGTCTGTGAATGAGGACGATATAGATGGCCATCGGGGAGACGTTAGCTTAGCGGCCATGATTCTATTCTTCGAGCTCATGGCGGGATTCTTCGTCCTCATCGCCAGAGACCCCGTCCGTGAGGGCGGGGTAGTTTACAAAATTCGGGGGTTGAGGGGGCGGAAAGCCTCGCCCTTCACGGGGGTGAACAGCCCCCTCATATTTATACTTCTTTGTGAAATTTCTCTTAGTGGTACTAACGACGCTCCTCCCCAGCTCGATCGAAGGTTTAATGGGACTGTGGGAGGAGCAACCATCGTCTCTCTTCTCCCTTAAGGGACTAGAGCTTTGCGATGAAAGTCCCCTCCTCTTCAAATGGGAGTGGACCTCTGATCCACTCGACTGCCCACCAAACGAGGGATGTAAACCCGAACCGATGGTGGGAACGACGATCCCTCTGGGAGGGAACCATCGCCCTTCCAGGGCGGGGAGGAAGTCAGCGGCTAAAGACGTGAACTACTCTGTACTTATGACCGCAATGTTCTTCCTTATTTTAGGGACAACACTCACGCTTCGATGGGCTTTAGTCTTTTCCGCCTTAGAAGCGCTTTTCTCTGGTTGCGAATACGTGGTAAAGCGTGGTGGGATCCTTCGGTAGCTTGGGCGGTATCGTCTAGTGGACCGTTAATCTATTATTTAGTTAAGGGGTGTTCACGGAGTCAACGCCCGCCAAGACCGAAGAAGAGCAAGTTCCAAAAGCGAGTCCTCCACCTCAGACGTCGAAAACCAGTAGTGAGAGGGAAGAGAGGACCAGTTCGATCGAGACTTCCCAGTAGTCCCGTGAGTTGAGCCGTTCCGGTGGTACGAGGGGTGACGCTAATGTCACAGGTAGGTCTAACGTTGAACCCAGTTCAGAAACGGGGACTTGGTCCTGGTCGAAGGAGCAAACATGCGCCGCGACGGGCGTGGAAGTGAGGGACGGGAAAATCTAATACGTTGTGGAGCGATGCAGATCCTGGAACTCATCTACTGGCCTCTTGGACCCCGATATGGACGGTTTTGGATGATAACGTCAAAGCTCTTACTAACCCCAAGACTTCACCCCGTTCCTCCTCGAGAGATGGGGTATCAACGACGAGGACAACATTTTCCACGAACGAAGGCCCTCGCCCTTGAAGAGGGTCCCTACCCACTCTCCATCGAGCGCTAACGAATCCAACAGCATCTCCACGAAGGTAGGACTCAAAGTGGGCTGCGTCTAAGATTGTCACAAAATAGGGGGTAGAGGTGGCGGAAAGCCCTGCCGTTCGTGACGGGGAGGAAGTCGGCACTCATAGACACCAGACCGGTAGTCCCTGTGGAAGACCCGCAGGCGAGCTGAAATCGTCACTTGATCATCTACACGAACATCTCCCATCCTTGAGTTCGAGTCCCCACCACGAAGTATGGCTCCTTTACCACCACTAGGTCCCCGCCTTCCGAACTTGGCGACCCCACCTTGCCCACTTTACTCCCTTCGTCGTTTGTGGTACGCTCGCCAACGCCCTGGTTCTTGTAGGCCTGCTCCCCATCATCTTTGACGTTCACCTCGGTTGCTCTCTCAAGCAATCCATTCACCCCCTTCACGTCACCGAGACTCGCCGCTTTAACTTAGCACTATTCTTTGGCTTCCCTGTCACACTGGGCCGGTCTCAAACTACAAGCGAGGAGCTTCGCAAACCATGTGAGGAAAACGTGGGCGAGAGATCGAGGGTAAAGCTATTATCTTTCCTTTCCTCGCTTTTAATGTGTTCCTGGAAGCCGACGGGATAGTCCCGGACGACCTGGGTCCGCTAGGAGTGTTCAAGTTCAGGGACCCGTCCCTAAACCTAGATTCGGTAGTTGTGGTTGACACCGCCCCCCACGGCGTCGCGGCCGGAGGGGTGAGGATGCTGGGTGACGTCACGGTTAAGGAGGTCGCCCAACTGGCGAGGGTAATGAGCTACAAGTTCGCCACCTTCGACATTCCTATAGGGGGAGCCAAGGCTGGCGTACTTCTGGATCCCAGGGACGGGAGGAGGAGAGCTGCACTGAGGTCCTTCGGCAGGTCAGCGGCTTCCCTACTGAAGACGGGGCTCTACGTCCCAGGTGAGGACATGGGGACCAACGCCGAGGACTTGGCGCAGATCTACGACGCCGCCGGAGTTAAGGACTTCTCTCCATCTCCCCTGGCGACGAAGGTGGTGGACGGGCTACCACTGGAGGATCAGTTCACTGGGTTTGGCGTAGCCGTCTCAGCCAGGACAGCTCTCGAGTTGGCGGGGATGGAACTGAATGGAGCTAAGGTCGCGGTGGAGGGGTACGGCAAGGTGGGAAGAGGAGTGGTGAGGGCCATCCACAGGATGGGAGCTAAGGTTGTGGCGGTGTCCACCGTTGAAGGTACCCTATATTCCCCCGACGGGCTCGACGTGCAGAAGCTGGAGTCCATGAGGAGGGAGTACGGGGATTCCCTGGTCCTGCACTACGGTCTACCTCCTCTAAGGAGGGAGGACCTCTACTCGCTTGACGTGGACGTGCTCGTTCCAGGGGCTAGGATGCACGTCATAGACGGGGCGAGACTCCGCTCCGTGAGAGCCAAAGTCATAGTCGAGGCCGCCAACGAGCCACTGACCGAAGAAGCGGAGGAACTCGCCTTCAGGAGGGGAATCCTCGTTGTGCCTGACCTCGTGGCTAACGCTGGCGGGGTGTTGTCTGAGGTCATGGCCAGGGCGGTGGGAGTCAACGACGAGTCAGCTATATTCAAGTTCCTAGAGCAGACTATATCGTCGAAGGTGAGGGACTCCCTCTCGGTGGGGAGGCCACCCAGATTAGCCTTAATCGAGGAGGCCAGGAGGAAGTTGTTGACACCTACGAGCGTGACTGACCCAGTCAGGGAACTGGAGAGGAGGTTCGGTAAGTGAAGTCCATCGCGTTGGTCTCTTTCCTGGCTCTGGTTGCGGTGAACCAGCTCTCCTGGATAGAGTTCTCGTCCATAACCAACTTCGTGGCGGCTACCTACCACGTCTCCGCCTTCGACGTGGGACTCTTCGTCATACTTTTCCCACTCGTCTACATACTCACTTCTCTGCCAGTCGGGTGGTTCATAGACTCCAAGGGACCCTACCTATCCGTGACTTTGGGAGGAGCGTTGATGACTGTCTCCTCTTTCGTTAGGCTGGCTCACGGACTATTCCCACTTGTGATTGGACAGTTGGGAATAGCTGTGGCTCAGCCCTTCCTATTGAACAGCACAGCGAAGTTCGCAGAGTCGTTGTATCCAAGTAGGGCGTCCCTAATCATCGGGGCGGAGACGGCGGCGGTCTTCGTGGGCATAGCTTTGGGCCTAGGTGTCCCTCCCCTGGTACTGGGGGATTTCCTCTACTTTCTGCTGGCTTCTGCCGTGACTAGCCTCGTCTTCACAGCGTTGTCCCTTCCCTCAACGAAGTACCCCTTCGTCGTGTTAAAGGGGAGGGGATCAGTTCACTTAAGGGAACTCTGGCCGGTCTACTACGTTGTGGGGGTGGGCATGGGGCTATTCATAGGGGTCCTCACGTGGATAAGCCAGATCCTGGCTCAGTTCTCCGACGCACAGGTGGGATTGGTGGGAACTTCCTTGGTGTTGGGGGGAATGATAGGGAGCGTGATCCTACCTGCCGTAACCTATAGGACAGGGAAGGTCAGACTCCTACTCGCCGTCTTGCCGGCCGTTGTAGTGCTCTCCGCCATCTACGCGTTGGTCTCTAGCCTATACGCTCAGGTAGTCGTGAACGTAGCTCTGGGGTTCCTCATGGTGGGGGCGTTCCCTGTGCTCATAGACCTGGCCGCATCCATAGACCCGAAGCAAGCTGGAGTAGTGAACTCAGCGGTGTGGTTCTTCGGGAACTTGGGAGGAGTCGCGATCCCCCTCGGAGCCTTTCCTCTCCTTTCCGGCGTCTGGATTCACTACTCCGTACCCATGATCGCGAGCTCCGCTTTATTGGCAGTGGGAGTAGCCTTCGTCCCGAGGCTCAAGTCGCTCGAGGAAGTGGGGCACAGCTGAGGGACTCCGGGGAGGGGTGGCTGAGTCGTCGAAATCCAAGGAAAACGTTTAACAACTAGTCACAACGCGGCTGAGTCGTTTTCCGGGGTCCCGTTCAACGGTAACAAATCTTTTATAGACAAATTCCCCCGATCATCAATCAGTCATGGTGTTGTATGACGGTGAGGTGAGAATCAAGGGCAACAGGGCTGCCGTACTGGCTCAGCTTCTCGACCCCTTCAAGTTGGCTGGAGTCCTCGGTTTCGTGCAGTTGATTGGAGTGTACGATCGGGAGAAGAAGATGTACGTATCGCTGAGCGACTCTTCAGAGGGCGTAGCGGACGACTTCAGGGTCGTGTACTGTTTATGGTCACCTGACTCCAAACCGATCGCCTTCGCGGGTATCATGAAGGGCCCCTACCTCACTGCCGGGGCGACGGAGGTTTCAGGCTGGTCGGACGACGGTAAGTTCAATTGGCGACTAACGACTTACATCCGAGAGCACGCGGGAGAGATCGCCCTCAAGGTAGTGGTGGACGTTTCGATGCAAGGTGGAGGGTTCGATAAATTGTTGGCAAGAAACAAGACCGACGTGGGAAGGATCGCGGTTGAGAGACTGACCTCTTACTTCACCACGTACTTCAGGGAGTCTCGAGGGCCCAACCTAACGGAGGTAGGTAAGTTCCAGGGGAGTCTCGAAATGGCCCTGCAGAAGGTTAGGGAAATCGCTAAGCAGATCGCGATGGGAGGTGTGGTAGTTAGAGGAGGGGATTTCGCGCTCCTCGTCACAGTGTGCGACGGTGAAATCAGGAATTACAGGCTCCACTCCAAAGGGGAGGTCCTGAACGGGGAGGAGGTCCTCAGTAAGCTGGTCTTCCTGGAAGGCGAAGTCGAAGTAGTGGGCCTGGAGATACCGCTCCTCGACCTCCTGGAACACAGGAAGGTGAGAAGGTGAGGGTTTCCAGGTCAATAGACCTCCATCCAAGCGGGAAGGATCCGCTCTGGAGGGCGCTGTCGGATCCAAACTACGTGTTCCCGAGGCTTTTCCCTCCAGTGAAACAGGTGCACCAGGTCGGAGGTTCCTTCAGAGGTGACGGGAAGTTCATAGGCTCTAGTTTCGTGCTCAACATATACAGGGAGGTTCGAGGGGACGAGGTGGCGTACCACTTCGTCCTCACTACAGGAGGGAAGGAAGGTTCAGGGGAACTGCTCATTAAGTTCGCTGACCGACGAGTTCTCCTAGAGTTTCAGTACTCTGGATGGATGGAAAATGTCTCTGGAATTTTCTTCGTGAGGAGGTGGTTCGACGGTTTCCTAGGGAAAGTTGTGAGTGACTCCCGTAACCTCGATCTTGGGGCTGGGGTGTGATCTCTATTTGTGCGGTCTCCTCGTGTATACCGTGGCTTCCCTCTCTCGACTACCGGTGGGAACTCCTCCGTTCGGGGATAACGTGTAGGGCTCCTCACTTTTTCAACATAGGTCCGTCGAGGTTGCTCCCTCTGCGGCTATTCCTCGTCTGAACGATCTCCGCCCGCCCAGATCGAGTTACGGTTGAAGCCGACACCGTCGTCACCCTCACCTAGGTGAAGGAGGTTCGAAGGATCCACCGCTGTTCGAACTAGGGAAAAGACCCTTCAGCGTCCACAGAGGGACCTGACTCCAAGCCGAGGAGGAACTGCCCTGGAGGAGTCTTTCCGTGGCCTGGAGTTGTGAGAGAGCGATGGAAGTTCCATTTACTCTGCCTGGGAGGAGTGAACTTGATCTCGCGTTTGAGGTCCAGTTGATAAATCGACTTCCGAGTCACTCTCGCGTCTAGTATTATCGAAAGCAAGGAGGACGGAGGTATCACCCCCCGATCGGGAGAAAGAAATCTATGGTTCCCAAACTGAAGGAAACTGTGGAACTCCTGGTCAACCTTGGGAGGAGCCTCGTCGCCACGGCCCTGATCTTAATGGTAATTTCCGCCATACAATACTTCACCAACCAAGGGCTGTCTAACCTGACTTCGACCTACACTTTCTTCCTGCTGTTGGGCGGCGTAATATTGGTCGGAGTGTCTAGGGACTCCTCAAGTTGAGGACCTTCCCTTCCTCTAGGTCCCTACTAACTTCCTCAACGTCCTTAACCGAGTCTATGGACCTCCAGTAGGAGTGTGTCTTCACTGCCCTGAGGAGACCCTTAGAGGCCAGTTCAGGGAACGTGGTCTTCTCCAAGTCCCCCTTGTCGGGCAGGTACTCCACCACCCGCGGACTCATGAGGTAAACTCCGGCGTTTATCCAGTAGTCGCCCAGAAGAGGTTTCTCCTCGAACCTAACCACGTGATCGTCCTTAGTGTAGACCACACCGTAGGGGCTCCTCAGGGGGACTAGAACCATGGACGCCACTTCGCCGTTCAGAGACATAGACGCCACTTTTACGTCGGTGATCACGTCACCGTTCACCACCAGGAACTCCTCGTTCAGGAGGTGAGCGGCGTTCTTCAGGGCTCCCGCCGTCCCCAGGGGTTCGTCCTCCACCGAAAACGCGACACTCACTCCCAATCTCTTCCCTCCGCCCAAGTACTCTATCAGCCTCTCCCTCCTGTAGCCCGCCAGCACTACGAACGACCTTATTCCCTGCTCTCTGAGCCAGAGTATTTGCCACTCTATTATCGGTCTCCCAGCCAGTTCAATCAACGGCTTCGGCTTGTCCTCAGTGAAGGGTCTGAGACGTTTCCCCTGCCCCCCAGCCAGTATGACAGCTTTCATTTAGACGGCCTCCACCTCCCAACAAAAAAAGCTCAACGGAGTACCCTCTGCAGCCAGGCCTCGGCCCTCCTGTATAGCCTGGTTCGAAGCACCCACCTGGCTGGGGAGTAATAGGTCCTCAACTTCACCAGAGACAGGAACATCATGGTGGCCGTCTTTACAACCCTTCCGGAAACTTTCCCTCCGTCCTTGTGGACCCAGGTGACTGGTACTTCCACCACTTTGTAACCTCTCCTCACGAACGAGTAGATCAAGTTCACGTCGAAAAGCCAGTCGTTTATCACCAGTTCGTCCAGTACCTCCAGGGCCTTGGAGCTCTTCATCACCTTCAGCCCGGCCTGGAAATCGCTGAAGTCCATCAAGGACGGGAAGAAAGCCTTCGTAGTTACTATAAACGCGTGGTGAAGGAACTTCCTCAAATTGGGAAAACCGACGAACTTCCTGTTGGCTACAACCAGGTCCGCCCCTTTCGTAGCGCTCACTACCTCCACCAACTCCTGAAGGGTGACTGGCATGTCAGCGTCTAGGAAGGCTATGAGGTCCCCTTGGCTCCTCCTGATCCCCTCCTTTATCGCTCCCCCTTCCCTAGCCTCTCCTTGCTCACCACTAGCTTCACAGGGTAATTCCGTACCACGTCAGGGGTGTGGTCGTCTCCATCGAAGACGACGATGACTTCAACGTCCCTCAAACTCGACGTCAGTTGGGAGAGGGTCTCCCTTATTCTCTCCCCTTCGTTGTACGCTGGAACTACGACGGTGAGCACGGGAGAATGTCAGGTTTCTACTTAAAAGTGTATCTCTTCTATATCTAGTGGAGAACTTGACTATCCACTTCGTCGGGAATGATTCGAAGCGATGTAAGGTGAAGTTCCTACTCTAACAGATCGATCCTCACACGAAACGGTAACTCTCAATCTTCTTTCCGGAACCCGTACAATAATTCGGTTCCCTGTGGTTCCTCGAGCAGCAGCGAGGACAAGTGATACCCTACGTCCGCGAGTGAGACGAAATTCGATTGGACTCGGATTGGAACCTGGGGTCAGCCGAGGACCCGCTTCGTGTACACTTGTGGGGACTCTCCCGTACTTCGGCCCCCACGTTTGAAGACGTGTCAAGTCGACCATTCCAAAGGGACGAATAGTCCTAAGCGCTAGAGGAATTCGTGGCGAGTATTTCGAAGAATGTTGGGTGGTTAGAACACGAATCGTGGTTCAACTTTAGATACGGCATAGGGACTTCTCGGAACAGAAAACGTGTTAGAACACGAATCGTGGTTCAACCGGTTAAAAGGCAACGAAGACCTCCAGGGTAAGCTCGTGATTTATTGTAATAAAGTAAATGGGTACCACTCGTTTTCGTTGGGTCCGTCGAAAGTGAAATTGGCCGACTCTCCGTACAGAATGGCTAGGCTTTCGTCGATTTGTAAAATTTCGCGAGTGGGCGTGTTCTCGATCGGGTTCAACCGGATCGACGAACGCGTGGAGGTCGAGTGGCCGTATCCTCACCCTTTGTACGACCAATTTGGAACAACGTTTATATCGAAGAAGTAAAGGTGACCTACGCGTGGAGTTCAGCTTAGGTTCTACCACAGTCGTCCTCATGAAGGGAGACATAACCGCGCTTGAAGTCGACGTCATAGTTAACGCCGCCAACTCTTACCTGGAGCACGGAGGAGGGGTGGCCTTGGCGATATCGGAGAAGGGAGGACCTAGGATACAGAGGGAGAGCACGGAGTACGTGAGGAAACACGGGCCCGTTCCAGCCGGCAGCGTAGCCGTCACAAGTGCGGGCAGGCTGAGGGCCAAATACGTAGTCCACGCTGTGGGTCCCATCTACGGAGTTGAGGGGGACGACAAGCTGGAGTCCGCGGTGAGGAACTCGATCCTTAAGGCCATGGAACTTGGAGCAAAGAGCGTCGCCCTTCCAGCGATATCTACGGGTGCTTACGGCTACCCATACGAGAGGTGTGCACTCCTCACGGCGAGGGTGTTGAGGGAGTTCAGGGAGGCCGGCCTCAGGATAGTGGTCTGTATATACACCGATGAAGGATTCGAGGTCTTCAGTCGGATTTTCCGGAAGGAGCTCGGGTCCCCATAGGATCTCAAGGATGAGGGGTTTTGCCCCTCGGCGACACTTATATATACAATGGACGTCTAGTTTAAGGCAATGAGGAGGGAGGACGGTTACTACATCGCCTTCGTGGTCGCTGTCTACGTCCTACTCCTGCACTCCTTCGTCACCGCGGGACCGTACCAGGTGGTGGACACTGAACCCCCTCCAACTTCACCCACGCCACCCACCTTCTGGACTTACTCCGGGTATGGAGGTGGCGTCGTCGTCGGGCTGCTCAACTACCTGATTTACTACCTGACCTTTATTGGAGGATATCTGGCTTTCGTCAAGTTCTCGACGGTGGCGCCGTGCGTGGTTGGCACCTTGGGCCTCTACTTCGTCATGAGGACTAGGGGAGTCAGGGGGTGGCCTCTTTACGTTCTTCCCCTCCTCTTCGGCTTCAACCCTTACGCCTCGTACATAATCAGGGAGGGTGACGGACCAGGAGTACTCATGGGTATGAGTTTCTTGCCTCTGGTTTACCACTTCGGGGACAGGTTGGCGTCCAGAGGGAACTTAAGGGACTTCCTCATGCTCACGAGCACTCTCGCTATCGCCCAGTTCTTCTTCTACCAGTCCTTCGTCTTCTCTGCCTTCGTGCTTCTCCCTCCTTTGCTGAAGTCGAGGTCGGTAAAGTTCCTCGGGTCCGCCCTCACCTCTCTCGGCCTCGCCTTCCTTTCCGAGCTGAGCGCAGAACTCTCAGCGTACCTCTTCGCCTACCCGGCAGCGGTTCCGTCGGTGGTCTTGAGTGCGAAGGTCAGGGCCTTCTCCCTCGACGTAGTTCTGTTGCCCCTCTTCGCCCTACTCCTGTCCTCCCTCTACTTCCTCTCTAGGAGGTGGAGGAGGACTCCAGAGTTCCTCTATTTGGAAGTAGCGCTAGCTTTCCTGATCGGCTTCTGGCTCGTGGCCTCTCGGGGAGGTGTCTACCCTCCCCTGATAGGGGCGATAGTGGCACTCTTCACCGGCTTCTCCTCCAAGGTGGGTGAGCTGGCCTTCGTCCTCCTAGCCCTGGCCCTCTCCTACGTGAAGGCGCGTCCTCTCACTGCCTTCGTGTTCGCCGTCCTGGTCCTGGGTTCCGTCACAGGCGTTGCGGCTCTAGCCACGTTCCCCATGTCTCAGTACGAGGTGTCCCACTCCCTCTACGACGTGGCCCACTACCTAGATGGGAGGACGTCAGGGTACGTGGGTGTCTACTACACCGACTGGTTCACTTCCCTCTCCAACAACGTGCAGATATCCAAGGAATTGGCCATGGCCAACCTAGTACCCATGGGTGTAAGGGTGACTCAGGGAGGGCTCTCGGCCGAGGAGCTTGGCTCGTACGGTGTACAGTACTTGGTGACCACCGGAGAGGTAAACGAGCCCGGCCTCACCTTGCAGTACGCCGCGCCTCCCTACTACGTTTACCTCAACAGGGACTTCAGATCGATCGCGTTCTCCGCGTCGGGGGATCCGCTGAACATCACCCTCTCACCCTACTCTATAGTGGTGTGGGGGAACTCGAGCCGGGCCTTCGTCCTGGTGAGATACTCTCCCTTCTGGAACGGCACTCTTCCTAACGGTACAACACCCCTAGTTCCCACGATCATAGGGCAGGGAACCTTCACTGTAATTCCCATGAAGCACGGCAGAGGAGTCACCACGTTCACGGCCGCCCCACTCATGGAGTCGTCCCTCTGGGTGGACTTGGCTGTGAACCTGGGCCTGGCAGTGTTCCTAGCGGCGTCCTTGAGAAGGCCACTGACGAGGAGCGTAAGTGCGGGTGGGGCGAACGGGCGAACTAGAAGGGAGAAGGAAAGGAGGTAGACACTTTGGTGGTGCTTTAGAAACGGAGGGACTTCCCTTGCGTCCGTGGCACTGGGGGCATGGAACTCCAGAGAGTTCAGGGACGAGCTGCCTAACGGGGAGTTCTGGAAGTAGTCGGTGAAAGCGTACGTCGACTTCCTACTAGGACCTAGCTTAACGGACGCGTCCTGATTCTTCCCAGTTACCGTCGCCGAGTTGTGTGACCTTGAACCGCGACGCGTTTCGGACCCAACCTACTAAGTGTACGTTATCCCCTTCTTCACGCTACAGGCGAGGTGGAGGAAGAAGTGGGAGACCTCGCCTTTTTGGGGGAGCCACTCGCGTCGTGCCCGATCGAGGCCCTGAAAAGATTAATAGTCGACTCAATGTAAATCGACTGTGAAGTTCGCGTCGTTGTCGCTGTTGGTCCTAGCGACGTTAGTCGCTGCCACCGCTGTCGCAGCCCAATGGAGTCAAGGAGGCGGCCTCCTCGCGGAGGTGCTCGCCAACTCCTCCTCCCCGCCCAGCGAGGTCGTGCCCCCGACGCTAGTTCCCGAAGGTAACTGGACCCTCATGGCAGGTGTCAACTCAACCTATCAGGCCACGGGCGTCCTCTACGACGAGCCTCTCGTCCCGCCGATAGACGTGAAGTTCACTGTGGAGGCGTTGTCTGGTCCCTCGGGACAGGCCGAGCTCTTCCTAGTTACACCTAATCTCTCTAAGTTCCTCACCGTTTTACTAGAGGCCAACCCAGAGAACGGTCCCTATTACGGGGTTTGGGTCAACTACGACGGGTCCGGAGTTCCGTACAGCTCTGAAGGAGTCGAGATCTACGGTTCTCCCACCTTTGACGTGGCCTACACCTTCAACGTGTCGGTGGGAGTGAACGGTGAGGCCACGGTCAACCTGAGCCGAGGTGGGACGAACCTGGCCAGCTACACCTTTTACCTCGGTTCTGGAGAGTTCTACTTAGTCCTCGGACAAAGGACAGGCCTTCCCTACGCACAGGTTGGTCCAGAGGAGTCGCTCTGGAGCCCCATCTGTGTCGACGGCCAAAGGGTGTATCTGGCGGCGAATGGAGCGTATCCTTCAGTCGCTCCGCAACAGACGACGGCAGAGATCGTGGGAACTCCTTCTGAACCGTTCCAAGCGCTCAACACCTCGACAGCCTACGTTGGGACCAACCTCTGGAACTTGGCTCCCAACTCCCGCGGGGAAGTTTCCATGTACGTGAATTCCTCCGGTCTGACGACGCAAGTGGAGTTGTGCGAGGCCTTCCAGGGGGCGAACGAGGGAGGAGTTGTGGGCTACCCCGAGGTCGACTACGGAGAGCTCTTCTACAATCAGGGCGGGACATGGATACACCCCGGCTCTCCTCAAGAGAACTTAACTTTCCCAGTCAGGCTTTCAAACTTCGAGTCCGGAGATTACGAGGCCACAGTGGGATACGTTCTCAGTAAGTCCACCGCTCCGTACGACTTCGCCTTCGACATTTGGATCTCCAACTCAACTCCCTCCGAAGACTGGAACGGCGCAGAAGTTATGGTCTGGCTCTCGCACACCGAGATCTACATGGGGACTTTTGTGAAGAGCGAATCCATTCCTACTGTAATTAACGGTTCCGTCCAAGAGGTGTCGTGGACCCTCTATACTCTGCCTCACGGAGGTTCCGGCTTTCCACTTTACATATGGGCGGCCAACCTAGGATCTGGACCTACGTTGGTGCAGGTCAACCTGTCTAGGATGATGAGGGACGCAGGACTACCTTTTAACCCGGACGATTACGAAGTCGTAGACGTGCAGCTCGGGTCGGAGATCAGGGTGAACACTTACCACGAAATCCAGTGGGAGTGGAACCTCTTTCAGTTAACACTCTCCAACGCCACTTCCTCGGTTCAAGTAATTGAGGGAAGGGGACTGGTTCCTGTTACTCCCAGCGGATGCGGTGCAGGGGCGGGAACTAGCGTACTGCATGTGCTGAAATCTTTCGTGCGTGGCATTAAACAGGACGTAAGTACTCTCTGGAACGGCATTAAACAGGACGTAAGTACTCTCTGGAACGGCATTAAACAGGACGTAAGTACTCTCTGGAACCGTATCAGAACCCTTTGACTGTATGTGGGAGAGCCCATTTCACCTCAGTTTCTCCGAGGTGGTGCACTGGGAATTCCCATTTCGGATCTATGTAGATCTGGGTAGAGTTTGGAGTGTAAAGGGGCAGGTCAAGGTCCCGACCTCCTAAAAAAGGCTTCCGATCTACGGGGATCTGAAACATTTTTATATTGTCTCGTTTATTTCCCATATGATATCATCAACCCTACGGTGGACCTCCGCCCTCCTAAAGGAGGTGTGGGGAAACGAGAAGAGCGTGGAGGTACCTCATCGTAGAGGTGCAATCGAAGCTGTGAACATGCTGATTAACGTGGGACTTGTGGTCAAACAAGGATCTTACATTCGCAAGGGGAGGCTGGACTACAAACCCGAACTGCTCCACCTCGAGCTCAGGAAGAGGTGCAGCGTCTCGGAGAGGGGGGATAGAGCGCTGAGTGTCAGACATGTGGCAGTGAGCCTCTCGGACGGCCTCTCGGAGAGGTTAGTCGAGTCGGCCAGGTTCCACGCCAAGGACGGGGCCAAAGTAGTTCGCCCTACCGCGATAAGGAGGTTCGACCCCACCGACCCCGCAAGGAAAGGCGGGGCGAAGTGGGAAGTGAGAGAGAGAGGTCCCAAACTCGTCAGACTGGCCGCTGTCTTCGAGCCTCCCTTGAAAGTTGGGGAGGTCGTGAGCTACGGACTCAACACGTGGGACATGGGGTACTTTCCGCTCACAGTGAGGGAGCTCAGGGAGAGGTACAACATGGACAGCAGTATGGAGGGTATCGCAGTGGGACAGCCAGCCCTGCACGTCGAACTGGAAGTCCAGTTTCCTTGGAGGCCGAGGGATCTCAGGGCAGTGAGGGCTGCAGTTGTAACTAACTCCGGTCCCCACGAGTTCGAACCCATTAAGTGCGAACACAGGCTGGTGGAGGGCGAGAGGAGCGCCACGCTAGAGACGTGGAACCCACCGCGGGGGATGTACTTCGTAGCGTGGAGACCCCCCGATGATTGAGGCTCCCTGGATCCCGAAGGTGCCGCTCCGAAGGCCACGCACCTGGTGACGATAGGATGAAACGCCGCCGGCCTTCCTCTAGAGGATCCCTGACCCTTGCCTCCCGAACTCTCGACTCCCTTTAACTCGTTTGGAGATCAAGGAACTGGAAGGGTTCGTAGATCTCTCCTTGACATTCCGTGAAAGTCCGTCCACACCTCCGCCCTCTAGAAGGTATTTGGATTGAGTAAGGTATTTAACCGCTTCGACTCGAGTGAACTCCAATGGAAACGAGAGCTATCAAGGTTGGACTCGACGTTACGCGCGACGCCGTCACTACCGGGTACATCTTGCTCCTGGCCTTGTCCACCCTGAAGTTCGCCCAGCGCTTCTTGACGGCCCTCTATCTACCTTTCTGGACGTACGCGGTCCTCCTGGTGGGGTCGGCGGTGGTCCTCGTCCTGTGGCTACCTTTCAGTGGGGGACTCCACAGGAAGGGAATCGGCGCCTTGGCTTTCTTAAGCGCCCTAAGCGCCTTCCCTGGGGAGATGTTAGCTGCTTACCAAGTCGCCGGGACGACTGCGTCCACCGCCGTGGCTCAGGTGGGGGCCGTCTCTCTGGTCGCGTTGTTCGTCGGGTGCCTCACCGCCCGCGAGGTGAGGTCCGTTCTGGCGGCCTTGGGGGCGTTCTCCGCCCTGATCTGGATTCCGGCCCTCTCGCTCGGCCTCGAGGGAGAGGCCGTCAGCGGAGCAGTGTACTCGGCAGTCTTCCTGGGCGCGGCGCTAGTCCTCATACTTCTGAAGAGGACTAGGGTGTACGCGTCCGCAGCGGCGCTGATCCTCGGGACGGTAATGACGCTCCGGTGGATCTCCACAGGCCCGGCGCTCACCGTTCCCACCGGCATCCCCTCCTGGTTCTCCGTCTCGGCCAGGGCCTTGGGACTTACCCCCTCCTCCTGGGCTCTCGTCGCCGCGAGCTTCGCTCCGTGGGGCTGGGGGCTCATGTCCCTCACTCCTTCCCTAGCCTCGGTGAATGAGGGGAGGCGCGTATTGCCTACGTGGGCCCTGTCCCTCTCCATCCTCCCCTTCGCTTTCGCTTTCTCCTACCCTAACTTGTCGGCGCTGGCCATGTTAGTGGGGGCGGTGCTCTACGGGGTTGGATGGGCCTCCGAGGGAGCGTCGAAGGTAGCGTTCTACGCAATGGCGATCGGGTTAACGTCGTGGGGGGTGGGACTGGCCGTGGACTCCCTGTCTAAGCTGGTCGTGCTGGCTGCTGGAACGAGCGTCCTGGTGGGAGGCTCCATGACCGCGTACGGCGTGATGAGGACGGTGAGGAGGCAGACGGTGGAGAAAGTCCAGGCTGCCCCCTCCGGGAAGGGTGACCTGGTGGTCGTGTCCAACGTCGTCTACGTGGTGGCGAACGTCGTGAGGGAAGGGGATAAGGTGTACTACGAGCTGGAGGAGGGTTGACCTCACAGCTCTCTCCTCATCCTCACGAGCGCCACGACCGCTAGGACTGCCGGAAGTAGGAGCCAGGCGTCACCCCCGCTCGACCTCGAGAAGCTGAGCCTCACGTGGACCTGGGGGGAGGTGGAGTTGATCACCACCTCACCGTCCCTTAGGTTCGCCACCGCCCCCGACGCGTTGACCCCGCTCACCACGTAACTCCCGTAGAACGTCCCGGGGAAGGGAATCGACACCTGGTCGGGAACTTCGAGGGGGAGGTGGCCAGAGGTGACGTTGAACACGTAGCTGTAGTTCAGGAACGTCCGGTTCCCCACCTCGACGTTGACCCCCAGGCCTGGCGGGAGACCGTAGAAAGTCACGTTGACGAGGTGGTAGAGCACGGACCACCTCACTACCACAGTTGTGTCGCCCTCTAAGTGGAGGGTCCCGTTAGTCGGAGACGGAGACATCCCACCTGGGGGTAACACCTCGAACGAGTAAGTCCCCGCCGGGAGGTTGAGCTGGATGGACTGGGAGGAGGAGTTCACCTCCTCGCTCTGAACTCGCACTCCCCAGGTCAGTCCTTGGGGTAAGCCCACGGACTCGAAAGTCAGTGAGTACTCCTTGGGTACGGACTGGGAGACCGAGACGCCCAGGAGGCCCCAGTTGGCCCAGTAGCTTCCTGTGCCAGCGTTGACCCCGAACTTGTAGCTCCCGGGGAGGAACGTGTAGTTGAAGCCGATGGAGAGTTGCGCTTCTTCGCCCGTGTTCAGGTCAACGGCCGTCGCCTCCAACTTGCCGTCACCGTAGGTTACGGTGAAGTTGATCAACTGATCCGGTCCTGGAACGAACGATCCGTTTCCCTCTCCGGAAGCGAGGACGGACAGGTCGTTAGAGCTAACCCTTCCCCCTTGAGGGTTGGCGAACAAGGCGTTGAACTCCCCCCTCCCGTACACGGTCCAGTACGGGTCCCACTGCACGGCGAGGTAAGGCGTAGTCGAGTTCGGGAAAAGGACGTCTCCCATGACAGAGAGTACGGACAGTTCCGTGGCGTCGGAGGGACTGTCGTTGGGGAGGTTGGAGTTCGAGGCGAACATGATCAGGGTGAACCCGTCTGCTGGAGTACCGCTCGATGAGGAGGAGAACGTACCTAAGATCGAGAACGAGATGGTGCCGCCGGAGTAGTTCTGGTCGAAGAGGATTTCCCCAGCCGAAAACTGGTTGTTTCCGACGAGCTGGAGCACCGGAGTGGAAGAGTTCCAGTATAGGGTAGTCTG
The DNA here is from genome assembly GCF_003967175.1 of Sulfodiicoccus acidiphilus. Classification (NCBI taxonomy): domain Archaea; kingdom Thermoproteati; phylum Thermoproteota; class Thermoprotei; order Sulfolobales; family Sulfolobaceae; genus Sulfodiicoccus; species Sulfodiicoccus acidiphilus. The sequence goes on along the minus strand of NZ_AP018553.1, from coordinate 1,871,341 downwards.
CCCAGGTGGGAACCACCTCACCTGTCCAACGTAAATCGGGTGGAGCGCGATCGGAGGCGCGTAGGACGTCGGAATCTGGGATAGGGTCACGAACGGACCGACGCAGAAGAGGGCCAGTAGGAGGCTGACCCATATCGACCTCTTTAGCACAAATTACGAACGATTTTTCTGGTTTTAAATCTTAGCTGTACGAAACTCGGGATTCGAATGGAGATTTCGTAACACGTACTTCGTCGAATCGATCCCAATGGTGTTGGGACTTCGTAAGTGGTGGGGCTCGAAGAATTGGTGTGCGATCTCTACCGTCCAGCGGACATTTGAGGGTACGAACGATTGTTGCCTAGATCACGCGAAGAGGACGCGAGCGGAGGATCCCTCACCACCGCGATTTCCGGCCCGAAAGTGCCCACCCCGAGAACGCCCACCTTTAGAGCGCGGGCCCTCACGCCGGGACACCGTGAGAGTCGTCGATCGAGAGAACTTAAAAGGGGGTTGAACACCCCTTTCACGGTGGGCAAATACGAGAGGGGGGACGCGGAGAAGGTGGAGAGGAGGGTCGTCTCCCTCCTGAGGGGGGAAATGGTAGAGGAAGACGACCTAACTAGGATCGCTCGGTCGATCTACGAGAAGGTGAGGGAGGATTACCCAGACGTGTCTGGGGCGGAACACATAGGGAACAGGTACGCGGAGCCTGGAGACGTCAGGTTGACCCTCAACGACGGCGCTCACGCCTTTCTGGAGATAAAGGTGGTGTCCTCAGGGAAGGGAACGAGGGCGAACTTGGGACAAGACTCCCTCACAGAGTGGGGCCTCTTCGAGGAGGGGACGCTTAGCTGGAGCGCCTTCAGGGGGACGAGGGGGCACCAGGAGAGGGTCCTCCAGATCCTTGAGAGCTACGGCAGCTACCCATCCAGGTGCGACGGAAGTACCTCCCAAAGGTTGGTCTGCATGGCCTCCCAACTGAAGGAGCTCGTCGGCCCGCTTCCGGGAGAGAGCGTCGAGAAGGCCGCCAGACGCCTGCACGGTGGAGCTCAACGGGCGGCGGAGGTGGTGAACGAGGTGGTGGAGTTCGACAGGGAGGTGAAGCTCCAGTACCTCTCCTACTTGAGGGGTAGAAGACAGGTGCCGGAGAACGTGAGGAAGTTCACAGTGGCGATCCTCGCGGGCTACCACTCTCGCAGGGCCATGGGGATCGCCTGGAGGAACTTCGACCAATTGATCGGGGCCCTGAGGAACTACAGGGTCTACTACGCCTACAAGGGTACGGAGAAGGTGGTCAGTGAGAACCTCTCTGAGAAGGTGCTCGACCTATTGGGCAGGGAAATGCGAGTCCTCTTCCGCGACGGCGAGACGAACGTGGCGCTGGGGTTCGTCGACCGAGGAAGGGAGGTGCCCGTCCTGAGGGTGGTCCTGCACTGGAAGAACCTGTTCCAGGGAATTAAGACACCGTGTCTCAACGTGTTCGACGAGGAGTTCCTCCTAACTCAGGAAAGACTCTAGCGTAGCCCCACGCCTTTTAAGCCTCACCGGCACGAGTTCCTCCAGCTCCCTCGCCGACACCTGGGTGTTTCCCGTCACCATCGACACGTACTTGGCTGTGTCGGGATCGTTGAGCTGTCCTGCGAGCTCCTTGAGCTCCTCCATCGACGTCCCAGAAGGAGGGTACACCACGTTAACGTGGTTCTCCGCCACGAACTCGCCTTCAATGACGGCGGCCCTCAACCTGGGCCTGCTGGGATGTCCCACCACCCTGTTCACCACTATCGCGGGCCCCTTGTCTGGTTCTCCCCACCTCACGTACTGCGGCCTAGAGGTGTTGTGCAACCTGAGCTCCCCCTCTCCTATGTTGGTTGCCCAGACCAAGAGGACTCCCTTCGACGGATCGTCGGTCAGCCTGTCCCTCACCTGGTTCCACACCACCTTACCTGTCCTGACGGAGTACCCAGCCTCCCTAAGGCTTGAGGCGCCCTCCCACGCCTTCCTGAGCTCCTCCGCCCTCTCCGTCAGTATCACCCTCCCTCCCTTCCTGAACACGTACCTCTCGGTCGAGGGCGAGCCCTTCCTGAGGACGAGCACCTGGAACGTGTGGTTTGCGTCCACGAAGGCCTTCGAGTCCGGCAACGTCCTCAGGTACACCACCTCAGAGTTCTCCACCAAGTACCTCCTGAGTCCCGAGAAGTACGCGCCGTTGTTCATGGAGGAGGACACAACGAAGCCGAGGTAACCGTCCCTCCTGAGGAGCCTGAGGCCCAGGTAGATGAAGAGCGCGTACACGTTTGGCCTGCCACTCGTCACTCCGGCGTACCTGGGGTCCAGGGGGGCCCTGGGAACCTGGAAGTAAGGGGGGTTCCCAAGCACCACGTCGAATTCCTCCCGGAAAGGCCTAGAGAGGCTGTCCACCACCTCTACCCTGGCCTCGGGGACCAGCTCCCTGGCCAGCTGAGCCAGCTTCGAGTCCACCTCCCAACAGTGGAGCTCCGGGTCGACGAAGTGCTCCCTCGCGGATGCGAGGAACTCCCCCGTGCCACACGCCGGGTCCAGCACTCGTGGTCTCGTCAACCGAGGTATGTGACTTAGCACCTCCTCCCTGAGGTGTCTGGGAGTGAAGAACTGGCCCAGCGACTTCCTGTGCCTCAAGTCGGCCTCCCTTAGGTACCTCAAGGTCACCTCACTGAACTCCTCCAGCAACGTCCTCTCCGACCCCAAGACGCCAACACCAGCACTCTTCTTTGACGCGTCAGGTTTAAGCTTTAGTGTCGCCGAGGTGGTATTTCCTAAGGGCCCACTCCTCTTCCCCTACCGAACTCTAACGGTCTACCCCCAAGAGGCCATCTTGGTACATCACCGGTCGGTTGGAAACGAAGGTCGCTCCTGCCCCTCCACTTCCTACAGCGTTGATCGAAATGGTAAAGATTGGTGAAATCGGGTAGGGTTCCGATAGCTCCTGGTTCTGGTAGAAAATGGTCGTTACCGTGTATGTCCCTGAAATTGAGGGCGTGAACGTCATAGTTATGGTTATGGTCTGTTTACTATATAGGGTGGAGGCAGATGTCTCGGGTGAAGTGATCGTGACGTGGTTATACTGGATCTCCGTTATGATGTTTACAGGGCCAGTACCAGTCCCTAAGTTGGTCACTTCAATGTTTACGCTGTAGGTGTTTCCCACCGTCAACACATTGTTCGATTGCTGGCCTTTTATGCTGATCGAGGTCACGCTCGGGTCGGGGAGACTCCCGACGTAGAAGAAGCTACTACCGTTTGCGAAAATGGTTGAGTTCTCAAGAAGAGGAAAATAGTAGAGTACTACTAAGTGGGGTATCTCGCCGACCACAATGTCCGCTTTCACTGATACCCTGTTTATAGAATCAATAAACACAGGTAACTCTCCAGGTGGTGTATTAGGAGGAGAGCCTCCAGGAAAAGAATAAGGTAAAACAACGAGGTTCGCAGTGTAATAGTCACTATTTCCTATCTCGTAGAGGGTCAAAACCTTAGTCGAATACCCACAAGTGACGATGCTAGGCGAAGACTGAATAGTGTAGATGTTGGTATAGTTGTTGGTCACAGTTACGTTGAACGACCTACCGTGGTCGGGCAAGTTGGGGTTGTTCACTGCCTCGGGAGCCCAAACAGTTACGTTAACGTTTTCGGAACATTGAGGATGTTGAGGTATTGGTACCGTGTTATTCAGGGAGTCGGTTAGGTTCTGAGTTGACCAGAACTCCTCCACCACGGGCGAGATGAAAGCGCTCACGTTGACTGAGGCTCCATTCAACAATTCATCCGATCTCTGAAGGTCAGTGATTCCACCGGAGGGCGAGACCTTGTTCGTAAACTGATATTCCACGACAGTCACGCTCACCGAGTCCGTAGCGTTCACGTTCAGTCCCGCTGGGCTGTACGAGTTAGGTGTCCCGTTCCAGAGGGTCATGGGCAAGCTCAAATAGTAGATGGAGCCAGGCTCCGCCGTTCCACCTCCGCCACCTGGTAAATTAAGGGAGACGCGAGGGACAAAACACAAGTTGATCGTTTCTCCCGACACTGAGGCCTTCACGTAACCCGAGGCGACGAAACCAGACGTAGGGGCACCAGACGTAGGGGCACACGGTGAGTTAGAGAGTACCGGTTTGAGATCTAAAAGCGATAGTACCGAATAGTTCAGTGAAATGCTTAGGACGTCGTAGGGAGTGGATGGGTCGGAGTTCAGTATTTTAACCGTAGGGGTGACGTCTTTTACTCGCACCGTCGTGTAGAAGTTTACAGGCACTACGCCTGAGGAGGAACTCAGGTCGCTCACCTGGTCCAGGGAGTAGAACATCACCGTACTACCGGGGGCTACAGTTAACGTGGGCATGGGCGAGAAACTGGGACTCCCCGGGGCACCCCTGAAAATACCGAGGTGAGCAGTGAGGGAGTTGTCCCCCACCAAGTCCGCGGCCGAAGCGTTTCCTAGGTAGACCCTAGCCAAGAAGTACGGACTTCCCGCAGACTCCTCAACGAGTGACAAGTTATAGCCTTCCACGATCGCCGGGAAGGGACCACCGTTCCACGCGACGAAGTCGACGAACAGCACGTCGGAGGAGTTCAAGGTCTCGTAGCTCGACTTCACTAGCCCTGGGGCGTACAAGGTGACGTTCACCGGCGCCCCGGGCGAGGCGTCCGAGGAGCTGACGTTCACCGACATGTTGGCTCCCTCAAACGTCACCGTGGCGTTGGACGAGTTCAGGGAAGCCAGGGAGGAGTAGGAAACGGTCAGCTGGGCGCCGACCATTTCGTCAGCAGGCACGTAGTGGCCGTCGAGCACCACGTACCCTCCGCTGAGGTAGTAGTCGATCGACCCCGTGAAGTTACCCGAGTCGGGGTAGGTCTCATTCAGAGTCAGGAGGGCGAAGTCCACCCCCTTCAGGAACTGGTAGTAGGAACCGTCAGCTAGTTTGAGGTAAAGGTAGGCCGTTGGGTTGAGGGAAGTTGAAGGGTATTTCGAGGCGAGGGCCTCGTCCCGCACGTAAACGAGTAAGGTGTGCTGGTCGAAGGTTCCCGAAGTGGACGGTAAGTAGGCCGTAACCGATGAGGAGAAGGTGCGATTAGTGGGGGCCTCGAGGAGAGTCTCCAACGACGACACCTTCTCAACGGGGGGTGGCTTAACGGGAGGTGCGGTGAGGACGTAGGTAACGTTAGGGGCTGGGCTTAACAGGTCGTTCACCTCGAACTGGATGGTCGTGCCGGGAGGTAAGGTGGACGAGTTGAGCTGGGAATTCGTCACCGGAACAGTGAAGGTGTCGTTGTACGATAGGTATTCCCTGTAACCCAGTTGGTTCAGGTTTAGGGTCAAACTCTGCCTTCCGGGGATCGACACCACCACCACGAACGTGGCCACCTCCATTCCGTTGTAGATTAACTGGTCCCCTTTAATTATCAATTGGGTGAACCCACCAACGAGGTTGGGGGGAGGTTCGGCTCCACGTACATCACGGTGTAGTTAGTGGTGTTGTTGGGGACTGACACCACTATGTATTTGGTCGCGTTGGGGATGGACGGAGCCGACGGTAGCAAGGGGACGAGTGAAGAGGGCCGCACCGTCACCCCCTCCGCGTAACTCACGGTGCCCGAGTTGAAGCCGTAGAGGACGTTCCCGTAGTCCGTGGCGACTGTGGCCTCTATATCCACCTGCCTGAGCTCGGAGGGCGTCAACGTGATCAGCACGTACTCCCCCACCTGGGTGACGCTGGTGGGCCCCAAGGTCACGTTCACTGGGGCTTGGAAAGATCCGATCCCGTCCTCCGACAGGTAAACGACCTTCGAGGCGATGGTTGTTCCCCCCAAGGTCACGCTAACGTTAACGGGTAAATTCAACGCTGCACTGAAGTTGGACACGTTGTCGAACGCCTTCACCGCGATGTCGCCCGAGTGGGTCGTACTCACTGGGGTCTCCGTAACAGTCGTTGGACTGATCACCCCAGTTAAATTCAACGACGACTGCATCCCGAGGGCGTCAGAGAGATTGACGTAGATTGGAGTCAACTGTTGGAAGAGGTGAACGGATATCAGTTCGTCGTATTGCGAGGCGTTCACCTTCGAAGCCAGCCTGTCCTGGTACCCCGTACCTATCCTGCCCGAGTACGAAGGGTCCGTCGGGACGGAGTCCAAGTAGACCGTGAAAGTGCCGTTGTACACCTGCAGGGTAGGGCTCAGTCCCAATGCCGAGTAGTAAGAGGGAGGGAGGGGGATCGAGGCGGAGGTGTTGACTAGCACCTCCTGCTCCGAGTAGGGTATGCCGTAGTAGGCTATCCTCTCCCCGAACGGGTTCACTTCCGTGTCCGTGGTGGCGTTGACCGTGTAAGTGAAGGTGGTCCCCCTCAACGGGTCGACGAGGGCTCCCTGGTCGTAGACTGTTGCCGTCCAAGTGGAGTTGAGTGGAACAGTGACTTGGGAGGAGGACACCCCCACGTGCTCGGACGTGAAGTAGTAGAGGGTCGTCGATACAGGGCCGCTAGTACTGACGTAAGTCAAGTTGACTTGGGGGCTGCCGTTTATTACGTCGTTAAGGTCGAACACCCCCACCTCGCTCCCACCTCGCAGAGGAGTGGAGCCCTGGTACAACACAGGCTCCACCGAGGGTAACACGTAGACCAGGTTCCCCGAACCGTTTAACTTCAGGTTCGGGTTCGTGAACGTGGCGGAGGAGGTGTTCGTGAAGAGGACTAGGATGGTGCAGTAGGCGCTCACGGTGACGGTCAAGTCCTTTCCGTTCACCGTCTCTACCCTTCCCTCCTCGCTCGTGTTAGTCAAGAAGATCCAGAAGGTGTCGGTTCCCTTCACGAAGGTGACGTAGTTGGAGGGGTTCGTCCCTCCCGCGGCTGTAAGGACTTGAAAAAGGGACTCCGATGCGGTCCTCCAGCTCACGTACGTGTTGTTAAGCACGTACTCTGCGGCGTCCCTCAACCCCGTCGCGTTCACCACCCCGTTCGTCTCAACACCGAACGCGTTCACAAGTCCCGGGTCGGTCACGGCGACCAAGACCACCTGTCCCGGGGAGAGGTACTGCACGTTAGACGATATGGACGATCCGCCGTTAAGTTGGGAGGTCTGTGCACCAGCCGGTAACCCCACAACTGAACTTAACAGGAAAAGGGTTAGAATGACATTGCCGAGAGGCTCGGAGTAACGCCCCCCTCCTCTCACGGCTCTTCACTCTTCATTGAGAACCTGAGAAAGGGGAGAGCTATAAAAAGGTTGTTTAACATTGAAGGACAATTTTATATAACTTTTCTAGTGAATTGTCTATACTTTTCTACCGGCATCCTGACCTCCCCAACGTCGGTGCCCCTCACTGGGGTCACATCCGTCGTACGAAGGGCGGTCACGGTTCGAGATCCCTTTCGAGTTCGCGGCCGCGACTAGGTTACGGTGCTTCTGGGAACTGCGCTAACGACACCGGAAGTCTCTGCGGGCGACTTCCCTCGTCTCCGGACTCAGGAGGGGAACGGGAGGTAGGGACGTGCTCGGGTGGACCACGCTTCCTCACCTATCCGACGTTGAACTCCGCGATAGTGGAGTTCGCCGCGGAACTCCCTCGACTACTCGTCCACGCACTCGATCGCCCTCCACGACGTTGGCATCCAACCCGGCTCGCTCAACGATTCACTAAAACGTCGAAAGCGGCTGAACGGTTGGAAGGTTTATATACACCTTGTCATAATATTAATTATGGTTAAGGTATCTAAGATCTCGGTCTCCGAGGACACCAAACGGAAACTGGAGAGAGAGAAGGGCGATAGGAGCTGGGACGAGTTCCTCCTAACTTTACTCGAGGAGGAGAGGAGCTCGGAGGAGGTACTCAGGATGCTCAGAGAGGTCCTGAGCGAGGAGGACTCTAAGGCCCTAGAGGAGGGCCAGAGGGAAGTGCACGAGGAGTTCAAACTGCGACCTTAATAGACACCTCCGTCGTGATGGAGGTACTCAAAGGTGTACCGTGTCTGCGACTCGCCCTCAGTCGCGGAGGTCCTCGGGCCGCCGGAGAGGATGGAGGAACTACGAGGGCTATAGGAGCGTAGGTAGTTCGTCCTGCGAACGAGGTGGCGGCAGGGGAGTACGACGACTCGTACTACGAACTCAAGAGGAAGGGGAGGCTCGTCTCGGACCCGGTGATGGCCTCAACGGCGAGGACGCGTGGGAAGAGACCGCTCACGAGAGACAAGGACTTCACGCCTGCGAAGGACTACATCCATGTGGAGTCACTCTAAGTGGGGCCGTGATTGGGCAACCCCTTAACGACGGGGCCGGGGAAAAGTTCACAGTTCGAGTGCCCCCACCGCGGGTTGACGGACTCCGTGGAGGCGAAGGAACGGGAGTGAGGGATGGAGGTGAAGCACGACGCGTCCAGGCAACGCGCCCACACGGCACTTGACGCACAGTTCGATTTCCACTCCCCAGAGGGAAGTTTAGCGTCACCTCAGCACCTTTTAATAAACTAGATGAGGAAGATCAGGTGTGAGCTAGCGTGGGCGAGGACGTGGTCGAGAGGATACTGAAGGACCAGAGGCTCCTCAACACCATAGTTAGTGCCGTGGAGGAGAGGGTCAGGGCGGACTTGATTGTGTCGAAGGTAGACGAGCTTCAGAGGGCTGTGAACTCCCTCGTTAAGGCAGTGCAGGACAACAGCGACCAGATCAAGTTGGTTTGGGAGAGGTTGGAGGAAAACGACAAGGCCATACTAGAGCTGCAGAGGGAGGAGGCCAGGCACTCAGAGGCTATCCAGGGCCTCCAGAGGGCCGTGGAGGAACACTCGAAGGTCCTGGAGGAACACTCGAAGGTGATACAACAACACTCAGAGGCTATCCAGGGCCTCCAGAGGGCCGTGGAGGAACACTCGAAGGTGATAGAGCGCCACTCCAAAGTGATAGAGGAGTTGGTCTTCTCCTTCAAACAGCTCAAGGTCTCAATAGACAGCTTCACCTCCAGGGCCGGAATACACGCCCAGAAAACGATCATGGAGCTCTACCGGGAGGCCCTAAAGCTCCACGGGGTGGATCCGTCCAACGTGAAGCACGGCGTCGTCGAGGACATTGCGGGGGTGATAGAGAAGGGCAGAAAGTACGAGGTGGACTTCTACGAGACCGACGACTACGTTTACGTCTTCGAGGTGAAGAACTTGGCCGACGAGGGGGCCATAGAGCAGCTCCTGATCAGGAGGAAGGTCCTGGGCTCCCAGACGCCCAAGGAGGTGAAGCTCTTCCTCGTGTCCAACTCGATCGAGGAAGCGATCAGGAGACAGGCCAGGAAGGAGGGTATCACAGTGATCGCCGGACACGTGATAAGAACCAGGAGGTGAGCCGAATCCCTTCCCACATCGACAGGACTTTTCTCGTACCGATTTACGTGGAATTTCGTCGACGAAATTTCCACACCGGCGTGGGCCGTGCGAAAAAGGTGGGAACGGTGGAGACGAGAGCTCTAGGCCGTCGAGCGGTCGCGCGATCTACGTGCCGCGGACGAGTCTCCACCCTCAGTCGCGATCGTACTGAAACGAAGTGTGGACTCTTAAGACTGTGGCACTTTCGCTCGACGTCAGTGTCTTCCCTGAGCACTTTGCCCTAAATTCACCGCCCTGAATAGCCTCAATTCGCTCGTCACAGTCCGGGGCCGAGGTACACTTTCCTAGACCCCCCTTCGTTTCAGTACGAAACGCGCACGTAAGCGGCTCGAATCGGCCCACTAGAGTCGTTAGTCGGGAACGTGAACACGTCGTGAGGACCTTCGAGTCTACAGCTACATGTAGACCTCAGCGTTCAAAGTTGCTCCCCCTTATGAACTACTTTGCCCTCTCCCGTACGGTCTTCAGTCCACTCTCCAATGAGGATCTACCTGTAAACCGTCGAAGTGAGATAGTAGAGACCTCAGGATCTATGTTTATAGTTGTTGTCGAGGTCTAGGAGGGGGATCTCCATCGAAGTAGCTCTCATCGCTTCGCCCTCCTACTCATCGAATTAGTTTTGCATAAAAATATTTAAATCGGCGTCCCTGCCCTGAAGGGCGAGGATCCACTTTCACGTTTCCCCCGAAATCGGCAAGGAGGAAGAGGGACAATTGAACGACTAAGTGTACTGTTTGAGCTGTGAGAGCTACACTGTAATGTCGTTAGGTTCCAGGGCTAGAGGGAACAACCAAATATACGCGATTACGATCTCATGGTGGTTGAGGACAAATTCCCTAATTTTCCTCCCGCAATTTGATGGTTTCGTAATACCGCGAACCGTTTGGGAGCGACAAGCCCTTGAGGCAAGCCTACTACAATCGTCGAAACCCCCCTAATCGCGTAGGGAAAGGACAATTAACGTAGGCCTAGAAGCGAAACCACCTGGAACCCTCTTCGTTCCTTCCTTAATGTCAAGACGTAAGGAATCGTCTCTGAGAGTAAACAGTATCCCCCTCCAATATGGGTCTATCCGCTGGTCTGAGTTAGCTCCGGTCGATCTCCTCAAACCTTCCTCCTATCCCCTTACGAAGTCTCTAAGGTAAGGTGAGTACGCCTCCTTCGACCACTTTGAAGTCTCTTCGCGAAGAAAACTAACGTAAGCTCCCTTCGATTGACACATCTCACGGACGACCCTGTGTTTCAGGTCCGCTCCTTCAGGGGCGGCGCCTCAGCCCAGTTTCGGCTAAGGCGAGGAAGAACCCTTTTTCTCCCGCGTCGTCGATTGTAACGAGTAGTTCAGCTGTGTCTAGGTCGGGACTAGTCTGCCCGTAAACGGTCTTGCCTCCAGGAACGCTCAACTGACCGTAGGACTCCCTCAAGCGAGCCGAGAGCCTCGACGACCTCCTCGAAGGACGACTTCGAGGCCTCCCAACGTGTTCCGCTTTTCTTTTCTACTCTACTAACTCCGGGATGTTTCCCTCAGTTTGTCGGAGGACACCTGGTCAAAAGTCCGCTAGGCCGTCTCAAATACCTCGAACGCCCGGTTATCTCCCTCATTTCCCCAAGTACTTCCTCGAACAGCTCGATGTATTCCTCGGTCCCTAGGAAGTGGCCGTTTGGGGTACCCGACCTCTCCTGGAAGAGCGTGAAGAAGACGTTCCTAAAACCCGGATCTCTAACTGCCTTCGACAGAAATTGCTTCGTCCATCGTCACGTTGGTCGTACTCCCTTGGACTTTAAGACCTGCTGTATGGACGAGGGACCACAAAATCACACGCGAACGCCCTGAAGTCGAGGAAGTCTAACCACTCTCCTACGCGGCGCCTCGAGTGAGTGGGAGCGCCTCCAGGACGGGGATCCATGTGGAGGGGACGTCCGCACCAGGGGTGGGACTTAAGGGCGTGCGCTGGAATTGGCATAGAACGCGCACTTCACCGGTCGTTTGGAGTTGTCGAAGAACGGGCGAAGGCACCTGGACTGTCGACAAATCGGCGTCTCCGGGTACACTCGAGTGTTCCCTGCATTGAAGTCTCAGTCGTTGAAAATTCGTGAAAGATTTAATACTCTGAAGGGAACCAGCTACATCATGGAAGAATGGGAGTACAGTAGGTCTGGACTTCAGGTTTCCTCTAACTATCCGTCCTCTCCCTTTCCTACCACTTCCTTCCAGGTACTAGTGGACGGCGAATTCGGCAACCTCATTGTGGAGTTTCAAAGGGGTGTGGAGAGAAGTTTAGAAGGGGAAGCGTTCGTGACTATAGGAATCGACGATAGGGGAAGAGTGTCGTACATTTCCATAGAGCCCCTAGACCCCGATCTGAAAGAGGGAGTAAAGAGGATCAAGAATGAGTGAAGTCCTAGATTACACCTTACAGGACATTCACGAAGGTAAGTACAAGGTAGAGACCGAGGAAGAGAACATCGAGTTGATTCTTCACCATATTAAAAATTTTCAAGAGGGACGATAAGTTTTCCTTCGTAGTCCAGAGCGTTCCATCCGTAAATACGGATAAGCCCAGGTTTGGCCCGATCTGTTCCAGTAACACCGCGAATTCTAGGTCGGCGAAGATAAGGAAAATCGAAGTTTTAGACGAACCAAAGATTGCTGTGAAAGTGAATGAGAGAGTTTTCGATATTCTAATAAACGTTACGAACATCTCAATTTATCCCGAATACGGAGATTCTTTCGGCTCACCGTGCGTAATCATATCGACGGTGGTTTCGTATTAAATGCTTATTCACTAAACACACTGAAGAGAGGCTAAGACTTAGGGAACAAGAGTTGGAATTTACGGGGTAGAAATAATAGGTGAAATGAGGAGAGTCATTGATAAATTCTGTAATAATGAGAAAACATTTACTAAAAAGTTTAATAATGAAGAAAGTTATTGCGAAAAACTCAGCCTCAACGACTTATATCTTGTCATACTTTTCACCCAGACGTGTGGCGAGAGGATTATTACGTTATTCCCCAGCAGGAAACAATCGACTGTTATGAAGTTTTGTACTTGATAACGCAGTGTTACGCCACCAATTTTACTTACGGGGAAGAAATTTCTTAAACACGCGTGTGTCTCTGCTTGAGTTGGAGAGATTAGTTTAATTTCAATAGAATAGGTAAAAAAGACTGAATTATGTGCGGAAGTGGGGAGAGGAGACGAGTTTTCCCGGTTACTGTAATACTAAATTAGTATTATCAAGTGGGGAGGGAAGAGGTTAGAGCGAGGTACTTCAGAGCTCCACCCCTCAAGCCTTAACGAGCAGAGATCACTCACCCGTGTACTCCCAGGGGGATTAGGGTCCCTCCGATGTTACGGCTTTAGAGCAGTTCGAACTTACCTCCCTTACCCCGAGAGGCCCGTCCAAGCAGCTCCTTCCCTAATGCAGGGGTACTGTTTGGTGGTAAGTAGGACCTTCACATTCTGAGAGGAGACTGGAGGAGTTTGCGACCGTGCTGGCCGGGTACGAGGGCGGGCTCACGGTAGGGGAGAAAAGGGCGTACCCTTTTTAGGACCAATGGTTCCCCTTGTAGGAACTTTTTGACATGAAGCGTTGGGAAAAACTCTCGATGACTACTGGGGTTTCAGGGCTCACCCTAACGCTGAAGGCTCGGTTGAAGTCGGTGCTACATGTACTGTCCCCTTCTGTGACTACTTCCTCGAGAGGGAGACTGGCCAGAAACGAGCTACGGCGACTCGCATTTGGCGTGAGGAGGCAGGATGTAGAGCATTGGGTGTGTTCACGGGCTGCTGGTCGCCGTTACGAGGTGGAAGTCCTTGGACCGGCTAGGTCTCCGAAGGAGCCCGAGTGCACGTCCCTGACATGCCCTAAACGCGGCAAAGATACGTTTCTATCGTTGGTTCAGGTGACACCGCGGTTACGAGGACGGTCGTGAAGTCGTTGTCCTAGTCGATCTCAGTGAGGTGCTCCCTGGGCAGGCTCTTCCTAAAGCGCTAGGGATCCACTCACAAGGTGTTCATAGACACTCTCCACATTCACCTTAGACCAGAGGTGTAGTGACCAATTGACGGGGAGGAAGTCACTCCTTTCCTTACGCGAGCTCAGGGTACGTCACGTGAGCGAACTGAGTGAGTACGTCCATCTGAAGTTGTCTCGAGTGACGACCCGTCTGCCAACCACTGACGTCACAGGCTACGCAACTCTTCACCTGGTAGACCGCCAACTAAACTAGACTTAATGGAGGTCGGGGCGCCCAACTCAGACGTTCGGAGGGTTTAGGGTTCCAGGTCGCACCTCCGTGCCCACCATAACGACGTGAATCGACCCAAGTGGACTGCCCTTCGAGTCCGCACCTCGGGGATCCATCCGATTCTCACAGTGAAAAAGGGTTACGTCCCTAGATCGCTCACCTATCGCTATCCTCATTCGTAACTTAGGGGACGTAGCACTGACGTGGTACTACCACGCCGTGGGAAGTGCTTACGTAAAGTTTCGCCAGGGGGTCGGTGATCTGTTCGATGGGCAAGACGTTGAAGTCGAAGTCCCCGTTCAACTTAACGTCGACCAATGTGACTCTGCTCTTCCTGATCTCCCTCAATTTCCCACCGTCCAGCACGTAGATAGGGTGCCTCGTACACAGTTCGCTGTTGAAACCGTGGAACTTCAGGAACCTCACCCTCACCACTTCCCCGAAAGCCGACGCCTCCTCCATCGTGGAGACGGGCAGCGAGAGCGCGTAGAACGGACCCCCTCCCACTTCCTCAGAGACTTCCTGAACTTCCGAGAAGTTAAGGAGAATCAGTCCCTTCAGCGCCTGCCTTCCCTCTTTGAGGTCTCCCACGACACACCCCTCGTAGAGCCCGTAGGCTGAGTCCCTAGTTAACTTCACCGAAGAGTGGTGAGGGAAGGACTGGGCCGTCAACCTGTTGACCGCGTTCCTGGTCACGTAGTAGGGGCTTCCCTCTATGAGAAAGAAGTCCGAGAAGCCGAACCCACCGTTCAAGGACGGCTTATTGTCGAAGATCGAGTAGTAAGTCAGTGCACCTCCCAACGTAGTGGAGGGCAAGGACTCCGTCCTCCCTCCGTAGTAGACCCTCAGCTTGACCTTAAGGTACCTCACTTCAACAACCTCCCCGTGGCTAGTACCGCTCCGTCCAACTCGGGTTCGGTCCTAAACCTACTCCGCACTAGGTAGTGCTCCTCGGACAGCTCGTCTACTATCTTTAGTGCATCTCGAATGGAGTCTTCCGTCCATTCCGAGAGGAGCACCCGCTCCCGGACGCCCATAACTCCCCTCCCCACGTAAAGCGGAAGCAGGGCGATCGCGCACCCCCTGCAGTACGGGATTCCTCCTCCACTCACCAAGTTCCACACGTTCCTGATAGGAACCTCCGGCCTCATCCTAACGAGGAAAGTCACAATGGGAGGCTTATCGTACTCGAGGAGGGGGTCTAACCTCAAGGGAGTTAGGGCCTCGAGTAACTTCCTTATCGCGGCGTGCCTCACTGCGAGTACCGTCACACTGCTGAAGACAGATGGCGGAACCAAGACCATCCAGTCTGCTCTATCGATCGACTTTCCAAGCCTATTCACCAAGTCCGTAGATAGAAGGTAGAACTCCACCATTTGGGCCAACCTCCTGTCCACCGAGTCCTGCACTCGGAGTTCCGTCTCGACCTTATCACAAATCATGCGAACCAATTCCTCGAACCAAGGCACTTTGGAACCTTCCGTCGTTCGGCGCGACTGGTTCAGCTGCTTGTAGAGATTAAGTACCTTTCCCAACAATTCACCCACTTCTTCTCCACCCCACGCGTCCAGTCTCCTGATGGTCTTCAGTCCGTAGAGCGCGAACGCCAGCTTCGTTCGATCCCATACATTCTTTCTACAGTCGACGACTTTCGCTAACTCGTCCACGTCCCTTTCCGACGCCTCCCCTCCTAGAGTCGCCTTGAGTTGGTGGAGGAATTCCCCAGGTGACAGGGTACCCAGTTTAAACCTCTCGCTTGTTTCGCTCTTAGTCCTCCGCTCCCACTCCGATGTCCACCCGTCGACCAGCTCGGAGAGCTCCTTGGCGATAGAGCTAGCCTCCTCAGCCACCTTCGCCTCCACTGATCTAGCGAAGTCCACCTTCGCCCCTTTAGGGACGTGGGGGTCGATCTTCATAACCAACGTCACTACGTCTTCCCCGAGTTCGTCTAGGCTCCTCCCCGTGGACTCACCCGATCTCACCCACGCCAACCTCACGGCGAGGCAGACGTTACACAACCTCTCCTTCCTTCCGAGGAGTTGTCCCCTCACGTGTAACCAGTCAAGCTCACTGAGCACATCCTCTTCTATGGCGTACCTCACCTTGCACTTATCGCAGAGTTCCCTGGACGTCCTCAGGACAGGTTCGTAGGATACGGTGAAAGCGAAGCTTCGTTCCGGTACGTCGACTCTCCCGAAGAATTCGTTGACCTGTTTAGCCGCCTCACACACGGTCGTTTGGGAGAGGTCGAGCTTCATCTCCCCCAACACCTCGTACGAGACCTCAACTTCCTCCTCGTTGTCCTCCTCACCTCCCTCCGCGAAAGGTTCCAGCACCTCCCTAAGGGTATCGTCCAAGGCCTTCTCCACGAGAGTTTCCACCTCCACCTCCCCTGGAAGGAGGAGGTACAGGCTCTCCAGGGTAGTGTAGAACACGAAGGGTGTGGCCAACTCCGGACGCTTGTTCCTCAGAGCGTAAACGTCCTCGAGGAGGTCTTCCCTAACCCGCATGCGGCTGAACACTTCGCGGCTCAGGTGAAAGGAGAAGACCTTGAGGATCTCCGTCGCACCTCTGATGTCCTTGAGCGTCGTCGGATCAAAGAAGGGGTTCTTCAACCTGATGAGCTTCGCTCCTCCCTTCAACAAATAGACGTAGAGGGCCCCCCTCATATGTGCTATCACCTGGACGTCGCTCCCGGTGAACCAGCTCCTCTGAGGCATGTACAGGAGGCTGAGAGCAGTGGTCTCGTCTATCGTGGGTGCCTCAGCTGCGGGCGCCGGCTTCTCACTGCGGAGCCTCGTGCTCACCCACCTGTTCAGCTCCTTCAACTTATCCTTCAACCCATTAGAGGGAAACAACTCCTTGACATCCTGAAATATCGCCGATACTACGCTCGCCGGGTATTTGTCCTTCTTATGGTTCTCCTTCACCTGTATGAGTTCCGGGGCTTCCTCCGCTATACTGGCCACCCTGTCGTAAATTCCGTAAGCTCTCTTGAGCGCCTTAGCGACGCTCCCTTCTCCCCCACCCTGCATCGACACTCCCTTGAAGACGTCGTGCAGGTAGACGACTACGGGAACGGAGTCCGCGATCAGTTTGGCGATCTCCTCCCCACTACGCTCCTTCAACTTGCTGCAGAAGTACCTCGCGAGGAGGTCCTCGTGTCCTTTCCCGCCGTCGTCACACGCTAGCCCGTTTACGGACGTCTCGAGCCCTTCCGGGAAGTCACCGTCAGTCCTGAGAGCCTCCACGAACTCCTTCCTCCTCTTAAAGTCGACCAGGTGAGAGAGCCTATCCGCCACGATGAGGTCGTCTGGGTCGTAACCCAGCCCTTTCACGAAGTCCCTCAGCCTCAACCTCTCCCCCCGAGGCACTTGAGGGTGAGGAGTTCCCTCAAGTTGCTTTCGTCCTTGAGACTCCTGTCTCCCCTAACTTCCTGGGGACCTCTCTGTACTTGACGTTGAGTATGCCAAGTCCCCGGGACCTGAACTTCCCCATTCTCACCACCCCCTGATCGATGTAGAGGAGTCCTGTCGCGACTACTACTGGGGCACAGACGTCCTCGCTCGTCACCGTGACCTCGATCGAGCTGCGCGACACCGGGACACGATATGTGTTTTTCCTGTACAGGAACCTGTACTTGAACTCGTAATCCTCGCCAGGGAGGGTGGAACTCCTCCCCTCCAAGTACCTCACCCTCAAAACGGATCCCTTTCTTCCTTCGAACCCGTAAGTCCTGCAGATGAGGCAGGGCCAGGACTTCAGCGTGGAAGGCCGCCGCTCAAGGGAGCACGACGTGGATAGGCTCTCGCAAGAGTGCCCAGGCCCCAGTAACTCGTCCATCCCAAGGGTAGAGGCCGTCCTCAACAACCCCTTCACGGAGGAGGCCGTCACGTGAAGGCCGGTGTCCGATCTCTGCACTGTGAAGGGGGTCACTGGGGTGAGTAGGAACGTGAGGCGATTCACTTCGACCCCCCACAGTTGGGGAAGAGAGCGTAAAAGTCCTTCAACTTACTTTCACCCGCTAGGTAGTTGTCTTTCACCTTCTCGAACTCGTCGTAGAGCCCCTTGAGACCCTTTTCGTTTTCCAGGACCCCTTCGAGTCGTGGACACTCCCCTATGACGTAGAAGGCCAATGACTTCAACACGTAATTCTCCCCATTTCTGTGAGAGACCTGCGGAACGAAGAGGACACGGGACATGTGGGCTCGTCCTTTCTTGGCCGACCCGAAACACTCCCTCCTATCGTCGGGGTCGGGAGAGTACGCACACCTCAAGTAAGTCTTCACTAGCCAGAGGAACTGAAGCAGTTGTTCCTCGTCCGCGAACGCGAGGTTCAGGTTCCTCACGGTGGTCAGCTTAACTTCCCCTCACCTCCACCGCGTTGAGGAGGTAGCTCGGGTAAAACGCTCGCAGTCTGTTCAACGACTCATCTGGGTCCTTCAGCACAAGCTGGCTCGATTTGAAGCTCACCGAGAGCCCCCCTAGGAGACTGGAGTCACTGAGCTGCACGTCGAAGCTACCGTACATCAACTCGAAGTCCCCGTACCCTGCACTTCCCCTCGCTCCAACAGTCACCTCCATGGAGGCTGCCTTGTCCTTGAGCAGTTTCAGGTGGGAGAGGAAGTTCGTCTCCAACTCGTCCCTGAGAAGGAGGGCGAAACCCAGGAAGAGTTGCCTCGGAAACACTACCTCCTCGTTGAACAACTTACTTTCCGCGGCCGCCCCCGTCCTCCTATCTATGGAAACGTGGGAGATCCTGTCGAGCATGACGGGGAAGGGATCTATTGGAAAGAAGTTAGTGAACCTGACGGACGACCTCAGGCCCCCGGTCCCGTAAAGCGCGCAGACGGGACAGATCGCGTTCCTACCGGTGAACGTGTTCCACTTCTCCCTCAGTTCCCTCCTCTCCGGCGACTCCAGGGCGCTCGTGTTCTCACACCTGTCCAAGTCGGAGGTGGAGTAACACGACGCCGCCGCGTTCCAACCGGTGACGTCCAAGTAGGCCTCCAGAACTTCCCGGAGCTGGGACTTATCGGTGAGTTTCCCCGTCTTGAGAAGTCCAGCCCCAGAGAGGACGTCCACCTCCTCGTTCAACAGCCTCTTAAGTAGTTCCCACGCTTCTCTGCTCATCTCGGCTAGATCCCCCACCCTCTTTTGGAGGTCGGGCTCGCACCACCTGCCGGCCGACCTCCTCTCGTTCAGTTCCACCTGGCTCCTGAGGACCCCCTTGAACGAAGTCGCGGGTATGTAAGGGATCGCGTACGACCTCCCCTCTAGGTTGAGCACCAGTTTGGACTGTGGTAGGTCAGCTGAGACGTAGTCGAAGTAGACAGAACTTCCACCCACCCTGAGGGGGGACTTAGTGATCAGGGCTATTGGAACTACCTTCATCGTCTTACCCCGTTTTGGAGAGCAGGTAAGCCCGTTCGCGTAGGAGTTCGCTCGCCTTCTCGACGTTCTCCAAGTCCAGTCTGCCCTCTTCTAAATACTCGAACACGTCCTTAAGTTCCACTCCCTCCTCGCTCAACGTCCTGAGACTCCTAACCACCTTCCTAACCTCGTTTACTGGCTTACTCTTTCCCGAGAAGATGGCGAGACCGACGCCGTCGAGGTCCAAGGCGAGCGTCCTGAGGACCTCCGAGACCTCCTTAGGTTGTTTTCGCCCAGCCATAAATAGGTATCTAGAAGTAATTTTTAAAGATTTCTATACTACCTACTTGTTTGAACTCCTACTATGGGGTAAGATCTGAAGTGAAGCGAGCGGGTGGGACCCCTCCGTTCGGAGGATGCCGCTAAACTACCACAGGTTGCGCTTGGGGAAATTCAGTCGCTTTAACGGGAGACGATTACCTTCGGTCTTTGACGGTCCGCAGTTCTAGATCTCGTTCGTTCAGTACGCGAACGGGACGCGGTGGTCGGAAACTGTAGACCTGGACGTCGGTCACGGTGAGGGGAGCACTCATAATGTGGACCCTCGAGGACCCACTGCAATGGACTCTATGGAGGGGCTAGACCGCGAACGGGGTATTCCTTGGTTTCGAGGAGGACACCTGTTTTCCGGTTAGGCCTACGTCCTCGCGAGATTGAGACGCGGCATCGGTCGATCTCGCCTCGAGGAGTGTGAGGGCGGTCTAACACTTCAGCGTCAGGCCAAGCCCTTCAGGTAGTTGTAGTACCTTTCCGCAGTGATGTCCCAGTCGTACTTCAGTGACTCCTCCTTGGACGTGGCCCACATCCTCCTCAGGTTCACCTCGTCCTCGAACAGGTGGATCATGGCCCTAGCTAGGCCCTCCACGTCGCCGTAGCTCACTTTCACCCCGTTCACCCCGTCTTTCACGAGCTCCTTAAGGGAGCCCACGGAGTAGACTAGCGCAGGGGTGCCAGAGGCGTTCGCCTCCAGCACCGAGAGACCCCACCCCTCCACGAACGAGGTGGAGAGGAAGAGCCAGGCCCTCCTCAGGAGCACCCTCTTCTCCTCGTCGCTCACCCTGCCGAGGTAGGTGGCGCCTTCGGTCCTGCCCACCTCCTCCCTCACCTCCCGTTCCAGGTCTCCCCCTCCCGCCACCACGAGGCGAGCCCTCAGACCCATCTCCCTGGCCCTCCTGTAGGCCTTTATGGCGTCCAGGGGGTTCTTGTACCTCTTCAACCTGTGGAGCCAGACGACGAGGGGCTCCCCCTTCTCCCCTGGGGTGAACTTGCTGTGGTCTATTCCGTCTGGGATCACGGTGATCGCCTCCTCCCTCACTCCCAGCAGCTTCTCCGCGTCCTCCTTGGTGGCGTTGGATGGCACCACCACCCTGCTGTATAACCTGCAGAACTTCTCCGCCGTCCTCACCGGCCACGCCTTGTAAGGGGGGAGTTCGTAAGCGAGCACTTCCTGGTGGACGTGGTGCACCTTGGCCACGGTGCGAGGGTTGGTGAGGTTGGACAGGAAAGGCACCGCGTGCGCAACGCTGTCCAGCACCACGTCGTAGTGCCTGGCAAGGAGGAGCGAGTGGAGGTGTAAGGTGAGGGAGTTCCCCCTCCTGACGACGTGGATCCCCCTCAGTTCCTCCTCCCTCTTCCCACCGAAGTCCTCGCTGAGCCAGTGCACCTCCACTCCCATCCTGACTAACCTCGTGGCCGTCTCCAGAAGTCCGTCCTCCGCTCCCCCCGCCCTCGGGTGGGAGGGGTCCCTGTGGTTCACGATAAGCATCAGTGGGAAGAGCAAGTCCGTGCTCAACGGAATGAAGGCGGCCAGGGAGATCGGCGCGAAGGTGGTGGGGATCACTGGAGCGAAGAGCGACCTCATGTGCGGGTTGAGCGACGTCTGCGTCAAGGTACCGTCCACGTCGACTCCGAGGATACAGGAGGTCCACGAGGTGGTGTACCACGTGGTATCTGAGCTCGTCGAGGCTGAACTGGCCCAGGGTGCCCGTGGTTGACGCATCCACCTCGAGGGAACTCAGGTTGCCCAGGGCGGAGAGGGTGGTGTTCCTGGACAGGGACGCTCTGTCACGACTTCCACTACGCCTGGAGGGAGGCCCAATGCGTCCTGACCCACAGGGCGAGGGAGGCGGTGGAGGTGCTGAAGGGGAAGGGGCTCTTCGTGGCGGTGGCGTCGAACCAGTCGGGAGTAGGGAGGGGGTACTTCACCTGGGAAGACCTGCTGAACTTCACGGGGAGGATGCTCGAGCTAATTGACTGGGAGGTCGACGTTGTCGTTTACTGTCCCTGTTTGGGGTGCGGGTGCAGGAAGCCCTCTCCCCTGATGTTGGAGATGGTGAAGTCAGCCACCGGAGCCAAGGACTGCTTCATGGTGGGGGACCAGGAGGCCGACAGGCTCGCCGGGGAGGCCGCCGGCTGCAGGACGGTGACGGTGGGGATGGACGAGAGGGACCTGTACCAGGCGGCCCTGCAGGTGTTGGAGGAACTGAGGTCAGCACGCTGACTTTGCAGATCTATTCGGGGTAACTCCAGGCGGGTCCGTATCTACGAACGAGGTACTTATAAACTACAGGTTAGGTTGCACCTCATGTACTTCGTCCCGCCGTCCAGGTTGGTGACCCTTCAGAAGATGTACTCCACGACCTTCTCCAACTGGCCTTCGGTGATGTTAGGTATGTTGTTTGAAAGGCCTAGGATCACCTGCAGGTTCAGGAACGGAGCCGTGAGGACCATGACCCCGGACGAGGTCCAGAGGGTGAAGAGACTCAAGGTTACCAACATAGAGGACGACCTCCTGGAGTTCGACTACGTCAAGCGCCTCAAATTCCACGGTTGGAGGTTGGGTTAGTTAGACGGGTTCTGGGACTACGATTACGACGACAGGGGTAAAACCGTGTTTGACGTGGGAGACTCCATAGGTGAGACTGCACTCTTCTTCTCTCTCAAGGGGGCGAAGAACTTGGTGGCCGTAGAGGTTAAGAGCAGGAAGGTGGCGCTGATGGAGCTAAACCTGAAGGAGAACGGCCTGAACAACATCGAAGTGGTAGAGGGAGGAGTGTCCCTCGAAGACGGGGGAGGAGCGTCTCGCTCTCGAGTTTAATTGAAAGGTACAGGTCAGACCTTCTCCCGAAGGTGGACTGCGACGGCTGCGAGGTCAAATCAGAGGAGTACCAGAGATGCTAGAGGAGTGGAAGTTCGACTCTAGGGAGAAGGTATTAGAGGACCTCAAGATGAACGGCTACTCCCTCCACGTAATCCAGAACCAGTAGAACAGCTTGGGGCTAGTCTACGGGAGGTTCGGCTTAACGCGGGTTTCAGGTCGGAAAAGCTCAACACCAGACCTCGGCCCCATCCAACGCTGGGACTAAACGTCAGCACCTACGACGAAGTAGATCCACGTGAGAACACTTCCGTTGAGAGCTTCTTTACTTCGGACTGAGTAAGGTCTCCCACCAGTAGGGAGATTATGTGAGCTACGAGTGAGTGACGTACTGAGTTCCCCCTTGGAGCCCTTAACGACGTAGTCTAGAGTCTAGCGAAGGACATCAGCTTAGCATTCAGGCACATCGCCTTCTCGCGACACGCTAAGGATATATACCTCAGAGAGCTCGTTAAACAGATGAAGGCAGTAGTAACGGGCGGAGCCGGGTTCATTGGTTCTAGGGTGGCCGAGTCCCTCGCTAGGGACGGCTTCGAGGTTGTCGTCTTCGACAACTTCGGCAGGGGGTCCCTCCTGGGGAAGTCTTTGGGGGATCCGTTGTACAACTGGAGGAGGATAGAGCACCTCCCCTCCGTTCGCCTGTTTAAGGGAGACGTCAGGGACAGGTCTGCAGTGTTGGAGGCAACCAAGGGGGCTGACGTAATAGTCCACACCGCCGCACAGGTCGCAGTAACCACTTCCCTGACCGATCCCGTCACCGACTTCGAGGTCAACGCCAGGGGTACACTGAACGTATTGGAGGCGGCTAGGCTCAACGACTCCTCCTTCGTCCTCTCCTCGACCAACAAGGTGTACGGCGAGAGGGTGAACGCCATACCGGTGAGGGAGGAGCCCACGAGGTACGAGTTCGCCGACTCCCGCTTCAGGAACGGCGTTCCGGAGGACTTCGGAGTCGACCTCACCGGCCACACTCCCTACGGAACGTCGAAACTCCTCGCCGACCTCTACGCTCAGGACTACCACCACACTTACGGCCTGAAGACCGGCGTTTTCAGGATGAGCTGCGTTTACGGAGACCACCAGTTCGGGGTGGAGGACCAGGGCTGGGTCGCCTGGTTCACCATCGCTACGCTCACCGACAGGCCGATCACCATTTACGGGGACGGGAAGCAGGTGAGGGACGTACTGTTCGTGGACGACATGGTCAGGGCCTACAGGCTCTTCCTTTCCTCCGGCCTGAAGCACGGCGTCTACAACCTGGGGGGAGGCCCGGAGAACACCCTCTCCCTCCTGGAGCTCCTCTCCCTCCTGAGGGAGCTCACCGGTAAGTCCCCCAGGGTCGGCTTCTCCGACTGGAGGAGGGCCGACCAGAAGGTCTACGTCTCAGACGTCTCCAAGGCGGAGAGGGAGCTGGGGTGGAGGCCCGAAATCGGCGTGAGGGAGGGAGTGAGCAGGCTAGTCAAGTGGGCCCAGGACTACCTCGCCTCGGTGAAGGTGTGAGCTACACTAGCCCTCGAGTGGTTCCTTCATGGACCTGTTGGTGCTTAACCACAGGGACCCTCTCCACCCAGCTGCGGGGGGAGCCGAAGCGATCCTCTTCGAGGTTCTTAGACGACTCGCTAGGTGGGGGGTCGAGGTGACGTGGATGAGCGAGCGTTTCCCTGGCTCGTCCGAGGAGGAGTTCGTGGACGAAGTTAGGGTAAAGAGGAAGGGCGGAGCCGGAACCCTCCACATCTACGCTCCAGCCGAGGCTAAGAAGCACGAGGTCGTCCTCGACAGTGTAGCACACGCCGCCCCATTCTTCTCATACCTCGTGAACCCGCGTTCTGCGGCCGTAATGTATCACGTTCATCAGGACGTCTTGAGGTTGGAGCTAGATCCCCTCAGAGCTGCACTCCTCCGCAGGTTGGAGCGCTTCGTCAGGGGTTACCACACGATCGTCTCGATATCTGAAACTACTAAGAGGGACTTAGTTAAACGGCTGGGTGTGGCCGAGGGAACGGTCAGGGTGATCCTCAGTGGGATAGACCACCAGACCTACAAGCCTGGGGAGAGGAGCGAGGAGCCCCTGATCCTCTGGATAGGGAGGCTGAAGAAGTACAAGAATCCCCTAGACGCGGTGGCGATCTATCGCCACCTCTCCCCTCACGTCCGCTCAAACGTCAGGTTGGTTATGGCAGGGGACGGCGATCAGGAGGGGGAGGTAAGAGAGGCGGTAGAGGAGGTGGGAGGGACCTACGTGGGGAGAGTCCAAGGAAGGAGGAAGGTCGAACTCTACCAGCGGGCGTGGGTCGTCTTATCCACCTCCTTCGTAGAGGGATGGGGGATGACCGTAGTGGAGGCCAACGCCTGTGGTACGCCAGTAGTGGCGTACGCAGTTGGCTCCCTACCTGAGGTCGTGAAGGAGGGAGTGAACGGTTTCACGGTTCCCTACAGGGACGTTCAGGGTGCGGCGAAAGTCGTGGAGGAGATCCTCACGAACGAGGAAGAACGACTGAAGCTCTGGAGCACCAGCTACCTGGAGTCGCTGAACTACGACTGGGAGAGAACTGCGAGGGGATACTTAGAGGTTCTAAGGGATGTCTAACAGGTGCTGACTGCGGAGGGACAGCGAACCCGCGAGTTCACGTCCTTTCGCTCTACTAAGCTAGGTCCGGCCGATCGAGTCGACTTGTCCCACTTACATAACCCCAACACGTGACGGAAAGAGACAAGGTTCTAAGGCCTACAGCGACTTAGGAACATCCAACAAACGTTATATTTCACCCACCTTACGAACCCTGTGAAGTTCCTCGTAAGCGGTGGGGCGGGCTTCTTGGGTTCCCACTTAGTGGACGCCCTGAAGGGACACGACGTCACTGTGGTGGACGACTTCTCGACCTCCAAGTACTTCTCTCCTCCGGAGGGAGTTCAGGTGGTGAGGCAGAGGGCCGAGGAGTTCCAGACGAGCGAGAAGTTCGATGTAGTAGCGCACCTGGCCGCCAGGCCCTCGCCTGAGGACTACATGGAGCACCCTGTGGACACTGCGCTCTCCAACTCCCTCGGAACGTACAGGATGCTTGAGGTGGCCAGGAAGTCGGACGCGGTGTTCTTCTACACCTCCACGTCCGAAGTCTACGGCAAGGCGTCCGTGGTGCCCACCCCGGAGGACTACTGGGGGTACGTGAACCCGGTGGGGGTGAGGTCGTGCTACGACGAGAGCAAGAGGTTCTCCGAGGCCCTGGTCATGGCATACTACAGGCAGTACGGGCTGGACGTGAGGGTCCACAGGCCGTTCAACGTCTACGGGCCGAGGCTCAGGGAGGACGGGACCTACGGGAGGGTGGTGTCGAGGTTCGTGTTTCAGGCCCTCAGGGGGGAGCCCCTCACCGTGTTCGGCGACGGCACCCAGACCAGGGCTTTCCTCTACGTCGACGACTGGGTAGACGCGGCCCTCAGGACTATCCGCGTCGACGAGGCGAAGGGGCAGGTGTTGAACGTCGGCTCCGACGTGGAGGTGAGGATCTTGGACCTGGCAAAGAAGGTGATAGAGCTCACAGGGAGTAGGTCAGACGTGAAGTTCCTCCCCCGAGGCAGGACGACCCGCCGAGGAGGGCGGCGGACTGCTCCAGGGCTAAGAGGTTGTTGGGGTGGGAACCCAAAACCCCCCTAGAGGAGGGCCTGAGGCGAACCGTGGACTGGTTCAGGGGTGTAACGAAGTGAGGATAGGCGTGGTGGGCCTGGGGTACGTAGGCCTCGTCACTGCCGCGGTGCTGGCCGACAGGGGACACGACGTAGTGGGGGTGGACGTCGACGGGAGGAAGGTGGAGGCCCTGAAGGTGGGGAGGGTACCGATCTTCGAGCCGGGGTTGGACGACCTCCTCTCCGAGAACGAGGAGAGGCTCCACTTCTCCACGGACTACTCCTCTTTGAGGGACGCGGAGCTGGCGTTCGTAGCGGTGTCCACACCGACCGTGGACGGCAAGATCAAACTGGACTACGTCCTTTCCGCCGCTAGGTCCCTCTCCACCGTGCTCGGGAGGGACGCCGTAGTGGCGATCAAGAGCACGGTCGTCCCCGGAACGGCCAGGAGGGTGAGGTCGGTCGCGGACAGGGAGGTGGTGTCCAACCCGGAGTTCCTGAAGGAGGGGAGCGCCATCCACGACACATTACGACCGGACAGGGTGGTGATAGGGAGCTTCAGCGCGTCGGCGGGTGACCTGGTCGAGTCCCTCTGGTCCTTCACCGGCGCACCGGTGCTCAGGCTCACTCCGGAGGAGGCTGAGCTCGTTAAGTACGCCTCCAACAGCTTCCTCGCCCTCAAGGTGTCCTTCATCAACGAGATAGCCGACGTCTGCGAGAGGCTCCCCGGGTGCGACGTCAACCGAGTGGCCAGGGCAATTGGCCTTGACAGGAGGATCTCCCCCCACTTCCTGAACGCCGGCCTAGGGTGGGGAGGCTCCTGTTTCCCAAAGGACACCAGGGCCTTCCTGGCTTTCGCCGCCCAGCTCGGGGAGGAGCCCAAGACGGTCAGGGCCGCGGTAGAGGGAAACGAGGAGAGGCCTCGGAGGGCGGTGAGGACGCTCGAACGCCTAGCGGGGCCGCTCAGGGGAAGGAAGGTGTGCGTCCTGGGGCTGGCCTTCAAGCCTAACACAGACGACACGAGGGAGAGCGTTGCGATGAAGGTTGTCGAGCTGTTGCTGAGGGAGGGAGCTCGCGTGGTGGCCTACGACCCCAAGGCCAGGATCGACCTGTCCACCTCCTCCAAGGAGGAGTGCGTACGCGAAGCGGAGGCGGTGGTTATAGCTACGGAGTGGGACGAGTTCAGGGGGATAGAGGGGCTCCTGAAGGGGAAGTACGTCCTCGACGGCAGGAGGGTGCTCGACCCTGCACTCATGGACCCCAGGTTCTTCAGGGCAGTGGGCCTGGGTGTGGAGTGATGCAGGCGGTGATAACTGCGGCCGGGCTGGGCACAAGGATGCTCCCCGCATCGAAGGAGATACCCAAGGAGATGCTCCCCATTCCCGTAGACGGTCAGCTCAAACCCGTGATCCAAGTGATCTTCGAGCAACTCCACGACGCCGGAGTGAGGGACTTCCTGATAGTCGTGGGGAGGGGGAAGAGGGTGATAGAGGACTACTTCACGCCCGACGGGAACTTCTTGGACTACTTAGAGTCCAGGGGGAAGTTGAGGCAGGCTGCAAACCTGAGGGACTTCTACAGTAGGGTAGAGTCGTCTAACGTGGCCTTCGTGAACCAGCCCCAGCCGAGGGGGTTCGGTGACGCCGTGTTGAGGGCCGAGCCCTACGTTGAGGACCGGTTCCTCGTAGTCGGAGCAGACACGGTGGTGGGTGAGCTCCCCCTGGAGAGGATGTCAGTCAACTCCTTCCTGGTGACCAGGGTCGAGGACCCAAGGCCCTACGGTGTAGTCGTCGTGAGGGAGGAAACGGTGGTGGAACTGGAGGAGAAGCCCGTCAATCCCAAGTCCAACGTCGTCGTGGTACCGTATTACGAGTTCGACAGGGAAGTCTTCAGGGCCCTCAGGAGGGTGGAGCCCGAGGACGAGCTCCAACTCACCGACGCCATAAGGCTCCTCCTCAGGGAGGGGGTGCAGTTCAGGGCGGTGGAAGTGGGGAAGGTGTACGACCTGGGGAACATGGAAGGCTACCTGGATTACCTCAGGAAGAGCCTTAAGTGAGGGGCGATCAGAACAGTCCGCGACGAAAGTAGTATCGATTTTCTCGACCCTTAAGGGACCCGGATAGGGAAGGTTGAGAAGGAAGGGATTGGCAACTTCCCGATAGCTGAGGTCCTGGTCGGCCGCTGGATACGAAGGCCCTCACTACTGAAGGGAAGCTACACACACCTTCAAGGAACACACAGCTCCTGTAGGAGAGCTGGGAAGTGTGCTAAACTCCTCCAAATCAATAACGGTCGAGGGGTAGGTTAAACTAGACAGCTCGACTCTCTGTTGGGTACCTTTCCCTCACCTCTACCTCGCTTGCCCTTAAAGGATGGCTTCGAAGCAAGTTTGCCTGAACGTGGGGCACAAGTTCCGTGGAAAAACTGTGAGGCTAAGAACGAGGTCATAGAAGGAGAATGTGACAGATGGTAGGTGAAGCGCGTCTTTCACGGACCCAACGCAAGTTCTCGACGGCAATAGGGATCGATCCTAAAACTGGTCAAGGAAGGAATTGAGGTGTGGGAGTACCTGAATGGAGATCCCTGGAGTCGAGAACTGCGACCTGAACGGTTTCTCGACTGATAGAAAGCTACACGCACTATGGTATTCAACGCTGGATGTGCCTCCAAGGACTTTGGATCACCAAGAAGGTGTTAAGGTGAGATGCGGACGAGGCGTGGTCGGCCTGAGCAACTGTTCCTACGTAATAGATGACGAGTATTGCCACAGAGCTAGGAAGAGGGGAATATACGTCTACGATAAACCCATGATCCGACATCAAGTCGGAGAGGGGGTAAGGCCTCCCCACAACGTCTGTGGCCACACGTTACTCCTACTCTCCAAACTCGTCCATCTGGGGCATCGTTCCGAAAGCGCAAGAGGCATCCGAGTTTACAACAACCCCGTGAGGTATTACCTCGTAGTTAGAAACAAACCTCTATTTGGCTTTAAGAGGAAGAGACTGGATTAAAAATAGTTTATCAGAGTCTGTAAGGGGTTCCTTGGCGCTGTGTGATACGGTGGGTGTGAAGTCGCTGAAGTTTCTAGCTAGGGCTGTATTGAGGGCAATAGACGGTCAGCTTGAAAGGGACAACGAAGAACTTCTTCAACGATGAGCGTTCTTCCGCCCCCTCAACCTAGGTTTATTTTATCTCTAATGTGGTGGGCTGGTTCGTGGCTACTCCCCAAACTGTATTACACTGTTCAATCTCTAATGGCCTTCGACGAAAGCTGATCTAGTCGGTTGTACAAACGCAAAGTTGGAGACGTCGCCTACACAATGACTTTCCTAACGTACCTATACTATTACTAAAGACATTTGTAGGTCGTGGTAGGAGAAGTTCGTGACCTTTTAACCTTATTAGGATATTCATGCTTGGACATTCTTCTGAATGCGAGACTCTTAAGACGGAAGGAAACTGGCAAAAAAGGAATTAGCACCTTAGACACCTTAACACTTTAGCTGAGGAAGACGAGCCAAGGACTAACGAGTTCAGGCTAAATGGGCTGACTTACACCACGAGATAGGCTTATCCATTCGTCCACAGTCACCTACGTCCTTGGATCGAAATAAACCTGTCGAGGGTAAGGTAAATGGGCAGGTCCTAGGAAACAGCTAACCAATAGAGCTAGCCCGTACGATCATACGGTGAAGCCGGGTGGGTCCTTTCACCCTATGAAGGAAAGGTTCAAGAGGTTACGTCCTAACTCTCTAAGTGTTGATAGGTGTTCGATGGTCCACAATTAAGCTACGTAATCTCAGGAAAGGGATCAAGGCATTGCTCTGGTTAACCGACGTCACACTTGCTTTTAGGCCAGGGCATTTTATAAGCTACCTCTAATTTCGATCAATACGTTAGCTTTGGACTCAGAGCCATACATCTCGGTCCTCGTTACCGCCCACTATAGGAAGAAGTACCTCCTCGAAGCGGTGAGGTCTGCGCTAGATCAGACCCTCCCCAGGAACAAATACGAGGTGATCGTGGTCAAGAACTTCTCCGACGATACCATAGATGGAAAACTAAAGGAGTGGGGAGTTACGTCTGTGTTGTCGAGTAAGGAGGGCGTAGGGGGTAAGCTCTACGACGGCCTCAGGCTCTCCGTCGGTAACGTCGTTGCTCCCCTCGAGGACGACGACAGGTTCGTGTTTACTAGACTGCAAAGAGTCCACGAACAGTTCTCCTTAGGAGTTGACTACTTCCACAATGGGAGGATAAACGTTAACGAGGAGGGGAAGGAGATAGGTAGAGAAGGACATGATCTCCTCATTAAGACGAGTGAAATGAACGAGAGAAAAATACGGAAAATTATAGTGAATGGAATGTGGTACAACGCCTCCTCCATTGCATTGAAAAGGACGATTATCGACCAGGAACTCCTGAGGAAGGTGTCAATCACGCCTGACGTGTTCCTCCTCCATCAGGCGCTCTGTCGAGGGGAAGTAATTGTGGACTCGCCTGAGCTGTTGACCATCTACAGAATACACTCAAATAACACTAGGTTAGCGAACTCTGTTAAGGAAACACTGATCAAATTTAGTGATGCCACACAGAAAAATATGAGTGACGAGTTGTTAATGGTGGAGAACGGAAATCAGACAAGTAGATTCTTTGCAAAGTACTTTTTAATTAGAGAAAAACTTATCTTTAACTCTCTTCCTCGGACCTACCTTTCTTCCGTTCCCCCTCAACTCACCTTTTCTGACCTTCTGTTATGGCTGAGTTACCTGTTTTGGAGATTTAGAGCTCCGAACTATTGGGCCCTACTTATACTACCCCTTTTACCCGAAAGAATTAAGATCACTATTTGGAGGAAGAAAATTGAAATGGAGCTGAAACGAGCTCTCACAATCTAGCTAGATTATGAGAGCTCAGGCGTTCTTAAAAAGAGTGACCTTTCGAATGTGACAATTGGCATAACGAGCTGCTCCTTTACTCCCCCATTCTCTGGGTACTTCCATTCTTCCTCAACCCTCCCGTAGGTCTAATTCATTACGAGTCGCTACCTCTCATAACTGTATTGCCTTCGGTAGGGTTGGGAACAGACCTCAAACACACTATTTATAGTCCCGTGGAGCTCATTGAGGAAGAAAAAGGATCTAGCAGAAACGGAAGAAATAGTATAGACTAGCACTCTCAGCTATAAGAGCTCGTGATATCACTAAAACTCTTACAGAAGATAACTCTGTGCCAATTCCTGATTTAGACTGCGTGATGACTTTCTTTACATTCTCTATTTTGTACTTAAAACTCTTACCACATTCACTGTAAACATAACGTTGTTATTGGTTCATCTAACTATCTACGCACTTACAGTGTTAGTGCTGACATTTTTGGATATATTTACAATGTACCTCTAAATCATGAGCTAAATTTTTATTATATTAAATATTTTTCTATAATTATTGATAATTTTTTTAATAAAATAAACGGAAGTAGGAAGCGTTGACATCTACGCTTATGATAAACCCATTTAAGCCTATAAATTCTTTAGCTAAAGTGTATTCATAGTATTGCTAAGAATATGCATGATTCAAGTTATATATGAAAACATCAAAAAGAGAAAACTTTGATAAGTTCACTCTTGAATTTAATTTATCTTTGAAAGATATTATCTGAAATTTTCTCTATTGTCCTCCTGCGGTGAGGTTCCGACGTTATCTCTTACATCTATCGAATAGAGATTTCCTCGTCCATTAAGTTCAAGGCGTTCAAAAACGAAATAAGTAGAAACGCTATCAACTACACCGGTATCTACCAGTTCTAAGGGTTTAACCAGCCTGATCAAAGAATATAAGGAAGAAGCTGCATTATATTTAATCCTAAAATATATGAGATAATCTATTCTATTTTTTAAATATTTTATTTAATTCTATATTCATATATATTTAAATATTTAAATTCCTCGTATAACTTTTCAGAAGGATATTGTCCCGTTAGGGTAACTAACAAATCCTCAGTATTCGAAGCGATTCCATACTCTGCGAAATCCTCTATTATAGTGTGGAATATACTCCCTGAAATATTTTCGAATATACTAAGTCAGTAACTTTTGAATCCCTAGATTCGTTAATGACTCCACCTCATGCCTCGTGTTACTCAACAGTTTCATCATATACATTAAAGATGGAGACTAGTTCTCTGTTTAAATTCTTTCTAAGAATATGTTTAGTAGATTTTCTGAAAATCTCTCGAAATTTCTGACTAATTTCTCAGAATGTTTCTTGCACACATGAAGAAATACATCAGTGACAGAGGGTAAGGTAAGGAGAACATAGCAACGAGGTACGAACTCGCTTTCCTACGCCTTTGAACAGTAGTTGAAGTTGGTGTAGAAGGACATCGAGAAGAAGTCCCTCGCGACACCAAGGCTCTGGATAACTTCTTAGGGGTGCTCTGGCTCTTCCCGCCTTACAGGGCAATGGAAAGGTGAAGGTGTTCGTGGAGAGAAGGCGATCCTTAACGACTTGGACCACCCCATGTGAGGCAGGATGAAGGCCTCCATCTTCACATTCCCTTGGATGAACTAGACGTGAAAGTTATAAGGAATAAGGGCAAAGATGGAGGACGGTTCGTTGAGGCCAAAAAAGGAAAAGGCGAACTGAAGGGTGTAAAGGTCAACTGTTGAAGAGTTAAGGGGGAATGAGATTGAGGTAGCTCCAGGAGGTGGTAAAGTAAGGAAAATAGGTTGTATAACGTTAGGAAAGGGGTGGAGGCCGTAATCTCTCCTTGAAGAAGGACCTAAGGGAAATCACACAACAAGAGGCCATACGTAAGATCAGGAGAGCACAGAAAGCCAAGGTGGCTAGTCGTTAAGAGAGGAAATTCATGCGGTCCCCTTTTTAGTCCATGAAGAGGAGTTTTAGAGAGTTCATGAGCAACTTTCCCTGTGCAGGTATCTGAGACCAGCCTGGAGTTCTGGGCTATGTCCAGGTCATCCGGCCAGCTGCCTGGTTACTAGGGCGCCTAGCGTGAGGACGACGAATCGATGCCGAAATTAGTTTAGAGTAACACAATTTTCTTTAAAAGAATTCAAATATAGTCTTAAATACTCTACGAACTCCCGATCAGTTTTGGCCTTAGCTTCATTTAACTCTCCAGCTAGTATTATTCTGAGTTAAGGAATAGCGAACATAAACCTCGTTAGCGTTGCAAAACAGCCGTAAATTGGTGAACTTTCCAGTCCAGGAAACACTTCAAGATGTTGAAGCCCTATCCACGCCTATTTTCGTACCAAACGTTAAGAATCTTCATGTCGATCTATTTGATCACATGCTAGAGCTTGAGAGATTTTGAGTTTCTCTCTTTTCTAGTGAAATATTTACCCCTCTTGATAATGATTATTTCCATGCCTACTCCTGTTCCTTCTGGTTTCTATTCGGGCCAGAAGACGTCGTTCTTTTTGCTACTCTCTTTCTCATGCCTTCTACCAATTGGAGCTGTTAAGAGTAACCCCCTCTCGCACAAGATTCCTAAACGCTCCCATTTCCTAAGGGAAGGCGAGTAGGCCATGAGAAATTCCATAAACTCTTTCTAGGGTTCCTGTCCTTTTTTTGAAAGTTAGTCACATTATCACTCGAAGGCGTACAACGTGAAAATTAACTCGTATATCTTGATCGTGTTCTCACCATATTCTCCCCAATCTCAGATATACTTTTTATCTATAGAGAATACTTAAATAATTTAAAAATATTTATTTTAAAAATAAAGTCACTGGCTTAGATTATGCGAGTCTCATTTTCCTCATTTAGGCAATTCCATTAAGGAACCAAGGAGACACGTCCTCCTCTCCTAAGATTTTCCATAATTATAGTCTTCTAAAACGATTTAAATGATTCTGCAAACACCTTACGAGAGAACTTTTTCTCTCTCATATAAGTCTAACAAACTACTGCTGGTTCAACCTACGAAGGTTAATCCGTGTGAGGATAGCAGTATCATTAGAATACGGCCCTAGAGCTGGAGACCTTTAAATAACTACCAAACAGAACAGCTTTTAGGAGCTCAAATGGATTACAGGCACGAAAACGGCCTCGCTGGGCCAAAGAAAATAGCCCTAATAGTACCCTCCCATCTTTCAGAGTTCTCAGGATTATATCAAAATGTAAAAGATATATATAAAGGGATATTGAAAAATAATTTAGAATCTAAAATATTTATAGTTAATACAGGAATAAAAAATAATATTGATGAAATTTTTAAGGGCTATTCATTTGAAGTAATTGATAAAAGTGATATTATACATATAAATAAAGAGACAGACGCTATTTTCCATGCAGATGATCACTCACTAGTGAGAATCTTAAATAGAATGAATTATAATACGTTATTTAGTATAACATGGGTTATATATTTATTTGGACAGGAGATATGGGTAGAGGGAATTAAGAAGTTACGTAGGGAAAATGCAGGGTTTTCTTTAGAAAATCTCAGAGGGTACTTGATAGACTTCGTACCCAGAAAGTTAATGGACTACTTTATCGGGTGGTATGCGGGGTACTTAAGAAAGCAGTACGTATTGGCCGTCTCCAGTTGGGCAGCGAACGTCTTAGAGAAAATTCTCGGCATCCCAACGAGAGGGATCATGTATACTCCTGTAGATACAGATTTCTACCCTTTTGTACCCCCATCTAAAAAGGATTCCAGAATTCTTATATTTTTAGGTAGTAAAAGGGACACGGATATCATTTTGTTGACTAAGGTATTAGAAATAATTAAACGCATAAATCCCTCACTTGGTTTAGACACTTTTGGTAGTGAAGAGCTCTATGTGAAACTCAAGGAAAAAGTACCTCTAACCTACTTGGGTAAGCTGACCAGACAGGAATTAGGAAAAGAATATGGCAGGCATCTAATTACAATAGCTCCACAATTCGATGGAACCTTCGAGATGGTTCCAATAGAAAGCCTACTTACCGGAACCCCCGTCATCACCTATATGAACTCTTTAATTGAAGTGGTTAAGTGTGACCATATGGTCTTAAACATCGAAAATATAGAATTATTGGAAAAATATCTTAGATTTTTGACAAAAAGTGAAGACATGGACGTTGTTAGTAGAGAGTTGAGAGAAAAGATAGCAGAACACGTAGATGTAAAAAGGAATGCTCAACAGTTAATTAATAACTATATACCTCACTTTCTCACTGTAAAAGGAACGAATATAACCAAATAAAAACTTCTATTTAAACTAATTTATTTAAATTTAATTTTTATAATTTTTAAAATCTATAAATATATATTTAACGTAAGTTATTTAGTTAGAGGGGACTAAAATAAGGATCTCTCTGCCCATTTAGCTCAAACATACAGACTTTCTAGGCCCGCTGAATTCCTTAATACTTTTATAGAACATCTGTTGGTACACAGGTGAAAGGGTTGGCTTACGTTCATCGACTATTATGAAACTTCTTAACGGACCACCGTAACCCGATACTCTAAGTGAGCTATTACCTTGACCTCACCAACAGTTCTGAAGCTCATGTCGCCCACGATCCTACTACCACCCACTCAGGCGCCAATGGAGCTTGCCATTCACGTTACCTTAATCTCATCAACTTAACCTCGTCAGCACCATAAACGGGCTTTTCAACTTCCCTTCTTTTCCCCGGCGTTTCAAGAAACCTAGTCCTGTAGTTTTATCAAGTTAATTCCGCGGGAGAGCGAGGCCGAGCTTTCTGAAGATCACAACTTTCTAACTATAACGTATCTTTAAGACCTTTCCTCCCCTCAGTAGAAGATCGTGGTGGAGCATAACTCCGCTTGCTAGCACCTCCTGATAGTTGTGGGAAAGTACCTTCGCCCTACATGTCTTAGTGGTAGCAGTTCCCCTCTTCACGGGTGATCTATTAAAAAAGATTCGCATTGTTAGGTTCACGGGGAGATGCCTACGATAAGATTCGAGCTTCCCTTACTCGCTACATTAAAGTTAGAGTAGCGGGCAGATAAGAAGAACTTATGGGTCGAATAGATAACTCGAATAAGCAGTGCTTCGACCTCTCTTTTAAGGTCCAAAAAAGTGTGTTCTCTATTTTTATAGTAGCTCGATCACTTTTGTTCTAACTAACTCATTATTCCCCTCATGCTCATGGGAACTATCCAATTGGCGGACTATGCTCCTTCTATATAAGGCTAAGTTCTCCATAGAGTCCTTTAACTAACGGTACTCACCTTTCTCTGCAAGAATAACTGAAGAACTTTCCTCTTCTAGGCTACTCCGTGAATTCGTCCTCGAACGAGATCAGACTACTACTCTGTTTTACCTAATCTTTAGCTAAATAATGACATAGTTGTTAGCCAAGTTGCAGTATTTTGCTCACTTACAATCTGACACAGTGCCTCCCATGTAGTCCCTGATCTTCCTATTTATATTCAACTCAACGTTTGGAATTTTCAGCCTTCGTTCGAAGAGCGGTGGGGTGAAGTCTCCTTAGTCTCTATCGCTTTAAATCCCCTTAAGATGGCAACGAAAGCGTAAATGGCGAGCAAGTTCAGGAAAATCACACCTCCCAGGACCAAGGCCTCCACGTACTCGGCGTGAGGAGGAGTTAACGTTAAGCTTCCCGTGGCATCTATCACGGGTAGTCCCATAACGTTCATTCCGAGCAGTTCTCCACCCCTAACGGTCAGGTAGTTGAAAGGCACGAACGTCACGAACTTAGTTCCGGAAGCGTTTACCTCGAAGGTCGATGTCAACGGGTAGTACGAGAAGTTGAGCCCCACGGACCTAAGTTCGCTTAGGGGCACAGGGGAGACGATGACGGTGAAATTGCCTGCATCGATATCGAGGGTTCCCCCAGACGATAAGACCACTCTACAGCTTAAGGGGGTTACAGTGTTAGACGTGACGTTTTCTGTATACACGTAGTAACGCCCTGGTGTAGCATTTACTTCGAGGCGGGAGTTGGACGAGTTAACGATCAGGATGACGCTCCCGTTCACTGTTTCACCCTCGGTCACTGATAGGGCACCGGAACCATTGTAAGATGGTGGAACTATCACGGGTGGAGTCCAGTTCGTGAAAGGCATGAGTTCGCTTAGATAGTCGAGGGCCTGCAGCTGGGTCCCGTTTATCCTGAGGGCCTCCCGTGCTCCATACACCAGGTGGGCCCCTTGCACATCGAACACTAGGACCTCTCCACTACCGTTATATGCGACGGGTAGGTGGGACCTCTCGAAGGCCAGCAACCCACCAGTCTGGGGAAGAAGGTGGTGTCGTCTACGACCGGATACCTTATCCCGTATACGGCGAAGAAAGGAAGGAGAAGCCTAGACTGGCTGAATGCGTCGGAGAGGAGACTGAAGTTGGTGTTGGGATTAGCTGCGACTCCTGGCCACACAACTCCACCTATGAACCTGTTGGCCCAGGTATGGAACCATCCGCTATACAAGGCGTAGCTGACCGTCTGGTTCCACCTCTGGGCGACGTAGTTGTATGCGTTGAGCCAGTACTGTGGCGGTTGAACTGGTTCAAAAATACCCTGAGGAGGTGAGGTAAAGCCGCTCGTCACTGGGCTGCCTGGAAAGTACTGTCCGTCGAAGAACTCCCAGGAGGCCAACGAGGCCGCGACCAATACTAACGCTAAGATCCCGACCCACTTCCCTCCTTCTAATTTCAGGAGTTCGTAGAGGGTCACCCACGTTAGCAGTGTTATGAGGGCAACCCCCACCGCGTAGGCTGCGAAATACGGTAGAGCTGAGGTGGTGGAGAAGATCCCTCCCATCACTGGTATCAGTCTCGGTGCCTCCTCTACCCAGTAAGTGAAGGCCCTCACTGGGAAGTTGGTTCCGGCCTCGTAAGCTAGGAAGAAGGCGTTGGCCAGCCATAATGGGACGGTGACGTGTCTGAACCTCCTCGTTAGGACTGCTGCGAACGCTAAGGCGTAGAACATGAAGAGAAGGGAGATCAGGGCCGCGTTCCACGGGGTTGACGTGAATATTAGTACACCGTTGTAGCCTACATATTGGAACTGTTTGGTCCAAAGTATATTTAGGGGAGCGAAGAGGACACTCGGCCACCAGGAACCTAACGACATAAGCAGGTAAAGGAAACTTGCGTTTGCTGAAAAGAAGCCTATCGTCCCTAGGTTTGATACTCTAAGGAAGGGAGCAGAGATTGAGGACGAGCCGTAAACATACGTGAAGTAGGTTACTACTACAAACGGTACTGATACGAGCAATGGATATATTACGTCCTTAAACCCAGTTAAAGGCTTCAGCTTACCTACTGCAACTAACCCCAGGTAAACGAGTAACATCACTAAGGGATCCCAGACTCCGTAACGCGGATCCATGGTAAACGATACACCGAGGGCCAAGCCCATTTTAGTGAAATCCTTCCAGGTGAGCTTAGTCTCAACTGAGGAGAAGATCTTCAGTAGAACGTATATCAAAAGGAGGTTCCCGAAGTTGAAATCGAAAAAGGACGAGTTTGTTACCATCACAAGCGGATTAAGGAAGAACAGGAGCGACGCCGACGACTTGAACGCTATCCTTTTGACGTAGCTCAACTCGACGTGGAAAGTCCTAAGGGCCTGCTCAGCGAGGTACCACAGCCCTAGGAGTTGAGCTCCCATTACAAGGCCCACCTGCACTTGGTTAAGGAGCGGGACACCCTTCACGCCGGCTAGGTAAAGGAGGTAGAGGAAGGACCAATAGACGTAAAGCCCCCAGTTTGCTCCACCAGTCACCCCCGAAAGTGGATTGTATCCTACTATTGGTTCGATAGCGTATCTAACCTCGGGTCCAGTAAGTACGTTCGGCCAATACGCTATAAAACCTTCATTTATGTGAGTGAAGAGAGTATTTCTTACAGATAGTAGGATAACAATCAAGACGGCAAGGAAAGCGACTACCTCGGCCTTTTTTGGCATCAAACACCACTCATTTTTGGCTTTATTTATGTTTCGCCTTATTCTATCGGGCCTGTGAGTTAGGTAGTGAATCTAGCTCATGGGACTTCCTATAACAGCACTTACAACCCCTCAAGATCCCTGAGGACGTAAGTCCGTATCTTATCGATTACATTACTGACCACGGGTCCTCTACCAACCCTTTCGTCCATCTTTACGCGTCCAACAATTCACTTCCCACCTTAAGGCTAGATCCGGTGAAAATGGCACTAGTGGGACTAGGTGTTCTCGAGCACAGTCCTTAAGGCCAACTCTCCGAGATCGAGCGACGATAGTTAACTTCACCCAAAGTACCTACCACAGTTCTTACACCAGAAGTTCTGCCTACTTAAGGATTTACCATAAGAGTGAGCAGACAGGTCTTTCCTGATTGTCGGCTTCCTATCCATAACTGATTCGTTAATAAAAATAAGGTTAGCAACAATAGTAAAAACTAATTCATTTTTAATATGTTTTGTAATCCCTCAACGTTCACCCTGGATTACCGCTCA
Organism: Sulfodiicoccus acidiphilus; assembly: GCF_003967175.1. NCBI lineage: Archaea > Thermoproteati > Thermoproteota > Thermoprotei > Sulfolobales > Sulfolobaceae > Sulfodiicoccus > Sulfodiicoccus acidiphilus. The sequence goes on along the minus strand of NZ_AP018553.1, from coordinate 1,832,064 downwards.
ATTTCCGTGGAGTTCTACTAAACAGCTCTGTATTCAGAGAACTTAACGTCGTCTATCTAGGTTTGCTTAAAAACAAACTTCACAATTAAAGTATTTGTAGGCTACCTACACCTACTTACAAAGAAAGAGATATCTCTCACCGAATACAGTAGTGTTTCATAGTGTCGTCACTAAGCTATAAATTCTGGGATCGACTTCTCCCGTGAAACTGAGGCCATCGAGCGTTTCACCTTGTCCGAACTCCCGTTCACGGCCCTCTTGGAACGAGCCCGTCCCTAAGCGAGGAGGGAAAGGACCCGTCGGGGTTAACGGGAGAAACGACCGCGTGATCCCTCGGGCAGAAGCGCGAGTTGTAATCGTCGCCGACCCAACGCCCGTCGTCGGGCAAGTACTTCTCGACCTCGCGAAAAGCCCTCTCGTCCCCATCGCCGACAGAATAGGCCAAGTGGAGGCCGAGACTCGTGTAGGCGAAACAAGCGAAAACCCGCCTGTGAAGTGTAGCGTTCCTGTACAAGTACGTCCGCACCTCGTCGACTACCTCAGCATTTACAGTACCCTCGACTAGACCCCCACCCCACAACTAGCTTCTCGTGCTCCTTCCCACCGTCACTCTCGACCCAAGTGAAGAGAGTACCCAAGGGAACGTTCGAAACCCCGGAAATGGCCCTCATACCGTTCGTGCCTCGACGCCGTCTCCCTCAACTCCCTGGAACGGTGGTGGGAAGCGCCACCCGAGAGACACCTACCGCGATCCCCACACAAGCACCTCCGCCCACCCAGAGGCTCACCGCACTCAACAACGCGACGACTACCACGAGGAGGACACGGTAGGCCTAATTACAGGCTTCCTACCCGTAAGTAATACCCGTTATACGAATATAAATAGCTTAGTGACGACAGTATGTGGTGTTTCACCAATTAAGTTCGTCTAGATGATATACAGTTTGTACTTTTAATCGTTGATTGATACAGAACAAATGCTAGTAAAAACGACGAAACACGTCGCGTTTGATCGTTATTGGACATATTTAGCTAAAAGATATAAGAATAAACAAGAGATTCTGAATTTTTCTCACGCGTCCCCGAGGGCATGCGTGGCGTCACCTGCCCCCTTTTTCAGAGGAGATGAAGGAGTCGAAGCCGATGGACTCCTCCCCTGAGGTGGTGTACCCGAAGACGACGCGGTTGAGCAGGTTCCACACGTCGTCCTGGACCACGTAGTAGAGGAAGAGGACCTCGTTCCTGAGCTTACCAGCTCTGTCCTGGCCTTCCCAACTGGAGCCCTCCTCGGTACACCTGGGCCTGTAGGGCTCGGCTATGGTGTGGGGGTCACGGGAAGTCAGCCACGAAGGTGAAGCGCCTCGGCCTCTCGTCCTCCACCTAGACCGCGTAGTAGAGGCCGTCGAGCTCCCTGTGGACGTAAGTCCCGCCTTCCGTGCGCTCCTGGAGGAGAGCTCCCTGAAGTCCCTCAACCCGGACTTCCCCCTCACGACATTCACGGGCACCTCCTTCAATACCTGCAAGTTCAGGAAACCCGCGTCCGCAGGAACGTAGTCCGCTTGCGTGCTTCTCGGCCTCGGAGTGGAAGAGGAAGGGCCTCCCCCTCAGGTCGGCGAACTGGACCAGGAGGGAGCGCCTGACAGGGACGATGTCCCGGCCTTCACTCCCTCTCCCAAGGGAGGAGACCGACGCCCTCAAGGCATACCACGCCCCCTTCCACGGTGATACCGCTCTCGTCCACGGCCAGCACGGTCCCGAGCTCTCCCCACCTTCCCGCACTGGTCCCGGGAGGTCTCGCCCACGAGCTCGACCTCGTGAGGGGAAGGCAGTCCTTCCCCCGCGTCAGGGAAGGGGCTGCCTTCGCGAGACTCTCTGGTTCAGGGGAGACGAGTTTAGCAGTTGTTCTACTTTAACGTAGCTTAAACGTTTTCATCAGGCCCAGGACACCTCCTAAACGGATTTCAACGAACCTGAGGAGGTCCTCCACGCTCCTCAGGTTGAGGGAGGCGATCAGGTCCCTGGTCGCGTTCACCACCATTACGAAGAGGAGCAGGTAGCCCTGGAGCCTGCTCCTCTTCAGGAAGGAGGAGTCCTGCATCCCCAGGGCCTTGACGTCCTTGTGGAACTTCTCCACCTCCCACCTGACTCTCCAGGTCTCCAGGGCCTCCCCCTCGTCCAGCTCGAGGTCCGTCGTGTAGAGGTTCAGCCTACTACCTTTATACTCCAGGCCGAATAACTTTACCCTAACTACCCGGTCCTTCATGGTCAGGTCCACAAGGTACGACCCGGGAGGGAGGTCCCCAACGTGGAGGTGACCCTCCCCGCGTCCCTCCAAGGACGTGACCCTGAGGACCCTCCTGTTGGACCTGAGCTCTGAGACTACGTGCTCCTCCACCAGCTCTTTGGACAAGTACCAGGAGTCGAAGACCACCTGACCACCTGGAACTCCCTCCTCAACACTTCCAACACGCCTGCGGCCATCTGGATCTTGGTCCTGAACTCGTCGACCATCCCGATCTCCCACATCTTCCTGGTCGCGTAGGGGAACGTCCCCAGCAGGTAACTCCTCCCCGTGGCCTGGTCGTAAAGGGCCACGGAGGTACCCCAAAACAAGGTGTACAGAAATGTGTGGAAAAGGTGGTAAAAATGGTGGGTAATATTAAAGGTAAGAAAGAGGAGGGCGATACCGTGAAGGAGGAGTTGGTTCAGGAGATGCTCAGGGAGTTTAGGGGGGCGAAGTGAAGAATGTACTGAAGGAGGTGATTGAGGAGACGCTCCAGGAAGTCATGAAGGCGGAGAGGGATCACTTCCTCAGGTCGTAGAGGGAAGGTAGGGTGAGGAACTACGGCAACTGGTACTACGGGAGTGAGCTCAACGTGTTGGGCATGAGCTTGAACTTACATGTCCCCAGGGACAGGAAGGGTCAGGTCCTCAATTCTCCCAGAAGCGTAGAGGGCGGGGGATTACGACGAGCCGGTGATCAAGCCCTTGGCCAAGGGTTTTCAAGGAGGAAGTGAAGGAAGTGCTCAGGGAAGTTGGGATGACAGGAGGTGGAAGAGAGATGGCCTCCAGGATGGCGCAGTTCATGAACCACAGGACCAGGGAGATTGGGGAGGAGACCTTCGTCACATTCATGACATATCACGCAAAGGTGAGGAAAGAACAGGGCAAGATAGTGACCTACTCGATGTACTTGGCGTTGGGAGTGGACTTCGAGGCAAGTCCGTGCTCAACCTCACCGTGAGGGAGCGGAGGACCTCAAGGGATGGAACTAGGCACGGAACCTCGTGAGGAGAGGGCTCTCCCACGCTTCCCTCTTCGTCACGGACGACTTCCGCGGACTTCACAGGCCCTCCAAGTACTTCCCGTCCTCGAGGCACCAGCTCTGCCTGGTCCACCTGGAGACCTCTACAGGAACTTACCCGAGGAGGACGCTACCGCAGTGAAGGAGCGCATGAACTTCAAGTCCTGCAGGGACGTGGAGTGCGACAGGAGAGTGGTGGGAGAGATGTCCGAGCTCGCCTCGAGGAGGGAGCCTAGTTACGGGAAATAGCGGAGGGGGTTGAGAACTACGTGGCCTTCCTAAACTAGGGAAGAGATGACCTCCATCTACACTAACAACAGCTGCGAGTCCTTCTTCTCCACCTGAAGGAACGAGAGGCTCATGAGCTACTTCTCCTCCCAGGAGTCCCTGGACACAACGCTCTTCGTCATGGCCTCGAACCTGGAGGAGGGCTGGGAGAGGCACTTTAACTCAGCCGTGAAGTCGCAGAGCTACTGGCTCAGGCAGATCTTCGAGGTGCAGTTCAATGGAGGCGATTAACATGAGAGTTTGTAAGTCATTGTACACATTTGTATTGGGTACTCTCGGCTACGGCGAGCAATTGAACCCCGGGCTCGAGCTTCCTGTGAGACGAGCACCAGGTGAAGTAGTTCCCGTACCTACTGGCCACCCTATGGACCCTAGAGTGTAACTTGTGGTCGAACGTGTAGTCCACTATCACCACTGGTCCCTTCACTACACTCTTCAACGCCTCCAGGTACTTCCCCAACGCGTCCTCCAGCTTCCCCAACGCTTTCAACAGGTTGGCTTAGTTCAACCCGAACGTCAAGACAGCGTTACTCACGCTGACCCTCCCTCCTATCAACCCCAGGAGGGCCAGACCCAACGCCACCCTCCTGCTCAACCCCTCCAACCTCAGCACCCCCAGCAGCGAGTTGAAGGCCCTCCTGAACTCTGCCCTATCCTGTCCAGCTCCTTCTCGAACTCGCACCTTTCACTGGGCCAGATCCGACTCTAAAAACTTTCTTGGTAGCATCCGCAACCCGGTACTACCGAGGGAAAGTAGCATAACTGCTAATAAGTTTAAACTGCTCCAACACCGTAACTTGGGAGAGACTCCAACCTCTCTTGGGAGTACACGGGAACCTGTACTCCGTTTATCATGGTTTGCATAGTGGGGCTCTGGGGTCCCTCGTTTTAACCTTTTCCCCTCCCCACCCTTCCTTGATAATACTAAACATTTAGTATTACATCGGTGGGCAAACTGGTCTCCTCTCCTCAATTTCGTGGTTAATTCGATCTTTCTCCTTTAATCTATTGAAATTAAACTAATTTTCTTCGACTTAGGAGAGATATATCCATATTTAAGAAATTCCCTCTTCAGGAGTAAAATTGGTGAAACACCACTGCACCACTGAATTTCTTCGCCGAATAAGCTCGAGTCAACTGAGATATTACAATTCGCAAAGGATCCCTGAATCGCCCCTGAGTATTTACACTATATTGTTCTCTCCTACCTCTTAGATATGGCAGAGTTAGAGTAATTCCTGAGATGATTAAGGGAACCATTCACGGTGTGAGGGAAAAATGTTTTTTAGTAATGTTATATACATACCCGCCGTGGAAAGGAAGGTTATAGTTGAAATAGCGATGACATATCTCCCCGATATAGGCGGAGGAGAGACCCACTTAAGGGATGTGGTCTCTTACCTGTCTAAGTATTACGATACGGTAGTCATTACAATGAAACCGTATCAAAACAGAAAGGAGAGGCTACCCTTCGTAGAGAAGACAGGAAGGGTCACAGTGATAAGGCTTCCTAGGCCTTTGAGATCTTTAATTTATAGAAATAACGAATGGAAACCACTAGCGAGTCTGATATATCTCCCCTTGCTCACCATATATGTATTTATCTGGTCCATCATACACAGGAATGAAGTATTAGCGTTCCACCTTCACGGTCTTCTGATGTCGCCTTTATGTATCCTGCTTAAGAGTGTCATAAGAAGGAGATGTGTTATTTCTGTTCATTTCACTTTCAGGAGAGGGGGCAGGATAGCGGACAGTGTAGTTAGATGGAGCTTAGCTAGGGCTGACTGTATTCTAGCCCTTTCTGAACTTGAGAAGGAAAATCTGCTCAAGTTCGGAGTCCCCAGGGAGAAGGTTAAAAGGTCACGTATTGGGTCGATCTAGAATTGTTTAAACCGATTGAAAGGACTGCTGCGAGAGAGAGATTAGGGATAGATAAGTCTGTCTTCATGGTTCTTTTTGTAGGTAGGCTTGTAGAAGGGAAGGGGGTTCATATAGTCTTAGAAATTGCGAAAATCATGAAAGATGTCGAGTTCTATATCATAGGGGACGGTCCTTTAAGAGAGGATGTGACAAGAGCCTCGCTTGAGGCCAGGAATGTGCACTATGTGGGACCGGTAAATAACTTATCCCTACCTGTTTGGCTCAGTGCATCCAACGTACTAATAGTGCCTTCTACTGGTGAGGAAGGATTTGGTAGAGTGATAATTGAGGCCTTAGCGTGTGGTATTCCAGTTGTGGGGAGTAATTTGGGAGGAATCCCTGAGGCTATAGGACCTCATGTAGGGAAGATAGTGCCTCCTACGCCAGAGGAGTTCATGAGGGCAATTAGAGAAATAAGTAGGTCACCCTATTCCAGTCAAGAAATAAGGAGGTATGCCGAGGAGAGGTTCAGCATTAAAAACGCTGAAATCATTCTAAGAAGTCTGACGGATCGGTAAAGATCTACCCCTAATTTAAAACCTTCCGCCTTTTAGGGAGAGAGACATGGCGAACATAACTGTAATAGGGGCTGGAGGGGTTTATAACGCAGAGTATTTCTTTGTTAAATCTTTGAGATCCTTAGGAAATTCAGTACAGTTCGTGGATCAGTATGAGGGAGTATCCAGGAAGTTCCTCACACGGTTCCTCTCGACTAGGTTCCGACCGTATAGATTAGTCTTATCCAATCTACCAATTAATAGGAGACGATTTGAAAGGGTTGACTTAATCCTAGTGTTTAAGGGTGAGCTGCTCACCGGTGATACACTCTCTAGACTCTCTGAGCTAAACACATATCTCTTTTACACTGATACCTACAAGTTTCCCATACTCCTGAAGAATAGACTTCATTACTTTCGGGGATAATAACGACCACAGAGAGGGTGGAGCCCTACATTAGGATGAACGCTTCTAAAGTCATTACATTAAGGTGGGCTTGTGACCCTCATTTTCATAGGCCCATTTCGTCCGCCAAGCTCTACGATGTTTCCTTCGTCGGCACGTTCTATCCGAACAGGTGGAAAACGATGAGGAAACTGAAGGTTAAACCCCACGTGTTCGGAAGTCTATGGTTCCTGAAGGTTGGACACCATCACCCTCCCGTTTACGGTGAGGACTACGTGAGTGTCATAAACAGTACTAAGGTAAATCTCAACATCCATCATCCGGTGGATCTGACAGCAGATTCTCCAAACATGAGGACGTTCGAAGTGGCTGGGAGTGGCGGCTTCCTCCTCACGGAAAGGATGGATTGCCTCGGGAAGCTCTTCAGGAGGATCGAGACGTATTCGGGAGTAGAGGAACTGAACGAGAAGATAGAGTATTACTTAAGGGATGATAAGGAGAGGGAGGAAATAGCTCTTGGGTTGAGGGAGGACTGCCTAGAGAGGCACACTTACTTACATAGGGCACAGGAACTGATGAGACTTGTTTAACCACTAACGTGAAAATGTGGTTAGCTTGAAATTCATAATTTTAACCTAAATTACTCTTCATAGGATAGATAAGAACTCATCAGATTTACTAACGTGAAGCCATTAGATCATAGCTGACAGTAGTTGATTTTAATCTTTGAGATAACAACGTCCATTATCTCCAAAAATTTAGGTGGGTATAACTAAAATTGTTTCCCAGATCACTTCTCGAAAAGAAGGGATTTCATTATTATATGTAATATTTTCATGACTGCTCTTGAACTTGAGAGATTATACTAACACAAAGTGGCCAGTTTTTACCTAGTTAAATGGGACTAGTAGTCAACTATGAAGGACAAGCCTATATAGCTCAAGTATTTTCCTCCTCGCAACCTCATTGGACCTGATCACGTATTCCCTGCTCTCCCTACCCATCTTCTCCAACTCTTCACAGGTTAGGGAACTAATTATGTTGGCCAATGCTCTAGGATCCCTTGGATGGAACTTGGGGCTCACCTTGAACACTGCCCTGAACGATGGTATATCGCTCGTGATCACTGGTAAGCCCACAGAGTAAGCTTCTAACCCTACGAAGCCGAGCTCCTCGTACGTTGAGGGCAACACAAGGAGGTCAACCTCTCTCATGAGAGATATCACATCTTCTCTAGAGAGAGTTTCATGTCTTATCAGCTGGAAGGTGGGTCTTGGACCTGGTTCCCTCCCTCTCCCTACCAAGTGGAGCTCGACTGGGACCTTTACTAGCTCAAGGGCCTCCATGACGACACGTAAGTTTTTCCTGGGCATTCCGAGATCCCTCGATACGAATAACACCCTTAAGGTGCTACATTGATAGCTCTTAGGGGGTCTGGGCTCTACTGGAGGAGGGACGAAGTGCCCCGTCTCCCTACTGACGTCTATTACGAACTTCGCTCTCCTCCTAGATCGCCTGTCCATGAGGTAATGCTGGAGAGTTACGGGGAACGCTCCCCATTTCTCTACAGAGGAAAGACCCGTAAGTCTAATCCACGCCAGTTCTAAGTAGGACACGTATCCCCACCTCGTTGTTACGAAACGCTGACCTACACTACCCCAGGGAGATAAGGTCTCGTGGATCAAATCGAATTCCTTAGCCACTTCCCTCACCCTTTCAGCGTTCCTGAGGAAGGTCATGAGGGGAAGAGCCCTTGATCTACCGCGTAGGCGGATTGCGATGACGTCAACGCCAAGGAGGTTAAGGTCCTGAAACGCAAGGAGTGAGACCTTTACGTCCTTGGAGAGTAGCTTGGCTAATTCCTGAGTATATGAAGAGATTCCTGAGCTGCCCGCATCAAAAGCTGAAACTAATACTCTCACGGTGGGAAAAGGGAAGGAGGATTTAAGAGTTTAAGCTTTGAATCACGTTCTTTTGTATTTTCGAAAGTTCTCGTTCAGCCAAACCACAGAAGCGCCAGGTCTCATGGTAATGGACCCTTAACCTCCAAAGGCCGAGGTGAGACTTATTAAGGCGAAGAGGCTTCCGATGTTCTACTTCCGTGAGTTTCTGGGTTTCCGTTTCCCTTCAGGTAACAAGGAAATGTAAGTATTAGGTTCACTGATGAGAGAGAAACGTGTTCTGAACTTATAGAAAAGCACAGGGATAATATCAACCCTGGGACAAGGCCTTAACTTATGTTACATTACGCGGGGAAACTCGTCTCCTTTCCTCAACTTCGTGGTCAATTCAGTCTCTCTTGTCCAATCCATCAAAACTAGACTAATTTGATTCACTTAACAAGAGATATACCTCTGTTTAAGAAATTTCTTCTTCAAGAGTAAAATTGGTGAAACATTACTGCAACCGCTGGGACTATTTTGTCCCAGACCCTCAAATACAGAAAACTATTTAAATCTTCTCTAAGAGGAGGTGAGGAAGAGATGGGAGTTGCCTCCGAAGATCACCGTAATTGTACCAGCCTATGAGAGGAGACAATACATTCTTCATGCGCTGAAGTCCATAGATAGACAGACAATAAACAGGGATTCTTTGGAAGTAATAGTCACTAAGAACTTCAAAGACGATGTAATTGATAAGTTCGCGGAGGAACGAGGATACGTCAACGTCGTAATGAACGAAAAAAGATATGGGGTACGTTTGGCTGCCGCCATCGAAGAAGCTCGAGGGGAAGTGATCACCGTACTTGAAGACGACGATTTGTTCCACGAGTCAAGACTCTCAGACGTTCTGCACGCTTTCGCTGCAAATGAAAAGCTCCTCTACTACCGTAATAATGCGATTCCCGTAGATGGACTAGGTCACCTAATTGAGAATAAGAAGGTTCAGCTAGGACATTCTCCAGAACCACTTAAGGAAAGTTTCACAATCAAGAGTACGGATCTTCTGGAATTGAAATATATGCCGACAGCCTTCTGGACCAATCTGAGTCGTCAGGCGATTAGGAGAGACACATTGTACGGACACATTGATGTCCTGAAGAGATTAAGCACTGGAATAGACCCGTTCCTCTTTTTAGTTTCGATTGCAGAGAACGGCGATCTATATAACTCTGGGAAGGCTCTAACTTACATAAGGCTCCACGACGAGAACGACTCCTTTCACAGGCTGGCGAGATCATACGAAACGTACAAGCAACGGAAAAGGGACTATTTAATTAAGCAATATGAATCCGCTATTGTTATAAAGAAATATTTTTATGGGAAATATAACGAATTTATAGATAAATTTGTAGAAGTCATGTATCTATATGCTATAATTACTGGTTCTCTGTTTCCAAATTACTACAGGAATTTCCCGGCTGCGATTAGATTAAGCGATATTTTAAACTATATAAAGTATAAAAGACAAATAAAAGTGCCTTATGATAGAAAGGTGTTTTTAGCGTATTTGGTGTCGAAGTTCCCCGATTCGATTAAGGAGTGGCTCGTAAGACGCTTCAGGCCGTAAAAGGGACCTAACCCAACTCTCCTGGCCAAATTGAAAGGAATTGGATGGAGACATCCAGTCACTCGAGGAACGGGACATCAATGCGTTATCTTTGGAGTGAATGAGTCTCGTCTGTGTCGGTGACCACGTTAACGGGAGTTAGTTTTTTATTCCCCTCTCGTTTCCCTTCATGTGAACCCCTTCACGGGAGGGCTCAAGTTCCTCGGTACTACAGCCTTCAACGCCGTCCTCGCCCTCCTCTTCTTCCTGTTCGCCGCCAGGTACGAGACTCCCGCCTTCGTGGGTAAGGTCGCGATCCTGCAGCTCCTCGAGGTCATCGTGGGTTCGTTTCTAACTGTCATGCCCTACCAGGTGGTGAGCAGGGAGGCAGCGCACGCGAAGGGACTCGACAGGAAAGAGGACGTGTCCTCGACCGCCCTGGGACAGGCCCTTCTGGTCTCTCCAGTCCTCCTCTTCCTCTTCCTGTTCCCTTCCTACCTGTGGATGGGGATACCCTACTTCGTCCTGTACCTTTACTCCACTTACCAGAGCTCGATACTACAGGGGATGGGACTGTTCACCGAGGCAAACGTCGGCAACGTAGCCTTCTCCCTAGGTAGGTGGGGACTGTCGACCATTGCAGTCGTGGAAAGGAGCGTTCCCCTCCTCATCCTCGTGTGGACTGCAGGTGCAGCGGCAAAGACGGTGTACTACCAGCTTCACCTGGAAAGGCCCTCCTTTTCCTTGAAGGTGTTCGGGGACGTTTTCAGGACAGGTGTTCCGGTTTACATCACCAACGCCGTGGCGTTCCTGTCGGGACAGGGTGACAGGGTGACTACGGCTTACTTGTTGGGTTCCTTCTCCCTCGGGATATACCAGTTCGCGGCCCTCCTCGCCGGAGTCCCGGCCTTGCTCTTGAACTCGCTCTGGGGGGTCGTTCTCCCAGGGGTGACCTACTACACGGCGAGGGGAGTTGACGTCCGCAGGGCTAGCTCGCTCACGTTGAGGCTCTACTTCCTCCTCTCACTTCCGTTGGCTGCGATAGGGGTGGGGCTGGCTCCCCCGTTGGTGCGGGAGCTGTTCCCCCAATACGTCCCAGGGCTCACCTCCCTCGAGCTCCTCGTCCTGTTCGTCACAGCCACCTCACCTTTCATTGCGCTCTCCAACGTGATCATAGCGGCCAAGAGGGACTATCGGCCGCTGGCCCTGATAGGGGTGGTGAGCGCAGCAGAGGTCGTGGTCACCTCCCTCCTCTTGATACCGAGGATGGGAATCCTAGGTGCTGCCCTCTCCCAGGTGGGGAACACAGTCCTCACCTCTGCCCTCTACCTCTACTTCACCGTGGAACAGGGGTTGCTCTCCCTCGGAAGGAGGGAGCTGGTCGGAATTGGCCTCTTCGGCGCCACTTTCGTGTCGCTCTGGAACCCGTGGATAGCTTTCGTGCTGGTGCTGTTAGGTGCGAAACTGGGAGGGCTCATAAGTAGGGCCGACCTCACCTCGCTCAGGTCCTTCATCCCACCTTCCTTAAGCTTCTTGGGGAGGGTGATAGAGGCGATGGCCCTAGACTGGTGAGAGGTGTGGCGTGAAAGGAATTAGAAACGAAGCCTTTTCAATTAAGTTGGAAGAAGGAATTCCATACATATGTATGAATCCTTCCCCGAGAAGGTCCTCAGTGGTTCACCTTTCCCACCGTCGATTCCGCTCACACCCACCATTGGACAGTCAAGGGATCAGGGGAACACCGTATGAACCGGAAATCCGTCGACTCGAACCAGAGTCATTCACCCCAAAGATAACGTATTGACGTCCCGTTCCTCGAGTGACTGGACGTCTACACAACACAGGTGATGAGCGTCAGGTGGTGGGAAAGTCATACTAGAGTCGGAGGCTAGTTCGATTTACTGCACCGAGCCCACCTTCACGACCGCTCGAGATCCCGATAGAAGATCCTTACGGTCGATTTGACTAGATGTCAATAGACTCTCTAAGAGTGATCGATTGGTCTAACCTTAGCCGGGGTAAAAGTAATGTTGACTAGGAGGTGTTCTAACTCATCGACGCAATGTTCTCTTTTAAACGCCATCGTACGATTCGGGTTTTCGTTTTTAAGGACGGCTTTTCGATGACGCTTGGAAGTTTAACGAATGTAGGTGTGGTTGAAGATCAGGGGCGTAGTAAACACAGAACAAGGGAACCAGTATTCTCCCATGGAGAGGACCTGGGCAGACCTCACTGTCTCCAGGACGTACTTCCTGCTGGGGAGATCCCTTTCGTAGAGGTATACAACTTAAAGATTGTCTATTAAGTTCACGAAAAATCCTACAGTTAAGTCGTATGACCCATTGAACCTCCACTTCACAGGGTGAGAGGCCATACGTCTTCGAGAGATGAACGAGCTCGTGGACAGTCGCCACGCCCTGCCCACGTGGTCCTTGATAGGTTTCGATCGCGCGAGTTGTTGTAGGTTAACGGCTAGTTGTCTTGTGCTGTAGGGGAAGTGATTGGGCCTGAACCTACTCACCTAGAACTCGATCCCCTCGTCTTCGCCCAGCTGCGGAGTAGGGGGCCTGTAGCGCTTAATTGCGTTCCCCAATTCGATAGAGTCCTTCTTCAACACACTCTCTTAGGAAGAGGCTTATTCCGGCATCCTTAGGACGAAAAACCCGAAAGTTCAACAGTTACTATTTCTCCTCGTAGCTAATAAGTACAGGTGTTAGCAAAAGGAGAGGTGGGTTAAAACCCACCATACGTAAACAACCTCTCTTACTTAACTGCTGCTCAATTGGGACGCCTTTTCTCGAAGCTCCGAGAGATTGAACACAATGAATTGAGGACGAGAGTTCCCACAGTGAGTCGATCTGTCGTATTCTATAGCAATAAACCTAGGTTGAGGGGGCGGAAGAACGCTCATCGTTGAAGAAGTTCTTCGTTGTCCCTTTCAAGCTGACCGTCTATTGCCCTCAATACAGCCCTAGCTAGAAACTTCAGCGACTTCACACCCACCGCACAGCGCCAAGGAACCCCCTACAGACTCTGATAAACTGTATCTAATCCAGTCTCTTCCTCTTAAACCCAAATAGAGGTTGTTTCTAACTACGAGGTAATACCTCACGGGGTTGTTGTAAACTAGGATGCCTCTTGCGCTTTCGGAACGATGCCCCAGATGGACGAGTTTGGAGAGTAGGAGTAACGTGTGGCCACAGACGTTGCGGGGAGGCCTTACCCCCTCTCCGACTTGATGTCGGATCATGGGTTTATCGTAGACGTATATTCCCCTCTTCCTAGCTCTGTGGCAATACTCGTTATCTATTACGTAGGAACAGTTGCTCCATATACGGGTTCTCAACGCCGTAGTTCACGTTTACTAGCGTCCCTGAGTTGACGAAGAACCGCGACTCGTGAAAGTTAGTTCCCGGGACTCTCCTTGTTGCTACACCCTTCGGTCCGATTACGCTGAGTAGGACTGGATCCCTGAGTGCAGCGCTCTCTCTCGCTACCACCGACGGCCTGAACTCCTGCAGTATGAGGGAGTCTTGGTCCAGCAGGAGGATCCACTCCTCCCCAGACTTGTGGGCCTCCCTAATGGCGTAGTTGTAAGCCTTTCCCAGGCCTAAGTTCTTGGGGAACCTGACTAACTCTACCCCGCTCACGTCTGGCTCCTTCTCGGAGTCGTTGTCTATCACCATCACCTTAGCCTCAGGCTCGTTCAGCCTCATTAGCTCCACGTTCCTCCTCAGCAGGTTCTCGTCGGGGTCGTGGGTCACGACGAGGATTAACACAAAAGGTTGTCTACAGATAGCTTTTAAAAATACTTCACTAGGAAGAGACGTATCCCTAAGGTTCCTCAGTGCTCAGGTCTCCTATACTATCCATCGCCGGCACCTACACCTGACGTCAGACGCAGTCGGCGATCCAGTACGCTAGTTCCACCATAGGAGTACGGACTGCGAGGTGGGATGAGGAGTGGGGAAACCCCCCTCGAAGCTGGAGTTCCCTGACTAAGGACCTCAAGTCCAAGGGTCAATCCCGACGGGATGACGGGACTGAATGAATCACGTATGTTTAAGCGCCTGAAGCGGATCACGAAACTGCGCCCAAAGTGGAACTAAGACTCGCTGATCCCCTGGGTTGGGGAATGTCTATGCCCGTAACTCCAGAGTGAAGCCAGGGCCAGTTAAGCCTCGATCGATGAGATTGAGCGTTTGTCATGGGTATCCCCTATACCTCGATCGAAAGGCATACAGCTTTGGTGGTCTTGATCCTTGAGGGCGAGCTGAAGTAGAGGGAGACGTATAAGCGAGAAAAAGTGAAATATATTCTCTTCTATCTTGAAAATAAAATAGGTTGAGTGCATTCTGCCGGTTAGAGGTTCACAACTCTCGGTGAACCGTCATTAGGTGTCGATAAAGGGTTCGATCGACAACTCGTATCGAAGTGGTCGTTACACCTCAGTGATCAGCTGGCTCTTCGGACTCCACGAACTTCTCCCTTTTCGTTCCTAATTCTGATTTGGCGACCTACCCTAACGAAGAAAGTCGGGGCCTAGATCTTTTACATAGCTCGGCAACCGACCTCAGTTACTGTCTTCCCCTTTCATGCCGGCCTCATTGCTCTGATGTATCCCATCTTTCTCCATGGTTCACTTACCGTCACCTCGAACCCAAGAGACCTCAGGATCTCTGGGGCCATCGTGGTATTCCATGTAAATTTTATCAATTACTTTCAACTCCTCAACGCTTTTCCTAGTCACCTCGTATTCACATCCCTCGCAGTCCATCTTCAGGAGTTCGACTCTATCTACAGCGTTCTCCACAAAGATACGTCTGAGAGTCACTGCCTCGACCTTCTCTTTCCTGTCGAAGGTTGTACTCTCCGCTATATGTCTTGCTGGGGAAATGGAGTTTGCGTTAGGGGATTTAGTCGACACGAGGAGATCCGCTACCCCATCTTCGCCAGCCAGGGCAGACTTCATTAGTAGCACCCTCCCTCTCAAACCGTTCATTTCGATGTTCTCCTCCGCCAACTTGTAACTCTCGTCCATTGGTTCCAACGCTATTACAGTCCTGGCTCCCCTTAGGGCGAAGTAGATCGAGGAGTCGCCGTTTGACGCCCCGACGTCTATTACCGTCCCTGTGAAGGTGTCACCGTAAACCCTGTCTCGAAATATCTCGACAAGGTGGACCAGGTCAAGTCCTCTCGTGGTTCTAACTTTCAGGCAGACATCTTTACATAGGGTCATGGTTAGCTCGTCGTTCTCCTTAACCCTCCAACCGCTCTCGAGTAGAATCAATAAATTATAGAAATCGTACCGACCTAACGTTATCACTTCTCCCGAATTCAACTTTCCTCTAACAGGCCTCCCAAGGGAAGAATCGTACAGGACTTCAGGCCAATTGGTGCAGTGTTTCCTCGTTAGTCTGAAGTAATTGACGGCAGATGTTAGATTGACCACAGCAGCAAGCTACTCTCCCAGTTGGTATTAAATTTATCCAATTTAAAGGGTCTGGAACAAGAACTTTAGATACCCTCTCGTTTTGTATATGAGACCGTGAATAAGAAGTTGACTCAGAAGGACTTCATGAATTAAGGGAGCCATTGAGGACTCGATCAAGCTCTACAAGGAGGGCAGGTTCCAGGAGAAGGGGGGAGGCTGGCCGCTCCAGGAGGTTCGGCTAGGAGCTTAGGAAGGACTTGAGAGAGGCCGGCAAGTTCGTGAAGCTGAGGGGAGCCTGAGGAGAGAGCTCACGCCTGAGGAGAAGGCCTACCTCCCGGCGAAGGAACTCCTGGGCCTCTCCAACGGGAGGCCTCCCTCCCGGACCCGGTGGGGGAGGAGGTGGAGAGGCCCTACTCCGACCCCGACGTCTTCACGCTCCTCTACAACTTACTCTCCGTCTCCGGCCTCAAGGTGGACGCGGTGATGGAAGGGACCGGTTACTCCCAGGTGGTCACCAGGCACTACAGGACCGAGAGGGAGGTGAAGGGCTTCGTCTACTCCTTCTTCGACCCGGAGGGCAACCTCGCGGCGGCTCACTCCCTCAGGAGCGAGGGGATACGAGGTGGCCCTCCAGGTACTCAGGGAGTTGGGGGTCCAGGCCTCCTCGAGGGCCTACAGGTACTACGGCAAGTCCACTTTGGAGGACTCCCCGGACTCCACGGTCTACTCCCCAAGTCCAACGCCAGCGTGAAGGGGGGACGGAGGGAGGCGATCGGGGGTTAGTGGAGGACCTGGATACCTGCGCGAGTACTTCGAGCGCGAGGAGACGGAGTCCCTCACCGTAATGAGGGGATGGACCATGAACGAGGTCGGGGAGGACATCTGTCCGTCCTGCCAGGGTGGTGATACGCGACCTCCCGTGGTCCAAGGCGTTAGATTAAAGGACCTACGAAGACTACAATGTTAGGAACCGCTGGGACTATTTTGTCCCAGACCGGTATTTCAGCAACCTTCTTTAATCTAAGGATCTACATACCTCCATGAAGGTACTGGTCACAGGGTGTGGAGGGTACATAGGTACGACCTTAGTGCCTTACCTACTGAAGGAGGGCTTCTCGGTGAGGTGCCTCGATCGGTTCTTCTTCGGGGAGGACCTGATCTCGCACTTCTCCGACAGGGTGGAGGTGGTGAGGGGGGACGTGAGGAACGTTGACCCCTCAGTGATGAAGGGAATTGACGGAGTCGTGGACATGGCCTCCCTCTCAAACGACCCCGCGGGGGAGCTCAACCCAGAGCTCACGTTGGCCATAAACTACAGGGGGAGGATCAGAGTCGCTAAAATGGCCAAGGAAGCCGGCGTCAAGAGGTACGTCCTGCTCTCGAGCTGTAGCGTATACGGCTTCAGGGAGGGGTACTCGGACGAGTCGACCGAGCCGAACCCACTCACGACGTACGCCAGGGCCAACCTCCTAGCGGAGAGGGAGGTGCTCCCCCTCAACGACGGTGCCTTCACCTCGGTGGCGCTGAGGCTCGCGACGGTGCATGGGCCATCTAAACGTATGAGGTTGGACCTGCTCGTGAACGGGATGACTTTTAACGCGTACTCCTCAGGGAAGATCACGGTAATGAGGGACGGGACCCAGAGGAGGCCCCTAGTGCACGTGTTCGATGTGGCTAGGGCAGTTCACGCTGCCCTCACCGTCGAAGGTGTAGGGGGAGAGGTAATAAACGTGGGGGCGGACGACCAGAACTACGCTATCATGGACGTCGCCAAAGTGGTGAGGAACGTAGTGGGAGGTGAGGTGGAGATGTACGGTGACCCGGACAGGAGATCCTACGCCGTCAGTTTCAGGAAGGCGAGGGAGCTCCTTGACTTCGAGCCGAAGTTCACGGTGGAGGACAGCGTGAAGCAGATCTACCACGAGCTCCTCCTGGGGAACGTGAAGGGAGACCCGAGGTGGACCACCGTGAAGTGGTACAAATCCATCCTCGAGAGGGACCCTCACGCCCTTGACTGAAGGTTCTCTTCACCGTAAGCTCTTCGTGTCAAGGGAACTACTTTCTCCCTGTTATATGAACAGACCTAGATTGGGTTTGTCCTCCTCGTTATAGTCAGCGTCGTTGGGTGACGCCTGTTCCTACGGAGGTTTGCCAATGATCTAGAGGAGGTAACTTCATTCTCGAGTTAAGACTTTGACAACGTTTTCAAGTTAAGACTTTGACATCGTTCTAACGTCCCGTAAGGTTGAGCGTAACTCACTGCGTCGATAGTAATGAGTCACCTAAAGTCCCGAATATTCTTCCCTAGGACACTGAACCGTCTCATCGAAATCACCAGCCTACACGTCACATGAAACGATAGCGTCACAAGAGCAGTTGAATCTAGCCATTTTTCCCGAAATAAGCGCTCGTGTTCATCGAATGTGTTCGTCGGCCTTTTCTAGTTACTCATCTCGTCCACATGAAAACCGGGTTCGTGGCGATGAAGGGGTTCTAAATTTATGTGAGGATCTCACAAACTACCCGCTGATTGACCAAGTCTTAATACTCCCTAGGGTAATACAAAGGCAGTTCACGTGATGCCAGAAGTATTCTTGAGTTGAGGGAGGGTACTATCCATAAGTTTAACATCGCTTTCCCAATGGCAATCTCCTAGGGAGTCCTCGTAGATCTCTAACCCACCTTCTGACAATTATTGCTAAGAGAAGATGGGTCTTCGATTAGATTCAGCGGAAAGGGATTGAGCGGAGTAAACGTCAGAGTCCCTGTACCTCGTTCAAGGGAACACCTCCGCCTTCTCTAAGGGAGGACACTGAGCGTCCTTGTCGCTCACCACTTCACTCAGCGGCCACTTAACGAGGGAGTAGTGGACACACCTCTCGTGGGGGGGAGAGTACTCCCCGTTAGTGACGAAGTAAACAACGAACGAGTCCTCGAGTGCCTGGAAGCCGTGGGCGTACCCGGGGGGAACCCAGAGCATGTGGCCGTTCTCACCGCTGAGCTCCACCGTGACGTACTGGCCGAACGTCGGAGATCCCCTCCTCACGTCAACTCCCACGTCCAGGATCCTCCCCCTCACCGCGGTAACCAGCTTCCCCTGCTCCTTCGGAGGTAGTTGGTAGTGGAGGCCCCTCACTACTCCCTTCACTGAGAAGGACCCGTTCACCTGCACAGGTGAGGGTATCCCCAAGGGCTCCATGTCCCCTCTCTTGTACATTTCCTGGAAGAAACCCCTCCTATCTGGAAACCGCTTGGGCTTCACCAGGGTGAGTCCCCCTATCCTTTCGAAGTCGAAGGGCATAGTGAGTCCATGCGGGCCAAGAAAATAAGCTGTTCTGACGACCTGAATTGGCTTCGCTGCATGTGTAGTCACACTAACCTACTTCCGGTCGCGAAGGGACATCACGCACGTCTAAATCGTCAAGTGTGAAGACATCGCGTGAATCGGTTGCTACGTAGTGAGGTTGAGGAAATATCCCTCAGATTGCGGCTTGAACTTCCTGTTCACCGCAAGCGGCCAGTGTAGCTCAAAAATCTACCTCCGTTGATGTTTTCTGACGTCGAAGAACTTAGACGTTACTCAATTAAGGCTGAAAGGGTGATTTACACGCTCAATGGGGGTAGGTCTAGCGGCAATAATACTCTTCAA
The DNA here is from genome assembly GCF_003967175.1 of Sulfodiicoccus acidiphilus. NCBI lineage: Archaea > Thermoproteati > Thermoproteota > Thermoprotei > Sulfolobales > Sulfolobaceae > Sulfodiicoccus > Sulfodiicoccus acidiphilus. Next base: position 1,813,074 of record NZ_AP018553.1, on the reverse strand, counting down.
TTTGAAGCTAACCACCGGTCTGGAGGACTAACGTGTTGAATTTCATAGACTCACGTCCTCGATTTGATTGGAACTCTATTTAGGAGGCTCACCGATCGTGGGTTCTCAGTGGATGAGAGATACAGCCACCTGAGGACCTGAACAATGTATAGTTGATCTACCCGAGTAAGTCAACTTCTCACTGAAAGACCGGCTCGAGGAATCACAAATAAGAAGTTCGGGGGTGGAAGTCTCTCCCGTTCTACCAAGAAGAGAGATGCATGACTTAGTGTAGGGGATCGTCTCCTAAAAATGTCACTAAGACCCACTTCCTAGTTCATCGTGATGTCCTTAACCTCCGTAATGCACTCGGTTTTTCAGAGGTGCGCCCTGAAAGCTCGTGTCTGAAAGCCCATCGTTGCAGTCCATTGCCTACTATGGGTCTTTCACTTCTCAGCGTGGAGCGTTCCGTGGTCCCTCAGATCGAATTTGAGGCAGTTGTGTTTGAACACTCTGACTTTTTTGAAACCCTTTTCCCTCACCTTGGAGATCAAATGATCTAAGGTGGCCCCTTCCACCAGGTAAGGGGAGTACTCTATTCGTAACACTTCGAAGTTAGAGATCCCCAGGTCGTTGACAACGTAGTACTCAGCCCCCTTAACGTCTAAGTCGAGAAGGTACGGATCCTTCAGGTCGAACTCCTTAAGTATCGTGGATATGGAGACTGACCTGACCTTCACCGTGGAGTTGGTTCTTTCGAAAATGCTGGTTCCACCGGAGTCCTCCTCCAGTGGGAAGTCAACTTCACCGTCTAGACCTATGGCCCAATTCCTCAAAGTGACCCTATCCCTGAGTGAAGGGTTTAGGGACAGGTTCTCCTCGGCGATCTTAAAAGACACGGGACTCGGCTCGAAAGCGTACACCTTAGCTCCGTAATGGGAGAAGTAGAGGGGAGTGTCCCCTATGTAGGCTCCTGCGGTGACAACGGTCTTCCCCCTCAGATCTAAGCCGGCGAAGTGTATCTGGCTCAGGAAGGTTTCAGCCAGCATACCGACACCCTTCAGGCCGAACCTTATTCCCTCCGGGGTCTCAACGAACTTCCCATCGATCAACTTCCAGGAGTACTCGTCTTTCCCCAGCCTCACACCATTCTGCAGAAGGAAGAGTACAAGGCCGAGAACGTCCTTCCTAGAGGACTCATCGAAGGGGGATCTCCGTTCCATCACTCAACCTGACCACGCCCTTATTCCTGAGGAGGACCCAGGGATTACTTATCCTGTACTCTGCACCCTTTACGTCCCTACGCTGAAGATCCAAGTAAAGGCGGAGAAGGTCCTTCAATCCGCTCTTGAAACCGAACATTAACCTTTATTCTAAAGGACCTTTATTAAAAGGTTCTTGTAACTGACTCTACTCAGAATTACAGAATTAGCTTGAGAGAAACCTTCAATTGATCCCCAACTCGTCTACCCATATCACTTTTGGGTTCTACTTCTGTACTTCACCGTGTCCTCTACCGAACTGCGTCCATCGTCTAGCGGACTCTCACGTAGGGGCCAGCTTAGAGGGGGACTGGTTCACCTAAGAAACCGGACTGTTCAGGATGCGACGGTAAGGAGAGGACAACAATACCATTAAGTCTCGGCTGTCAGAGCGTAACAGCCGAAAGTTTTAAAGCAGTAGGGTCGATTATTTCAATTCGCTGTCATACTTGACCGATTCCTCATTACGTCAGCACGCTCAGTTTTCAGTTCTCTCCCTTTCCTACAACAGGGCATTCCCAAGGAACTTACCACTTACTTCCGTTTTCTCAGTTAGACGGTTCCGACGAGCGTTTCCAGTTTACGGATTTGACGGAATTTACCTAGAGTTATGTTATATCTAGAATTTACTCACAACATATACTAACTTTGAGCACTTCTTGACGCTTATATCACGTAAAAACTTCAAATAGTGAGATGCTCCGAACTCGTTCCTAATGGTCAGTGAACATGGATTGCTCAGTTCCCCTTTCATGTGTTATTCGTTATTATTTTCCTGTAAAGATTATTTTCCTGTAAAGATTATTTTCCTGTAAAGCGATGAAGCTGCCCTTAGAATGAACGAGCTGGTCTTCACTCTATAGTACCTTAAAACGGGGAAACGGTCTGGTACATCCCTCGTCCTCTTACCTAAAACCATAGAGTACAGGGTAACATCAGATAGGTCCTTGGCCTTAAAGTCGATCGGTTTCCTTGCCTTGAGGAACACGCCGGGTTCTGAAGGATCTTTCGCTATACTTATTACATTGAAGTCGTCGAAGATTTCCTTCAGATCTTCAACCTCATACCGCCAGAAATCGTAAGGGAAGGCGTGATATGGAAAGCCCAACGATCTCGTTGTTATATATATATATCCCAACGGTTTGACGACTGCCTTCATGTTATTTACAACGACTCTCCAATTTTTGACGTGCTCCAGCATTTCCGTAGAGACTAAAGCGTCGAAGGAGTTCTCCCCAAACCTTTCAACTAATTTTTCGGCTGGAAGGACGACGTCAACCAACTCTCCCCTTTCGATGTCCACTCCCGTGTACTCCTCGGGCTGGCAGAACTTCTCTATTAAAGGTCTAACGCTCCCGTTTACGTATCTACTTCCCACTTCAATAACCTTCTTGCCTCTAAATTCTTCGCATTCGATGTGATTAACGAAGAACTCTATAACACTAACGTTACACATGTCAGCCTCCTCCTACCTCTACGTTTAAATTTTTATAGTAACTGACGACCGCTCAGCCATCCGATAACGGCGGAGTCCTGCTCGTGTGGCACATAATTATTCTCTATAAAAGAGTTTTAAAGATATTAAATTCTATTATTTTATTATACCTATAAATATAAAAACCGTATTGAGAGTGTACCGTGGGAAACTCGTTCCCCACAGTTCTCGTCGTGGGGCTCGGTGTGTGCTAGGTGGGCGAAGTCCCCTAATCAACGCTTAGGCTTGAAGGAAAGCCGACCTTTCTGTTGGAAACACTCAGCGGCCGAAGGGGTAGGGATCCGCGTCTCTTATCAACTACATCTCACAACAAAGGAGCCTTTAATGGGACTTCGAAACGCTCTCCTCAAACGAGTGAACCTACATCCACACCCTCGAGTTCTCCCCTATCACGAGCCTCTGCCTCTTCGCTCCCCTCTCCACCACTGCCCTGGTCCCCACCAGTGAGTCCATGAGGGACACCCCCCTGAGCGTCACCTGGTCGAGGATCACGCTGTGCTCCACCTCGCTTCCCTCCACGACGCAGTCCTCCCCTATTGAAGTGAAAGGACCCACGAAGGAGTTCCTCACCGTAGTCCCCCTCCCCACGAAGGACGGCCCCCTTATCGTGGAGTTCTCCACGACCGCTCCCTGCTCCACTACAACCCTCCCCTCCACGGTCGAGTTCCTCACCTCCCCCAGTACGGACCTGGTGGCGTGCCTGTCCAGGAGGAAGGAGTTGGCCTCCAGGACGTCCTCTGGAGTTCCCGTGTCCTTCCACCAACCGTCCACAACCTGGAACTCCACTTCCCTCCCCCTGTCCACCAACCCCTGGATCGCGTCGGTTATCTCCAGCTCACCCCTCCAGCTGGGCCTGAGGCTCTGCACCACCTCGAACACCTCGCTCGTGAAGCCGTACACCCCCACCAAGGCGAGGTCGGACACGGGCTCCTTCGGCTTCTCCACGAGCCTCACCACCTTCCCGTCCCTCACCACCACTACGCCGAACCTTCCAGGGTTAGGTACCCTGGCGAGGAGTATGGAGGCGGCCCCCCTCAACGGGAACAACCTCCTCAAGTCGTATGGGACAACGTTGTCCCCTAAGTACACGAGGAACTGGTCGGAGACGAGTTTCCTCACCCTGTAGACGGCGTCAGCCAGCCCCCTGGCCTTCCCCTGGTAGACGTACCTTATCCTGGCGCCGAACTTGGAACCGTCCCCGTAGTACTCCACCACCCTGGTGGGGTTGTTGTCACCTAGGACCAGAACGACGTCGGTTATCCCAGCCTCCACCACCTGCTCGAGCACCCATTGAGACACCGGCTTCCCAGCCACCCTTATGAGCTGCTTCGGCCCCGTGTGGGTGAGGGGCCTGAGCCTGGTCCCCTGTCCCCCGTGGAGTATGACCGCCTCCATCACCTCACCTCCTCGACCTTAAGGAGGTCCTCGAGGTTCTCCTCCAGCCCCAACTCCACGGAGATAAGTCCCCTGGCCCTGGAGGAGTTCAGCGACGAGTCGAATGGCCTCCTGGCCTTCCAGCCCTGTACGTCCTGCACTTCCCGTACCTTGCCCGGGAGGCCGTACATCTCCTTCAGCTTCACCGCCAGGTCGTACCTCGACACCCTCTCCCCGGCGACGTTAAGTACGCCCGTCCTCCTCTGTCCCACCAGCTCGTGGACGGCCTGGGCGAGTTTCCTCGCAGATATGGGGGAGTAGTACCCCCTGAACGCGGCCACCTCCCTCCCCTCCCTGAGCGCCCTCAGTGCGTAGGGGACGTAACCCTTGTGCCTGAAGACCCCCGAAGTCCTCACCACGAGGGAGTCGTCGTAGGAGAGGGCGTAGGCCTCACCCACCAACTTAGACAGGCCGTAGTAGTTCACGGGGTTCGGGACGTCCTCCTCCGCGTAGTTCCCCCTCTCCCCGTCGAAGACGTAGTCGGTCGAGACGTGCACCACGTAGGCCTCGACCACCCTCGCCGCCCTCACCAGGTGTTTCACTGCCTCGCCGTTCACCTTCAGGCACCTCTCCCTGTCCGTCTCGCAGCCGTCCACGTCGGTGAAAGCGGCGGCGTTCACGACCACGTCCGGCCTCGTCCGTAGCACCAGGTCCTCCAGGGAGTTGAAGTCCCGCACGTCCAGCTTCACCCCGCCCGGCACCTCGCGGGACGAGTAGGTCCAGACCACCTCGTAGTTGGAGAGTACCTCCCTGAGCTCGAGGCCCAGCTGCCCTGAACCGCCCAGGACCAGCGCCCGCATGGGGAGTCCTGGATCGCCGAGTATAAAAGGGTAGATGCGCCTCCGCACTCGAGGTGTCCCTCACGTACCGTGTCTCGGGGTGACGCGCGGTCGAGAACTCGCCCCTCGGAAGGGAATGTCGGGACGGGAGTTCGTCCGACGCGTTCGAGTCGCCGGGTGAGACGGACGTCCGTATCTCTACGGGGGTGCGGCGAAAAGCCCTTAGTCGCTGCGTCCTCCAAGTCCGTAGCGAACTCCTCTCAAGGGCGTCCGCGAGTCCCGCCTCTCGGGGAGACCTCGCTTTCGTAGCGGATGCGGACCTTTCCTCGGGCAGTACGGAGGGTTCGCCCACCGTCGAGTTGCAGCACCTAGCTCTGACTGCCGTGGATCTTTTACTGTAAAAACCTTTGAGGGAGCCATCCGTCCCGAGGGACTTGGGCCCTTCGAGTAGTACTGTCGTTGGAGGTGTGAGCAGTTTACCTCCGTTTCACACGCTTCACGTTCCATCGCGATAGAGTGTAGGACCGGCCCTCGGGGAACCACTGACGGTGGGTCACGGAACTCCTTCTAGGACTGCGCGCGGTTAACTCCCCCATGTTCCGAGTTGCGACGACCTCCGCCTCGGCCAACGACGACCCAGTGGAGTCACCGGTCATAGGTGAGAGCCCCAAAGTGGCCGGAAGCGCGTATCCTCCATCCCTACATCGGCCTATCGACGGAGGACCGTTCTGCCCTGTCACGTTTCGGGATGGACTCCGGGTTTCTCCTTTCTCTTCGCCTCTATTACGTCACCGTAGATCAACCTTATCCCTAGCGCATCCGGCGCCTTGACGGCCTCGTCCGTGGTGTTGACCCCGAGCATGAGCTTCACCGGGTTCGTTATGTTTAGGGCCTGCGTTAGGATGTCCGTCTTTACGTCGAACCACTCGACGTCGTCCTCCTCCACGAAGGACTTCACCTCTATCAGGTACACCTTGCCGTCTTTGGCTAGGATCTCTACCTCGTATATCCTCCCCTTCTTGCCGTACTTGTCGGAGTCGTCCTTGTAGGTGAACTTATTCACGTAACTGAAGTCCAGACCCTCTCGCTCGGCGAAGTCCTGGAAGAAGTCCCTGATCAGTTCCTCGTAGTCCACCCCCCACCTCTGCCCCATACTGCTCACGGACTTGTTCAGGTTTTCCACCTTAGTCGTCAGTTGGATCATGGCCTGGGCCAACTCCCTCATGCTCTCCTCGCTCTTCCTCTGGGCCTCCGCAAGCTGTGCCACACTCTCCTCCAACTTCACCGTGTTATTCCTTAACTCCACGATCTCCTCCTGCCACTTTAGCTGGGCCTCAGTCAGCTTGTTTACGGCGCCCAAAACTTCCTTCAGTACTTCCCTCAATTCGTTTAGTCCTGGACTACCGTACTCTCCGAGCAATCGCGTCAACTCTTTCCTGAACTCCTCGTCCTCCCTCAACAGCTTCAGGAAATCGGCTTTCAGCGCCATATATGGAAATCGTTTCAGGGAACTTATAAAACACGATGAGCGGTTAACCGATACCTTAGATCCCTCGAACCCCTCCTCAGCCTTCCTCATTAGGGAAAGAACGTCGTCGTTGACTGATACCTTCCCTTGAACGTTAAAGCCTAGGGTGCCGCACTCACCTGGTGCTCTACCTGCGTCCTTAACTTTTTGGGGGAGAGGAACGCCGTGTACATCCTTAGGGACGTGCCCCAGAGCACGAACTGGAGGGAGGGGGACGAGCTAGAGTCGATCCCTCGGAGGGCCCTCGAGGCACTGGACGCAGGTCGACCTCAGTGTAGCGGAGGTCGGAGAGGAAGTTAGGAAGTCCCTCGGGACCGATACGCTCTCTACCACCCTTCCTCGGAGTGAAGGTTGGGTGAATACGAGTTCCTCGAAAGTAAAGCGTTGTATTGCCCCTCTCTGACTGTGGAACTCGCGTCGATGTTCAGGGAGGAGAGGAGGTCGAAGTCGAGGGGGAGTTTCTGAGGCCATCGCTGGTTCGTCCTACGCCGTAGCTTGGGTCGCGTTCTCGGACTCGTGAAGACAGGACGTCCAGGCGACGTACGAGGTGGTCAACTGGGTCGGAACGACTTATTGGACACGGCGTTCCACTCCGCTCGAGCACAAACGTCATCGCCGTGGACAAGCCGTTCGCTCCCTGAAGGGCTCTCCTACGTTGGTGGTGCTACCTTGAGGGGGGAACGCGACGTGAATGCGTTAGTTCCCGACTTCGCGAAGGGGGTTGCCGTCTGCCTCAACACTTCAACTTGACGTAGATCGAGGGGGTCCACTTCCGTCGACGTGGTCAGCACCCTCGCGGCAGTCTTCGCGGAGAAACGAACAATTCTCGGACCTTCGGCAGAAAGCGTTGTGAACCCTAGGTACTGGGTGTCGTGCCCGAGCTACCTTCGTAACCACTCTCCAAGGCATCACGGAGCGCTTACTCGGGATCTCCGTTGGGAAGGGGGCTCGAGGTTCCCCCGAAGAGCGGGGCTCGTCGCGAGGACGCCAGGGGTATTCACGTTAAACAGTGAACCCCACCTTAGGGGACTGACCTCACTGGTGGCAGTGTCGACTTCACCTCTAATTACTTACGTGAATATGTAAGGTTTCCCTTGCGTGACTCGCCTTGTTCCTCGTCCTCCGCGAGGGCCCCAGGCGACAGTTCCCCGAGGCCCCCTCGTGCCTCTCGGTGGAGGGTCTCCTCGTCGATCGTCGACCACTCCAGCTAGTTCGTATAACTGCTCCACCGTTTCGGTGCTGGATCGGACCAACTTCGTTACTGCTTGTATATTGTGTATTTCACTACTCTCCTCTAATTCCTTACAAACAACGTTTAGTTCGTCCTCGCTTGCCCTACCTCTAGACGCGGTCGTCAGGTAGGTTCCCCTCAGGCGTTCAACTTCCAAGGCCCTGTTCACTATTTTTTCCACGTCCTCTCTCCTTGGTTGCTTAGATGAATTGGCTACCTCTATCCAAATAAACTATAGCGTACTTGAAGGCGTGACCGCGGTCGGATTTGTCCATACTTGTCTTCACGTATTTCGAAACAGAGGTCAATCTACCCACCTTTTCTGGAAACTTCCAAACTATTATATTGCTTTACGTATTGTTTTAGTTGTTGAAAAATATACTCATCTAATAAGTTTATAATTATATATTTAGCCAGTTCCTCCACTGCGGAAGCGAGCAAGACCAGGTATCTGCAAGGATGACCTTTGGAATTGACGTATAAAGCGAAGAACTCCTCTGCGGACTCCAGTTCCTCCGAGCCCGTAAAGCCTCGATGCCTCGCGAGTCCCACAACGAGTAGAGCAAACTGGGAACGCCACCTACGTTCTCGTACTCGCACAGATGCCTCTCGACCCTCTCGGCCGTGTCGCCGAGGAGGTACCCCACGATTCCCCCTAGGACGGCCAGGATTACGGCGACTTCGTATCTCTTGGTCGACGCTCCCGCACCCCCACCTAGAGCCCCCCGCCTATGCCCCCTTTCACTTCGTAGGTGGCTGTCTCCAACACGCGAATGGTGGCCCAAGGCAGTCCCCTGATCACCTCCAAAGTGGCGAACAGTATGTCGCCGCACCCCCTCACCTCCCGGTTCTTCAACGGCCTGTCGTGCCTTAGCCTGAAGGAGAGCGTCTTCCCCTCGACTATCACTGGTTCTAAGTCCAGGTTGAACACTTGTTCCGCGCTTTTCTTCAGGTACTCCTTGTCCCAAAACGAACTCCTGAGCTCCACGTTGACTTTGTAGTGCTTAGTTACCACAGTAATGAGTGACCTAGGTGACAAAAAACTTAACAAGGCAGTTCACCCGAGGGATCGCAGAGGACGCCGGCGTCGTGGAGGACACCTTAGGAAGCTTAGACCTCTTTCTTCGTCGCCCCCGTCCATCCTTCTCCACTAACTGACGAAACCTCTTGTAGGCCAGCTTCGGGAGGCGTAGCTTCTCCCCGCTCGATTGGCTCGACGGATGTACGGTGAGCTGCCCCGCATCCGATAGCGCTGGGACCTCAACGCTGCGTCTAACGTCACACCGTCCTAGTCGAAGTCAACCTGGCCTCCTCAACCCTCCGTTTAAAGGAAGGCCACAGGGTAGCGGGAGGGGATCACTGAGGCCAGAGGGAACTTACAACTGGAGTAGGCGGGATTCGTGAATCGAGCAGATCTAAGTCGGTGCGAGGTAGCCGGGGAGTCCCAGGCGGTCCTAGACATCGACGACGTGAGGAAACGGTGGTCGGTTCTCCCATCGTTCAAGCACCCCATGTGCTTCTCCCTCACCCGCACGTCGGTTTCCGTGTTCTCCCATCGTTCAAGCACTCCCGTGTCCCGGAGAACTCCGGCTGCCGGGGAGTTGAAGGCGCGGAAGGATCGTAGAGGTCGCGTTCGAGCGAGCCCCCGACCCGCGCACACAGGGGGCTCCTGTTCTCCGTCCAGACGAGGAGTGTGTGGGAGAGGCGAACGCAACGAAGGTCTGGACGAAAGATCGGGAACGAGGTCGAGCTTCGCGAAGGACTCCATTAAGTACACTCCGTCGTCTCTTGCCACACGTCTACCTGGTACTGGGATCGTACGGTAGAGCCCGTTATCGTCGCTGTAGGCGAACCTGTAGACGTGGCTCGACTCTACGCGCTCTCCTTCCGTGGTCCGTTCGAAGGACTTCCTCGCGAGTTCCTCGTACCCCCACTTTAACGTTCCTTGTAAACCGGCGGCTCGAACGACCTTCAACGTTCAGACGCCTCAACCGAGTTCGACTTCTACGCAAATAGGGAAGAGTTGAGAAGTCGATTAGCTTCAGGACGGAGGTTCCCTAGTTTGAACCCACTCCAGAAGGGCGAGGACCTCACCCTCGATCGTTAGCCCGAAGTCGATACTTTCCTCAACTAACCATCAATGCGTAGAGGAAATCCCTGAAACTTCGGACCCGATCGAGCTTCTTGAAGTCCACCTCACTCGAGTAAGACGGGAGAGACGACTTCTCGTACATCTCCTTTCTTTTCAGTTCGTCTGCTGGACGAGGGGTGTTGGGAAGTATCCACTCTTCTATTTCCTCCTCAAATATTATAATAAATATCTTTTTTCCTATATAAGTAGATAAATTCTCTAGGTGGGAGAGCGCTCTCCTTTCTACTTCACTTCGATCTTCCCCGTGAGCGTCTTGAAATATTAAAATTCGGTCACATTTATCTATTATCGAGTTTATTATTCGTCTTATCTTATCCGAACAAGGCCGAATTTTCCTATAGGAGTTCTCGCCCTTGCAGACCACCACCTCGACGTTCAAACGTCCTTCTTCCTTCAATCGCTCCATCACCTTCTCAATAAACGACGGCGCGTGAGTGTCCTCCGTCAGCAGCGCAATCCTCACCCTGACCACCTGGACGCTAAGAGTAGTACAAGTACTCGCTCAGCAAAAGGCCCTTCTCCCTCAGCCACTCCTTGAGTTTGGTCGTATCCTTAACCCTTTGGAGGACGCTCCTACCTCCCTCCTTGTGGATCGTCACCACGTCCGCGGGATCGACCAAGTCTATTACGGCTGGGGAGTGGGTGGTCAGCACGACCTGGGGTTCTGAGTAGTCGAAGATGTCTACGAGTCTCTCCAGGAAGTTGAGGTGGAGGGAGTTCTCCACCTCGTCTATTAAAAGGATAGAAGGCCTAAGCACGTAGATCGCGGTAAGGATGGCCAACATCTTCACTACGCCAGAGGGTATGGAAGAGGGATGCAAGACCAGCGTCCCACCGTTCACCCTCTCGACTAGGTTGAGAACGAAGTTCCCCTCCGGACTAACGTCTACCTTCAAGGACAAGTTGAACTCCGAAAGGAAGTCCAGAACGGGTTTCGGCGGTTGAGAGGAAAGGACCTTGGGTAGACCGAAGCCGTCTACTCCCAGCACGTTTGGGAAGTTGAAGGGGACTGGACGTAGTAAGGCGGTGTGTTCCAGCCTCAGAACCGCGATGTCGTTTCCGAACTTGCTCATGAAGTCGGTCAGGTGAAGGGGAAGGGGAATGTTCGAGAGCACCATAGGTCCCAGCCTCTGTACGCTGTGGAAGACGCTCATGGACGGATCCAGGTTAAGTATCTTGCCCTCGATTTCCACCTCGTTGTACTTCCTTTTCACTTCCGTCTCCTTATACTTCAGGGACTCCTCCAATACCCTAAGCCCGTCCTTCCCGTTCACTACCAGACGATAGCTGTAGTCCTCGGCCTCGATCTCCAACTCTACGTTGGCGTTCTCGTCCTTCATGAAAACCAGGTTCGAGTAGCCGCCCCAGCGTATGAAGGGGTAAGGAGGGAACGAGCCCGGCCTGAGGAACTCCTTCAAGAAGACGAAGGCGTCGACCAAGTTGCTCTTTCCGGCGCCGTTAGGCCCGGTGAACACGTTGATCTTACGTAGCTCGACCGTTACGTCGTCGAAGCTCTTGAAGTTCTTGAGCCTCACTCGCTTTATCATAATTTGGGATTGTAGCTGTGGAAATTAAACATTGTGAGGCGAGTGAAGTCTCCCTACATATTAATGAGATTGAAAGCCTCGCCCCTTCTAGGAGCGGTGATGATAATTCAAATACTTTTCCTAAAAATCCGTAGCGATGCTGGTGAGCTCCTTCCCCCAGCTCGACAGCTTACCTGGACTACGGAAGGGGCAACAAGCGTCTCCTTCAAGGGACTGGAGGAAAGTCCCCCGCGTCTTCAGATGGGGTGGTCCTCTGATCCGCTAGGCTGCCGCCGAGAGAGATGTACCCGAATCGACGATGGGAACTACGAGCTCTCCAGAAGGGAACCCCTCCAGGGAGGAGGTCAGTACGATGGGAAGTGCCAAGTTAAGGGTCGTTCGAGGTTCGAGCCTTAACAACGTTACTCGGCTCTTGTAGGCGGCCATCGAAATCAGACGAGGTCGAGTCCGGCACTGGGAGCCCTCCCTCCGTGCGAGGGCCTATAAGTGGGGACGAAAGGTCCTCAGGAAGAGGGGTCGATCACGCTGGAAACTCCCGAACCTCCCACGGAGGCGGGAATTCAGCGAGCAGTGGAAGCGGGGCAGAACAAGGAGTCGAGCTCTACAGAGAGGCCCCAACCGAGTTTTCTCCGAAATGGAGGGTGTGGAACAAGATTGGGACCAGTTAAAGTCGACTTGATTTGTAAGGCCTTCGGAGAGAGATCCATTTTGACACATAAGTTCACACAATTTATGTCCCCTCCAGTGGGGGATGGAAGCCTAGGGATCGATGCTGAGACTGTGAAGTGATTCGTTAGTCTGAACGAAGTGTCCTGGGGGGAGAAGAGCAGTGAATACGGAGGGAAGGGGGATCTCGCTCGCTTTTCCGTCACGTCCTAGATCCCCCATAGCTAACGCTTTTCCCGAGAAATCACGTGGGGGTTCCCACAACGGCACTTGGAACGATCGAGGGATCGCGGCTCGAGGTAGGCCGATCCCGACACTAGCTCGCCTGTCCTCCCGTGCGACTCCTAGAACGCTGAGGTCTACCCGATCCCCCTGACGGAGGGGGAGCGTGAGGCATGCGATTTCGATAGTTGCCCCCGAGAGGAGAGCTCCGATGCGGTGAATCCGCCTTAGACTCCTTCGAGAAGCTCGCTGGGGGACCCGCGAATTCGTGGGGAGTAGGTGTCATTGCCCTAGCTATCGAAATGAGGTGGGGAGCGTTCTCGCAGTCGTCTCATTCGATAAGTCATAGCGTAATTGTCTGGCTCAAGCGTAAAAACGGAAGTTTCATAGAAAGGTTCCCGTACGGTGGCGGTGTAGTGCGGGACGACCCTCGTACGACTACCACTCCCGACCCTGAAGAATTCGAACCTCGAGCCTAGGAAGTGGAACTTGAACCGGGCAGGCCGTAGCAGCGTAAGTCCCGGGAGTCCAGGCCGCGAAGGTCGGCACGCCTCTCCGAGGAAGGTGGGGGTGAGGAGGTCTGCGAGGCCCAGGTGCTCCTCCCGCGGTCCAGACACGGTAGTACGTGACGGCTCCTCTGGGGGCGAGAGGAAGTTCGGTGCGAGGACGTGCGGGAGGAGCTTCCACTACTGCCTTAACCGCGGGAGGAGAGGATCGTCGTGGAGTACCTGAACGGGGCGAACATGAGGGCCCTCTCCAGGGTGGAGGGGAGACCCCCA